>NZ_JBDNGD010000049.1:0-10380 GCF_041689495.1 Halomonas sp. | reverse complement strand
GCATCCAGCCCCTGGTGGCACACTTCTTCGTCTTCTACTTCGCCGTGGTCTCGGCGATCACCCCGCCGGTGGCCCTGGCCTCCTATGCGGCAGCGGGCATCTCCGGTGCCAACGCCATGGGAACCTCGGTGGCGTCGTTCAAGATCGGTCTGGCGGCCTTCATCGTCCCCTTCATGTTCTTCTATAGCCCAGCCATGCTGATGGAAGGTTCCTGGATACAGATCCTGCGGGTAGGGGTCACCGCCACCCTGGGTATCGTGCTGCTGTCCGGGATGGTACAGGCCTGGTTCTTCGGGCCCGTGAAGGCCTGGACACGTATCCTCATGCTGATCGGGGCGATATTCATGATCTATGGCGGCATCTATACCGACCTCGCCGGCCTGGCGATCGGCGTTGCCATCTTCATGATGCAGCGTCGGCTGCATGGCAAGGCCAGCGCGCCCGCCTCGGGCTGATGCCAACAGCGGCCACAGCCGTCCGTAACCGCGACGAGGAGCCCCGCCAATGGCGGGGCTCCTTGCATGGGCGGATCATGATGACCGGCGAGGAGCCTCTCAGGCGGAGATATTATCCAAGATCCTGAGTGTCGGCGCGGCCTGGTTGAGGGTATAGAAGTGGATGCCCGGTGCCCCGCCATCAAGCAGTCGCTGGCAGAGTCGCGACACGGTATCTTCACCGAAGGCGGCGATGGCTTCGCTGTCGTCGCCATAGGCCTCGAGCTGCTTGCGTATCCAGCGCGGGATCTCGGCCCCACAGGCATCCGAGAAACGCGCCAGCTTGGCATAGTTGGTGATCGGCATGATCCCGGGCACGATGGGCGCCTCGACACCGAGCGCCCGGGCCCTGTCGACGAAATGGAAATAGGCGTCGGCATTGAAGAAATACTGAGTGATGGCGAGGTTTGCCCCGGCCTTTATCTTGCGGGCGAAGTTCTCCAGGTCCCTGTCCAGGTTAGGCGCCTGGGGATGGCTCTCGGGATAGGCCGCCACGGCGATCTCGAAGTGGTCACCGGCCTCCTCGCGGATGAATTCGACGAGCTCATTGGCATAGCGCAGCTCACCGATGCCACCCATGCCCGAGGGCAGGTCACCGCGCAGGGCCACCAGGCTGTCGATTCCCTCCTCGCGGTAGCGTGCGAGCAAGTCCCGCAGGTTGGCCTTCTCGCTACCGATGCAGGAGAGATGCGGGGCCGTGGTGATGCCTGACCGGCGTACCTGGCGAACCGTCTGCAGGGTTCGATCCTGGGTGGAACCGCCAGCACCGTAGGTCACCGAGAAGAAGCGTGGCTTGCGCTCGGCCAGGGCATCACGGACCCCGTTCAGCTTGTCCCGTCCGGCATCGGTATTAGGGGGAAAGAATTCGAAGCTGATGCTCAGCGGATGGTCCTGCGTACTCATCGAATCACCTCATGAAAATCATGCATTTTGACGGTATTGTGGCGGCACTTGGGGGGGACGACCAATGAAAGTTCCGTCATGCTGTATCGATCTGCTTCACGTTGCCGCGACCACAGCGTGATCTCCTTCCGGTGACCCCTGATTTGACACAAGGACGTCAGATGACCGCCATCGAACCCGATACCCTGATGGGACCGCTCTGGACCCTGCTGGCCTTCGTCGCCCTGGGTTGGCTGGCCAGTCGGCGCCTGGCCATCGACCCGCGTCCCATTGCCACCCTGCTGATCTACCTGATCGCCCCGCTTACCTTCTTCCGCGCCCTGACACTCGGTGGCCCCACCCCGAGTTACCTGCTGCTCACCCTCGCCTTGTTCACCGCCTCCAGCCTGGTCGCCCTGATCTTCCACCGCCTGGCACGTCATTTCTTCGCCCCGGAGGAGAGTGCCGTGCTGGCCTTTTCCTCGGGCACGGGTAACACCGGCTATTTCGGCCTGCCGGTGGCCATGGTGCTGCTGCCGCCCAAAGGCGTCACCTTCTACCTGTTCTGCGTGCTGGGGGTGACCCTCTACGAGTTCACCGTGGGCTTCTATCTGAGCGCTCGCGGACAGTTCTCGGCACGCCAGAGCCTGGTGAAGATCCTTCGCTTGCCGCTCGTCTATGCCTTCCTCGCGGCGCTGATGGCCAGCGGCCTTGGCGTGGAAATACCGGCTGCGGTAATCGATGGCATGGCCGTGTTTCCGGCGACCTATACCCTGTTGGGCATGATGATCATCGGCATGACATTGGGTCGGGTATCGATCAGGGAAGTCGACGGGCGTTTCATCGGCGCCTGCGTGGCGATCCGCTACGGCCTCTGGCCAATGCTGGCCCTGGGCGCGGTCGCCGGTCTCCAGGCACTCTTCGAGGTGCCCGCCGAACTGGTGGTGGCGCTGCTGCTGGTCGGGGTGGTCCCGATGGCCGCCAACGTGGTGGTGGTGGCCATGGAACTCGGCATCGCCCCCGGGAAGGGCGCCCTGGCGGTGCTGATCACCACCCTGGCCGCCCCTCTGGTGATCCCGCTCTACCTGACGGGCATGATGCGGCTGGCCGGGCTATGAGACTGACCAGGACATGACGCCGGATGCGCCTTCGGCTTATCCGACCTACATGCCTGACCACGGGACTCAGTAGCGGTAGGCATCCGGCTTGAAGGGCCCTTCCACCGGCACCCCGGTGTAATCGGCCTGATCCCCCGTCATGCGTGTGATGACCCCACCGAAACCCTCCACCATGTAGCGGGCCACTTCTTCGTCGAGGTGGCGCGGCAGCAAGGTGACGCACAGCGCCGCCTGTTGCTGGTGGCCTGGCAGGTCAGCAAAGCCCTGCTGGAAGAGATGGATCTGCGCCAGCACCTGGTTGGCGAAGGAGCCATCCATGATCCGCGACGGATGACCCGTGGCGTTGCCCAGGTTCACCAGGCGCCCTTCGGAGAGCAGGATCAGGTAATCGCCACTTTCGGGGTCGAAGTTGCCTGGCGTGCTGTCGCGGTAGACCTTGTGCACCTGAGGCTTGATTTCTTCCCAGTGCCACTGGCGACGCATGTGGGCGGTATCGATCTCGTTGTCGAAGTGACCGATGTTGCAGACCACGGCGCCCTTCTTCAGCGACTGCAGCATGGCGGCATCGCAGGCATCAACATTGCCGGTACAGGTCACCACCAGGTCGATCTTCTGGAACAGGGCGCGATCGATGCTGTCGATTCCCCGGTTGACACCATCGGCATAGGCAGAAACCACCTCGAAGCCATCCATGCAGGCCTGCATGGCACAGATCGGGTCGATCTCGGTGACCTTGACGATCATGCCTTCCTGGCGAAGGGAAGCCGCCGAGCCCTTGCCGACATCGCCATAGCCCACCACCAACGCCTGCTTGCCGGCGAGGAGGTGATCGATACCACGCTTGATGGCATCGTTCAATGAATGGCGACAACCGTACTTGTTGTCGTTCTTCGACTTGGTCACGGCGTCATTGACATTGATTGCCGGAATCTTGAGGATGCCGTCGCGCAGCATTTCCTGCAGGCGGTGAACGCCCGTAGTGGTCTCCTCGGAAATCCCGTGGATGGCACCCAGCAATTCCGGATGCTTTTCATGCATAAGCGCCGTCAGGTCGCCCCCATCGTCGAGAACCATATTGGGTGTCCAGCCATCGGGGCCTTCCACCGTCTGTTCGATGCACCACCAGAACTCCTCATCGGTCTCGCCCTTCCAGGCGAACACCGGGATATCGGCGGCGGCAATCGCGGCGGCGGCCTGATCCTGGGTGGAGAAGATGTTGCAGGACGACCAGCGCACCGAGGCCCCAAGGTCGATCAGCGTCTCGATCAGCACGGCGGTCTGGATGGTCATGTGGATACAACCGGCGATCCGCGCGCCCTTCAGGGGCTGCTCGGCGTGATACTTGTCGCGGATCTTCATCAGGGCCGGCATCTCGGTCTCGGCGATGCGGATCTCGCGACGGCCCCAATCGGCCAGGGTGATGTCAGCGACCTTGAAGTCTTCAGTGATGACGGTCATGGAAGCCAGTTGGCTCATGGTTCTACTCCATTCCAGGGAATGGGCGCCGTTGCCTGTATTCCACTCTGTCCGAGCCTCGTGCTCCTCCTGGCAACCCAGCCAAGGAACAAGCACTGCAGCGCCCCTCGAACAGCAGCAACTCAACCGTAACGTCTTGTCCAACCGATGCAGATCATAACAACCTGCACCGCATTTAGTTCCCGGCCTTGCCGGATCCTGCAAACCGATACCCGAGGTCCTAGAGACCGGCGGCCCGGCGCAAGGCTTCCGCCCGATCCGTCTTCTCCCAGGGGAAGGCCGTGAAGGTTTCGCTTTGTGCCTTGCCCCGGGAATCTGTCCAGCTATAGGTGTGCTCGAAGGGCTCACGACCGAAGTGGCCATAGGAGGCGGTCAGCTGATACATGGGGTGCAGCAGGTCGAGCATATGAATGATAGCGTTGGGCCGCAGGTCGAAGTGCTCGCGAATCAGGGCGATGATGCGTTCATCATCGATCCGCCCGGTACCGAAGGTGTTGATCGACAGCGAGGTAGGCTCGGCCACGCCGATGGCATAGGACACCTGAATCTCGCACTTGTCGGCCAGACCGGCGGCGACCAGGTTCTTGGCCACGTAGCGCCCGGCGTAGGCGGCGCTGCGATCGACCTTGGAGGGATCCTTGCCGGAGAAGGCGCCGCCGCCATGGCGAGCCATACCGCCATAGGTATCGACGATGATCTTTCGACCCGTGAGGCCACAATCGCCGACGGGGCCGCCGATGACGAATTTCCCGGTCGGATTGATATGATACTTGGTGCTCTCGGTCAGCCATTCACCGGGCAGGATCTGTTCGATGATCTCATGCCTGACAATCTTGCGCAGTTCCCGCTGGTCGATGCTCGGGTCATGCTGGGTCGAGAGGACCACCGCATCGACGCCACTGGGCTTGCCGCTCACATCATAGCGAAAGGTGACCTGGCTCTTGGCATCGGGACGCAGCCAGGGGAGGAGCCCCTGCTTGCGCAGTTCCGACTGGCGCTCCACCAGCCGATGGGCATAGTGGATCGGCGCCGGCATGTAGGAGTCGGTCTCGTTGGTGGCATAGCCGAACATCAGCCCCTGATCACCGGCGCCCTGATCCTCGGGCTCGTCACGGTCGACTCCCTGTGCGATATCGACACTCTGCTTGCCGATCAGGTTGAGCACACCGCAGGTCTGGCCATCGAAGCCGACATCCGAGGAGGTATAGCCGATATCCAGGATGACCCGGCGGACCAGGTCTTCCAGGTCCACCCAGGCGGAGGTGGTGATCTCGCCGGCGATAATGGCCACCCCCGTCTTGACCAGCGTCTCGCAGGCCACCCTGGCATGCTTGTCCCTGGCGATGACGGCATCGAGTACCGCATCGGAGAGCTGGTCGGCGATCTTGTCCGGGTGCCCTTCGGAAACGGATTCGGAGGTAAACAGGGAGTATTCGCTCATGGCTTCCTCAACCTTACTTTGGATCGGCAAGGCGCCGAAGCGCCGCCTTGACATCGTCCTGACCCTTCAAGGGATAACGACAATATTCGGGATGAAGAGTCTACACGCTGACATGCGCACTGGCATCCGCGATTTGATGCGACGGAGCAAGTCGGCGACAATACAGGACTGTTTTTGCACCCGCACCCGACAGGTGGCGGCGCTTCCAGCCAGCCAGTCAAGCACCCCGGACAGCTTCCGCAGGCCCTGAATCGATCTTTTTGCCGCAGCCGAGGAGAGCTACCACATGCCATCCCGATTCGAACTGGCCAACGCCATTCGCGCCCTGTCCATGGACGCCGTCCAGAAGGCCAAGTCAGGCCACCCCGGAGCGCCCATGGGCATGGCCGACATCGCCGAGGTACTGTGGAATGACTACCTGAAGCATAATCCGGAAGACCCGAAGTGGCCCGATCGTGATCGCTTCGTGCTCTCCAACGGTCATGGCTCCATGCTGCTGTATTCCGTACTCCACCTGACCGGTTACGAGCTGGGCCTGGAGGAACTCCAGAACTTCCGCCAGTTGCATTCCAAGACCGCCGGCCACCCGGAATTCGGCTATGCCCCGGGCATCGAGACCACCACCGGGCCGCTGGGCCAGGGACTGGCCAATGCCGTGGGCATGGCCATCGCCGAGAAGACCCTTGCCGCCCAGTTCAATCGACCGGGCCACGCCGTGGTCGACCACCATACCTGGTGCTTCGTCGGTGATGGTTGCCTGATGGAAGGCATCTCCCACGAGGTCGGCTCCCTGGCCGGTACCCAGCAGCTCGGCAAGCTGGTGGTCTTCTACGATGACAACGGCATCTCCATCGACGGCGAGGTCAAGGGCTGGTTCACCGACGATACGGCCAAGCGCTTCGAGGCCTATGGCTGGCATGTGGTACCCAAGGTGGATGGCCACAATCCCGAGGAAATCAAGGCGGCCATCGAGCTGGCCAGGAGCCAGGACGACAAGCCCAGCCTGATCATCTGCAAGACCGTCATCGGTTTTGGCGCCCCCAACAAGCAGGGCAAGGAAGAGGCCCATGGCGCACCCCTGGGCGATGACGAGGTCGCCGCTGCCCGAGAGCAGCTCGACTGGCCCCACGCGCCCTTCCATATCCCCGAGGCCGTCTATCAGGGCTGGGACGCCCGCGAGAAGGGTCATGCCCTCCAGAATGACTGGCAGTCCCGCTTCGCACGCTATCAGAAGGCCCACCCGGAACTGGCCCGGGAGTTACAGCGCCGGGAGAAATGCCTGCTTCCCACCGAGTTCCACAGTGAAGCGATGGTCCAGCAGGCTCAGAAAAAGGGCGAATCCATCGCCTCGCGCAAGGCCTCCCTGAACTGCCTCGACACACTGGGGCCCCAGCTTCCCGAACTGTTGGGCGGCAGCGCCGATCTGGCGCCCTCGAACCTGACCTTCTGGAAGGGGGCCAAGGCCATCACTCCGGGCTCTTCCAGCAACCCCGCTGAGGGCTCTCCGGACGGCAACTACCTGCACTATGGAGTGCGCGAGTTCGGCATGGGGGCGATCATGAACGGCATCGTGCTCCACGGGGGCTTCATCCCCTATGGCGCCACCTTCCTGATCTTCATGGAATACATGCGCAACTCGGTCCGCATGGCGGCGCTGATGGGCAATCGGGCAATCTATGTCTTCACCCATGACTCCATCGGCCTGGGCGAGGATGGCCCCACCCACCAGCCCATCGAGCAACTGACCACGCTGCGCTCCACACCCAACCTCTCGACCTGGCGCCCCTGTGATGCCGTCGAAACCGCCGCCGCCTGGGATGCCGCCATCAAACGCAACTCCGGACCCACTGCCCTGGTGCTGTCCCGCCAGGGCCTGCCCCACCAGGAACGCACCAAGCAGCAACTGGCCAGCATCCAGAATGGGGGCTATGTGCTGAAGGACAGCGAGGGAAAACCCGAGCTGATCCTGATCGCCACCGGATCCGAGGTCGGCCTGGCCATGGACGCCGCTACCGAGCTCGAGTCGCAGGGCCGTGCCGTGCGGGTGGTATCCATGCCGTCGACCTATCGTTTCGACGGCCAGGACGCCGAGTACCGTGAGAGTGTCCTGCCCTCCGATGTCACCGCCCGCCTGGCCATCGAGGCCGGCCATCCCGATCTCTGGTACAAGTACGTCGGTCTGGGCGGCCGCGTCATCGGCATGCAGACGTTCGGGGAATCCGCACCGGCAGGCGACCTCTTCAAGCACTTCGGCTTCACCGTGGAAAATGTCGTGGCCAAGGCCAGGCAACTCATCGGATGATCCAGCACGGGGTCCCATGAGCAAGGGGCACGGCCACTGGCCGTGCCCCTTGCGTTCAGGTGTCGCACTGGATCATCCGATTCTTGCGGCGCGGGTCAGGCGATGGTGACATCCCGGGAGAGATAGACGTCCTGGATGGCATTGAGCAGCTGAACACCCTCCGCCATCGGCTTCTGGAATGCCTTGCGGCCGGAGATCAGGCCCATGCCACCGGCACGCTTGTTGATCACCGCTGTTCGCACCGCCTGGGCCAGATCGCCGGCACCACTCGAGGCGCCCCCGGAGTTGATCAATCCCGCACGCCCCATGTAGCAGTTGGCGACCTGATAGCGGGCCAGGTCGACGGGATGGTCGGAGGTCAGCTCATCGTAGACCTTGTCATGGGTATGCCCGAACCCGACACCTGGGTAGCCACCGTTGGTCTCGGGCAGCTTCTGCTTGACGATGTCGGCCTTGATCGTGGCGGCCAGGTGGATCGCCTGGCCGGTGAGGTCCGAGGCCACATGGTAGTCGGTGCCGTCCTTCTTGAAGGCGGCATTGCGCAGGTAGGCCCAGAGCACCGTGACCATGCCCAGCTGATGGGCCCGCTCGAAGGCCTCGCTGATCTCCACGATCTGGCGACGGCTTTCCGGCGAGCCATAGTAGATGGTCGCCCCCACCGCCACGCAGCCCATCTCGTGGGCCTGTTCGACCTTGGCGAACAACGTCTGGTCGTAGATGGCGGGATAGGTCAGGGATTCGTTGTGATTGAGCTTGAGTATCATCGGAATCCTGTGGGCATAACGCCTCGCCACCGAGCCGAGAACGCCCAGGGTCGAGGCGACACCGTTGCAACCACCCTCGATGGCCAATTCCACGATGTTGCTCGGGTCGAAGTAGATCGGGTTGGGCGCGAAGGATGCCCCGGCGGAATGCTCGACACCCTGATCCACGGGCAGGAAGCTGAGGTAACCGCTACCCGCCAGACGGCCGTGATTGAAGAGCGCCTGCATGTTACGCAGTACACTGGGCCGGCGATCACTGTCGACCATGACTCTGTCGATGAAATCGGCCCCGGGCAGGTGAAGGTGATCCCGGGAAATACCCGTGCAGACATGACCCAGCAGATCCTCTGCCTCCTCGCCCAGCAGCTTGGCGATATCCGTCATCTCGCTATCCTCTCGTTAGGGCGTGACCACGCCCTGCGTTGATGGGTGTCGCGGACCATCCCCCAAGGGTAGCGGAAGACCCCACCTCTTTGACACTGTCTTTGACACTGCAGGCGCAAAGATACGCCCTCCATCGAGCGGGCAAGGCCCCCTGGTAACGTTCACGACGAATCTGCAAACATGTCATTCACCTCCTTCATCAGCAGGTTAGGGTCAAGGGAGCCGATGGAAGCTGACAGGCGCCCTCCAATCTGCAAAATAGGAGCGCTATATCGCGTTTCAAGACCTCCAGGCGAGGTTTTTTGTCTTCGTCTCACAAGGATATTCATGCCGATACTCAACGGGTTTCTCTGGCTGGTCGGCTTCCTGCTTCTAGGGGAGGCCCTGGTGTGGTGGCTATCCCTGCCGTTCTCTCCAGGCGTGGTCGGCCTGCTGGCGCTGACGCTCTGGGCCTGGCCTGGTTGCTCGGTGCCTCACCTGATGTCCTCGCCTCCCTGGCGCCCAAGGCGGTCACGTCGCCCATTGCCCTGGGCATCAACGAGCAACTCGGCGGCGTCATCCCGCTGATGATGGGGGGCCTGCTGGTCACCGGGGTCATGACCACCGCCTTAGTGGGGTTGCTGTCGCGCCCCATGAAGATCCGCGACCCACGGATCCTCGGCTTCGTGCTGGGCTTGAACGGCCATGTGATCGGAACCGTCCGCGCCTTCGAGATCGGCCCCACTGCCGGTGCCTTCGCCTCCCTGGGCATGAGCCTGACCGGCATCTTCAGTGCTCCCATCCTTCCTTCCTCCCACTGGCCTGGCGACTGCTGGGCCTCTAGACAGCAAATGGGATAGAATTCCCGGCAGTCGATTCACCGCTTGGGGAGACACCACCACCGCCATGGCCCACCGCATCGCCATCAATGGTTACGGCCGTATCGGCCAGAGCGTGCTGCGCGCCCTCATCGAGCGTGGCGAGTCGGCGCTCGAAGTGGTGGCCATCAACGAGCTCTCGGACCTGGCCAACATCGCCTACCTGACCCGCTACGACACCACCCACGGCCGATTCCCCGGTCGGGTGGAGGTAGAGGGTGATCGACTGATCGTCAACGGTCAGCCCATCCGGGTGCTTTCCGACCCTGAACCGGACCACCTTCCCTGGCGGGAACTCGACATAGACCTGGTGCTGGAGTGCTCCGGCAGCTTCCGCGACCGCGCCACCGCCGAGCGTCACCTCGCCGCCGGAGCGGGTCGCTTGCTGTTCTCCCAGCCGGCGGAGAGCGACGTGGATGCCACCATCGTCACCGGCATCAACGACCATACCCTCGCCGTGCAACATCGCATCGTCTCGGCGGCCTCCTGCACCACCAACTGCCTGGTCCCGGTGCTCACCGTGCTCGACGAGGCCCTGGGCATAGAACACGGCGTGACCACCACGGTGCACTCGGCGATGAACGACCAGCCGGTGATCGACGCCTACCACCAGACCGACCTGCGCCTGAACCGCTCGGCGATGCACTCCATCGTGCCGGTAG
>NZ_JBDNGD010000048.1:0-1741 GCF_041689495.1 Halomonas sp. | reverse complement strand
TCGGGGCGCATTTTGCCGTCTTACTGGTGCCCGAGGACCTGCCACGGATCCAGGGCTTCTTCGACGCCGCCCGTGCCGGCGAGAGCTCCCACTACGAGCTCGAGATCATCGTCAGCAACGGTGAGCGCCGCGCCCTGGAACTCCTCAACCTGCCGATCATGGTCGATGGCGTGGTCAGGGGTGTCTATGGCATTGCCAAGGACATCACCGAGCGCCGCCGCAACGAGACACGGTTGCGCGTTCTCGAACGCGGCGTGCAAGCCAGCATCAATGGCGTGGTCATTGCCGATGCCACCCAACCCGACCTGCCGATCATCTATGCCAACGCGACCTTCGTGAAGATGACAGGCTATTCCCTGGACGAGGTGCTGGGACGCAACTGTCGCTTCCTGCAGGGTGAGGACACCGATCTCGAGGCACTGGAAGCGATTCGTGACGCCTTGTCCGAACGACACGATGTTCATATCACCCTGCGCAATTATCGCAAGGATGGCAGTCCCTTCTGGAACGATCTCTATATCTCGCCCATCCCCGACGCCGAAGGCCTTATAACGCACTTCGTGGGGGTGCAGCACGATGTCTCCGAGCACAAGGCCTATGAGGCCCAACTGGCCCACCATGCCAGCCACGATGCCCTGACGGGACTGGCCAATCGGGCCCTGTTCGAAGATCGGCTGGATCATGACTTTGCCCTGGCCCGTCGTCATGGGTATCGACTGGCCGTGTTGTTCATCGACCTCGATGACTTCAAGCCTATCAACGACAGCCTGGGTCATGCGGTGGGCGACAGGGTCTTGAGGGAACTGGCCCGGCGGATGCAATCGGCGATGCGTGCCGGTGATACCCTGGCCAGGCTGGGTGGCGACGAGTTTGTGGTGCTCGTTCCCGATATCGACCAGGACATGCAGGTCACACAACTGGTCGAGCGCCTGCTGCCCTTGATCGCACGTCCCTACCGCATCGATGGTCATGAGCTCTACCTGACCGGCAGCGTGGGGATCGCCATCAGTGATAAGGATATCCTCGAGCCCCGGGAGCTCATCCAGCAGGCCGACATGGCCATGTACCAGGCCAAGCAGCAGGGCCGCAACGCCTACCAGTGGTTCACTCCGGAGATCACCGACAAGGTCGGGGAGCGGGTGGCGCTGCGCAATGACCTCCAGGAAGCCATCGACGGGCAGCACTTCGAGCTGCACTATCAGCCACTCATCGACCGGGACGGCGAAGTCTCGGGGGTGGAAGCCCTTCTGCGCTGGCCACATCCGCGCAGAGGCTATATCTCCCCGGCGGACTTCATCCCTCTGGCCGAATCGACCGGCCAGATCATCCCCATCAGTCAGTGGGTGCTCGACAGGGCCTGCCGGGACATGTGCGGCCTCTCGGAAAAGGGTCTCGGTGAGGTCAGGGTGGCCGTCAATCTCTCCCCGCTGCAGTTCCATCGTGCGAGCTTCCTGTCCAGCCTGTGTCACACGCTCCAGTCTATCGGTCTGGCGCCCTCGCGGCTGGAACTGGAACTCACCGAAGGCATACTGATGAACCGGACCGAGACGGCCATCGATATCCTCAAGGCACTGCGCAGCATGCAGATCGGTGTGTCCATCGACGATTTCGGCACCGGCTTTTCCAGTCTGAGCTATCTCAAGTACCTGCCCATCGGCAAGGTGAAGATCGACCGCAGCTTCATCCATGAACTGTCGACCAGCGAACAAGATGCCGCCATCGTCCAGGGGATCATCTCCAT
>NZ_JBDNGD010000047.1:0-2610 GCF_041689495.1 Halomonas sp. | reverse complement strand
GTGTGCTCGGGCGGGTCCATGGCATTGGGCACGGAGAGGTGGCGGCTGGCCGCATTGCTGAAGGTCTCGTGGTCATCGAGCACGCGCATCACGTCGGCGTGGCGAAACAGCGACCATTGCAGGTAGTCGCTGAAGGCCACCGGGCAGCGGCTTCGCATGGCATCGTAGGCGGCAAGCTGGTCCTCGAGGACGGACTCGGCGCGGGGATCCCAGTCCTGGTGATGGCTATCGTTCATGGTCACTCCTGGTCAGGCGGAACCGCTTTTCGGCGAATCGTCTGCCGCCCTGTTGCGTGGCTGTCGAGACAGTCCACAGCAGACCAGGCATCGACGAAAGGCGCATTGATGCACGTCAGTCCGAGGCGCCATTCACGACAGGTCTGGCCAGCCGGGCAGGCGGAACTCTGCCTGAAGGTGACGCAGTTCGGGCTGATGCAACTCGGCGATTGCCTCGACAAGGCGGGTGCCTTTCGTCAGCAGGTGCACCTCGATACGACGGCGATCCCGGCGACCCGGTCGTCGCTCCACCAGGCCCAGCTCTTCGCAACGATCGATCAGCATCACGGTCCCATGATGCTTGGCCTGTAGGCGCTCGGCCAGTTCGCCGACCGAGGCCCACTCGCGACCCTCGAAGCCACGCAGGTGAAGCAGCAGCTGGTACTGCAGCGGCGTCAGGCCATGCCGACGGCAGAAGCTCTCGCTGTCGCGCAGGAAGCGATTGAGCTGATAGCGGAAGTGCGAGAGGCGTTCAAAATCCGGCTTGGTCAGCACGGAGGAGTCAGTGCCTGTGCTATCGAGACGGTGGGGTGACATGGCGATCTTCTTGACAACTGGACATGGGACCACCAATTAATATCATAGCATGATATGAATGTCTCGATGCCGTCGATCCGACCTACTCCGAAGTAGAGACAGGAGAATGCCAATGAATATCACCATGATTCTCGGCCTGCCGTTCACGGGCACCGCCGGATGGAAGGAACTGCAGCAACGCCGGTTCTCCATTCCTGCCCTCGCCTGGCTGGTTGTATTGCCCATGTCGCTGCTGCCGCCGGTGATGCTCTACTATGCCGGGACGCATTATGGTGATGCCTTCGTGGCCGGCTTCGGCGACAAGGAGTGGCGCTTCATCACCACCATCCTCTTCCTTGCCGAATTGCTGACTTTCTTCCTGATGGGCTGGCTGATCCATGCCGTCGCCAACGACCAGGGCATGTCGATCGACTATCAGGGTGCCTATTTGTTGGCCGCCGGCATTCTGGCCTGGGGCCTGCTGATGGCGATTGTCTGGGCGTACTAGAAAGATCGGGCCTTCGGGTTACTGGAACCCCACGCCCTCGCCCGTCCGATCGAAGGTCAGGAACTGGTCGATAGTGCCCATCTTGAGTGATTCCACCATCCGCTCCAGGTGACGCTCCGCGAGTTCCGAGCCCTGATCGGCCATGGCCGCCACGAAGACGATGTCCCAGTCGACGCCGGTCGATTGGGACTCCGCCGCCAGTCCCGCCATGTCAGTGAGCTCGTTGGGGGTCTTGTCGACACAGAGCATCGGCGTCAGCACCCCGCCTTCGCCCTGCTCGAAGAGGCGTCGCTGCTCCTCGCTGGGATGGTCCGGCAGCTCGGCACGGGTGAAGACGAACAGCAGGCGCTGTGGCTCGGGCTGTCGACGTGCCTCGTCGAGCAGGTCGGCAAAGCTGGAAATGGCCACGGGGCCTCCTTGGGTTCTGTGAAAAGCCGATTGCAAGAAAAAGGGGGCTCATTCCGGTCAGGCGTCAAGAACTGCTGCCACCCCGGTCGTAGTGGAACTTCATGTAGACGATGCCCGGTGCCATCACCAAGCGCCATGCCAGCTCGGTCTCGGCATCGAAACACTCGTCGAAACGGCGAACCGTATCGATCAGGATCTCGAGCCAGATGTCATGGAGCTCGGGAGAGATGTCCAGGTGCGTACGGTTGTGGCTGATCGCCACCTGGTGGAGGTAATAGCATTGTTCGATCCGTAGAACGCCAGCAGGTGGTAGAAGGCCTTCTTCAGCATGGATTGTTGTTGCGGCATGTCGGTATGGCGAAACTTTGCCGCGACGTCCGGCGAGGCGTCGATGAAATTCTCATAGAAGGCCGAAAAGAATCCCTGCCCATCGACCTTGCGTTCTAGAACACGCTTGTAACTCGCATTGATCAGGGGCTCGGCTTCCATCACGGGCTCTCCGCATGGGGGTACTGCCTGCGTAAAGCCTAGGCGATTCCACGGCAGCCTGAAACAGGTTAATGAAATACTCTATGATGACGTTCGGTTGTTGGTGGAGGAACGCTCATGACATCCCGACTCGCCTGGCGCTTCCTCGCCTACGGCTGCGTCGGCCTGGGAACCCTCGGCCTGATGGTGCCCCTCCTGCCGACCACCCCCTTCCTGCTGCTGAGCTGGTTGATCCTCTGGCTGGGCGGGGCCGCGGCATGGTTGCTTGGTGCCACCGCCCTGATATTCTGCACCGTCGCCGGCTTCGTCCTGACGCGGCCCGATGCTGTCGCGAGGGGAGTGGCGGCTCATCCAGACCGGCTATCACCGGGAGTGCACCATGCACCTGACTCGTTTCACTGATTATTCCCTGCG
>NZ_JBDNGD010000046.1:0-3254 GCF_041689495.1 Halomonas sp. | reverse complement strand
GAGACCCATACGGCAACTGTTCTGCCGGTGCTGAGTGCCCACTGCGTGGAGATCAAACGCAACCCGCCGCGCAATAATCTGGAGGTGATGAATCTGGCCTGCCTAGTCAAGCGCGAAGACCTCAAAGCATTTGAAGACACCGTGTTGGCGGCGGCCGGTCAATTCGACAATAACTTCGCTTTCGATTTCAACGGTCCTTGGGCTCCGCACAATTTCGTCCATATCGAGCTGAATATAAAGAGCAGCCATGTTTCTCGTCGATAACATTCTGCTCGCGCCGTTCAACAGCCTGATTTGGGTGTTTAAGGAAGTCCACAAAGTAGCGCAGCAGGAAATTGACGGAGAGGCCGATAACATCGCCCACGCGCTGAGCGAGCTTTACATGCAGCTCGAAGTCGGGGATCTCACGGATGAGCAGTTTGCGGCTGAAGAGAAGGTGCTGCTTGACCGGCTCGATGAAATCTGGGAGCGCGATCAGGGTACAGCGGATGCGACTGAGCAGATGGATGAATCCGAGGGTGCTGAGCCGTGACGATTAGCACCTCTCATTCCTTGCCTGGTTTCCTTGGAGACGAGGGTTTGCGTCTGCTGCTGTTTGGCGGCAAGGGCGGGGTGGGGAAAACCACCTGTGCGGCTGCGGCTGCGCTCCACTTGGCCGCGAAGCATCCCGCACGTTCGTACTTGCTGGTGTCCACCGACCCGGCCCATTCTCTGCGTGACTGTCTGGCTGGCGGCGCGTTGGGTCAAAACCTGACGCTGCGGGAAATTGACCCGCAGGGCAGTCTGGCGCGGTTTCGGACGCGGCATCACCAGCATCTACGCACTATCGCGCTGCGCGGCACGTTTCTGGATGAGGCTGACATCGCTCAATTGTTGGACTTGTCGATGCCGGGCCTGGATGAAATGATGGCCTTGCTGGAGATCGTGGCATGGGTCAAAGAAGAGCGTTATACCTGCATCGTGGTAGATACGGCGCCGGCTGGCCACACGCTTCGGCTGCTCGCGCTGCCCGAGCTGATGCGCAAATGGCTGCTGGTCCTGGATACGATGCTAGCCAAGCATCGGTTTATGGTGAAGTTGTTCAGCAAACGTTACGCCAAGGATGCAGCAGATATCTATCTGGAAGAGATGGCGTCCGACCTGCGCTACCTGTGGACATTGCTTCATTCGTCAGCGCAATGTCGCTTCGTGCCGGTGTTGCTGGCCGAGAGGCTCAGCGTGCATGTCACGCGCCGGATGGTGGAGGAATTGGCCTCGCTGCAGATTCCCGTGCGCGAGCTGGTGGTTAATCGGCTGCTCCATTCTCGGCCTGAATGCCCGCTCTGCTCGGCGCGGGTGGCGACACAAACAGCGTTGATCGCGGACATCCAGCGGACCTTTCCCGGCCATGAGCCCTGGGGTCTCCCCTTGTGCCTTGAAGAAGCGCGGGGCACAGAGCGACTGAGCTCCCTGTGGGCGCAGTTGCGGCCGCTAAACGCATGGCAGCAGCTTGCCCCTGCGAGTGCGCCTGCGCCTGTTCCCGCTCTAGGGTCTCTCGCTGCGGTGGAAAACCCGGCTTGCCTGCCCTCTTCCTCGATGCGGCTGCTGTTGTTTGCGGGCAAGGGCGGGGTGGGGAAAACAACCCTGGCATGCGCCTCGGCACTGCGACTGGCCGAAGAGTGGCAAGGCAAGGAGATTTTGCTTGTTTCCATCGATCCGGCGCATTCACTGTCCGCCTGCCTCAATCATCAGATCGGACCTGATGAGGTGCGGCTGAGCCGCGGGCTGAGCGCGATCGAGCTCGATCCAGAAGCTGAATACGCGCGATTAAAACAACTCTATGCCGATGAAGTGGCGGGGGTCTTTGAGCGCCTCTCGGCGCAGGCTCATATCCACGTCGAGTTCGATCAGGAAGTGATAGAGCACCTCATGGACACCGCCCCACCGGGTCTGGATGAGATGCTTGCGATCACGCGGATCGTGGAACTGCTGGACCAGGGACGCTATGACCTGTTCATTCTGGATACCGCTCCAACGGGTCATCTTCTGCGCTTCCTGGAGATGCCGGAGCTGATCGATGCCTGGTTGAAGACTTTTTTCGGCATATTCCTCAAGTACCGGCAGGTGTTTCGGCTGCCGAAAGTTACGCAGGCCATGGTGGATCTTTCCAAGAAGGTGAAACAGTTCCGGCGCGTTCTGGCCGATCCGCAACAGGCGGCGTTGATGGCGGTGGCGATTCCCACCGAGCTGGCGTATGAAGAAACCAGGGACCTGGTGGCTGCTTGTGAGCGACTGCGGGCCTCAGCTCCGGTGCTGTTCGTGAATATGGTCACGCCGGAGTCTTCCTGCCCGACCTGTTCCGCGCTGCGGCGCGGGGAGTTGCTTTTGTTGGAGCGGTATCAGGAGACATTTCGAGAGCAAAGCCTCACCATCGTATATCGGCAGGAATCAGTTGAGAGAGAGCGACTGGGCAGCTTGGGGCGCTCACTTTATGACGGCTTAAACCTAAGCCCACACGATCAACATCTCATTGAACATCACGATAAAAGGAGCATTGTATGCAAACAGAAACAGAAACAGCATTAGGTATGACGGAACCGGCGATTGCACCAACCGGTGGCGCGGAAGAAGCCGCGGGGGATTCGTCTGTGAACGGCAGGATGCTCGATCGTCTGTTGGGCATGGCGCGCGGCTACCACAGTGAAGGCAATCTGCGGCAGGCGATGGAGATGTACTGGACGTTGCTGGAAAACCACCCTGGCACGTCGCAAGCGCAGGGCGCGCGCGTGAGCCTGCTGGATCAGGCGGAGGCGTATGAGCGCGAGGGTGCCAGGCATGTGGCGCGTGCTGTCTATGAGCGTCTGTTGTGATTTGAAGGAGTTCTGCGACGATGAATAAACCTGTTAACTATTCAGACAGCATGTCCTTGTGCGAAACCCTGGATCGAGTTTTGAACAAAGGCGTGGTGGTGGCCGGCGAGATCGTGATTTCGGTGGCCGATATCGATTTGATCTATCTGGGCCTGACACTCACACTGACTTCGGTAGAAACTGCCGAGCAACTCAAACTGACGATGGGGCCAAAAGAAAAAACATGACAGAACCTGAAGATTCGACGCTGTCGCCGCGTATAGCGCTCGATCCGGAAGATATGCGCAAAGGACTAGGGCAACTTGTTCTGACGCTGGTTGAGTTGATCCGGCAGTTGCTGGAAAAACAGGCGCTGCGGCGCATAGAGGGTGGCTCGCTGTCGGAGGAAGAAATCGAGCGCCTGGG
>NZ_JBDNGD010000045.1:0-3106 GCF_041689495.1 Halomonas sp. | reverse complement strand
GTGAGAGCCTGGCGATGATGGGCGAGTCGGGCAGCGGGAAGTCGACCCTGCTGCACCTGGCCGCGGGGCTCCACCTGCCCGACGCCGGCGAGCCCACCGGCAACCTAGATGAAGCCACCGCGGGTGAGGTACTGGATCTCCTGCTGGCGCTGGTGAGTGGCACCGGCAGCGCCCTGCTGGTGGTGACCCAAAGCCCCCGGGTGGCCACCTCGCTGGACCACCGCCTGTACCTTTCGCATGACCGTATCGGCTAGCAGGAGATTCAACGTCGAAAGGACACCGACACCGTGACCGCCTCCTCCGTCTGGGTCTTCAGGATCGTGCTTATCGCCACCGTGGCGGCGATGATGGCCGGCATCTGGTGGCTGTTGCAGGGGCTGGGCCTGCCCATGAGCCTGTCGCCGATGGGCATCGCCGCCTGGTTCAACAGCCAGGGCAGCCTCGGACCGCTGCTGCTCTTGCTGTTGATGGTACTGGCGGTGGTGGTCGGTCCGATTCCCACTCTGCCGGTGACCGCCGCCGCCGGTCTGGCCTTCGGCCTGCTTCCCGGGGCGCTGCTGTCAATCAGCGGCGCCATGGCCGGTGCGCTGATCGCCTTCTATCTCGCCCGACTGTTGGGCCGCGAGGCACTGCACGCCAAGCTGCCGACCAACCCGCTGTTTGGCAACCAGGGCTCGCAGCGCCTGCTGTTCTTGACCGTACTGGTCACGCGTCTGGTGCCCATCTTCTCGTTTGCGCTGGTCAGCTACGCCGCCGGGGTCACGGCCATCACCACCGGGCGCTTCGCACTGGGCACTGCGATCGGCATGATGCCCATGACCCTGGTGTTCGCGAGCCTCGGGCGAACCTTCGAGCTGAACCCATTGTTCTCGATCACGGCCGCCGTCGCAGTGCTCACCGTGATGACCCTGCTGCCCTGGCACCTGAACCGACGACGTCATTCACGACTGGCCCTCTGGTTGCACCTCGACAAGCCGCCCGAGGAGTAGCCGGCAACTGATGGCTCAGCGGGTATCACGGCGCTCCTCGCGCCGATAGTGCTCGGGGTCTTGCCCGAAGCGCGCCTTGAAGGCGGCGCTGAACTGGCTTCGGCTGCGGTAGGCACAGCGCAATGCTACCTGCTTAATCGGCAGCGATGTCGTGGCCAGCAGGTCACGTGCCTGGCGCAGGCGCCGCTCCGCGAGGAAACGCTGGGGCGGCTCGCCGAAGGCCCGCTTGAAGCGGTCGATGAAGGTCGTGCGGCTCATGTGGCTGAGCGCTGCCAGTTCCTCGACCCCGACGCGACGCCCGAGGTCCTCGGTCATGGCCGACACGGCCGCCCCCAGCGCCGGGTCCTGCAGCGCGAGCAGCCAGGCCGGATGTTCCGTGCCGGCCTCAAGCTCCCGGAGCAGCAGCACCAGGCACTGCTTCATCAGTGCGTCGATCATCGCCTGGCTGCCCAGCGCCTGGGTGGTGAGCTCCTTGAACAGCGACTCGAACAGCGGCGAGATGGCCGCGTCACCCGAGGCGATCCGCACCGGCGCCTGCAGCCGGTCGAACGGCGAACCGGCCAGCTCGGGCGTCTCGACATCGAGCATCCCGCAGAGGATCAATACCCCGGGCAGCCGGTCGTCACGCTGACTGCTCAGCCACTCCAGGGTGCCACTGGCCGGCTCGCAGTGCGGCAGCTGGAAGGGGTCACCCACCGTCTCGCTGACGGTCAGCCGCTGGTGCGGCGGGCAGATCACCAGGCTGCCCGGTGCCAGCGGCAGCGGTCGGTTCGAGCGGTCGCGCAGGCTACCCTTGCCACGCAGGACGTAATGCAGCGAGACGCTACCCAAGGGGGGCGTCTCCAGCGGCCATCCGCGACGCACCTCGCAGACGGCGAAGGACCTCACCTCAATGGTCATGCGCTTGAGCAGTTGGTCCAGCATGCGGGCCCCGGACGGAAACGGATGAAATGGCACCCTTTGCGAACAATATCGCACAGGCATGGCGCTAGCCTGACATCGTACCGTTCACATAAGACAAAAGAGAGAGGAACACCTCATGTGCGATCATCAGGCAAGTAACGGAGCATCCGACCCGACCACACAGGCCGTCGATGGCGACCGCCGTCGCTTGCTCGCCGGCGGGCTCGCAGGCATCACCGCCGCCTCCCTGGGTGGGCTGTCCAGCGGCGCCGCCGCCGATGACCATGCCGGCGATCCCTATGCCCCACCCGACAAGGCTGCCCTGCCGGATAGCGGCTTCCAGCTCGACCTCGCCCGCGCCGCCCTGGTAGTGACCGACCCACAGATCGATTTCCTGAGCCCGGACGGTGTCACCTGGCAAGTCGTCGGCGAGAGTGTGCAGGAGCATGGCACTGTCGATAACATCCGGCGTCTGTTCGCTGCCGCCAAGCAGCGCGGCATGACCGTGGCTGTCTCCCCCCACTACTACTATCCCCAAGACCACCGCTGGGAATTTAACGGACCGCTGGAAAAGTTGATGCACAATATCGGCATGTTCGATCGTCCTGACCCCTTGAAGGCGCTTCAGCGCGACAGCGGGGCAGACTTCATGCCCGAGTACCGCTCGTTCATCGAGGATGGCGAGACCATCATCACCTCGCCACACAAGCTTTATGGTCCCGAACAGAACGACCTGGTGCTGCAGCTGAGAAAGCGCCGCGTCGACCAAGTGATCCTGGCCGGCATGTCGGCCAACCTCTGTGTCGAAGCACACATGCGCGAACTGCTGGAGCAGGGGTTCGAGGTCGTGGTGGTGCGCGATGCCACGGCGGCGGCCAAGCTGCCGGAAGGAGACGGCTATCTCGCCGCCTTGACCAACTTCCGCTTCATGGCCAATGCCCTGTGGAGCACGGAGGAAACCATCGCGCGCCTGCAAGCGTGACCGCCGCCCCCAGGCGCCCGGCAAGGGCGCCTGCCATTCCCCGGCTACGCCGGATGCGCCTTTGGCTTATACTGCCTACCCGTTGGATATCTTCGCCTGATCTGGCCCTTTTGTGGGACCATCGAATTCTCGCCGCGAAGAGAATCCGAAATGCTCGAGTTCCATCAGGTCCACAAGGCCTATGCCACGCCCCAGGGGCCGCTGACGGTGCTGGCCGGCGTCGATCTTGTTC
>NZ_JBDNGD010000044.1:0-1592 GCF_041689495.1 Halomonas sp. | reverse complement strand
GCGCCGACCTGATGAGTGCCGAGTACGACGAGACGCCGTTGGGCCAGTTGGCCGACGACTGGGTACGCAACTTCCAGCGCGATGCCTCGCGGGAGGCCGGCATCTTCCATCACTTGATCACCCTGCCGACCTACCACACCGCAGCCCTCTCCGCCGACAACCTGGCCAAGGGCTACTTCGGCGAAGAAGGCATGCTGGCCTATGTGGCGGGCGTCCAGCGTCGCAAACTCCGCGAGGGCATCGCCACCGTCAGGCACCAGGACATGGCCGGCTCCAACATCGGTGACGACCACAAGGAGTTCTTCCACGGCGAGGCGGCGCTGAAGGCCGGTGGCAAGGACAACACCATGAACCAGTTCGGCTGACCTCGAGGTTTCCACATTGTTTGACCAAGTCACGGGGTAGCATGGTGGCACCTCTACCGGCACCGCTGGTCAAAGCGCCAGCTGCTGGTTAAGCTGAGGAATACGACGCATGCATCTATCCCGCGATTCGCGACAGGATGTCACCTGGGCTCGTCCCGGACACAACACCCCTGCAGGAGGTCATTCATGAAACATCTTCTTCCCATTCTCGCCATCGGCCTGCTTACCCTGGCCGGCTGCGCCAACACGGCGCCCTACTCGGGCAATGTCTATTCCGGCAACCAGGCCACCGCGGCCCAGAATGTCACCTTCGGCACCATCTCCGCTCTTCGTCAGGTCCAGATCCAGGCCGATAGCCGTGCGAGCGGCCTGCTCGGCAGCGGCGGCGGTGCCGTGATCGGCGGTATGCTGGGCAACCAGGTCGGCGGCGGCACCGGACGCCAGCTGGCGACCGTTGCCGGCGTCATCGGCGGTGCCGTGGCAGGCACCAAGATCGAGGAATCCGCCAACCGCATGGCGGCCTGGGAAATGGAAATCCGCCAGGACAACGGCCAGAACGTGGTGATCGTCCAGAAGGCCGAACAGAACTTCCAGGTCGGCCAGCGCGTACGCATCATCGGTAGCGGCAACAATGTCAGCGTGGCGCCCTACTGAGGCGGAAACAGCCGTCACAGACGAGAACCTTCAGAACCTGAAAGACAAAAGGCCCGCGGAACTTCCGCGGGCCTTTTGTCTTTGCATCTTCATATCCCGAAAAAACGTGCTCTAAAGAGAGGCGTGCTTCAGAAAGAGAGGCACCGGAATTATTACGAATTCGCCTTGCGTGTCGCCCAACTCAACAGTTTCATGCCGATCAGCCCGACCAAGCCAAGCAGGATCACGATCAGCAAGATGTCGACGGGTCGCACCAGGGTGGTCGCACCCAGCACCGCCAATGCCAGGCTCCACACCAGGCGGTTCTCGCCCCTCGTTGCCATGACCGCCGGCATCACCTTGTCCAGGCCGGGGCTGACGCTGGCCTCCCAGCGAGCGTAGCAAAGGAAGAGGATCGCAACGAAGGCAATCAACCAGATCACGGCTTCAACCATGGGGTATCTCCATACGTCTAGGGGTCATTGGCTCGAAAAGGCTCCGGCAAGGGTATCGCCGCCCGAACAGGCACGCAACTGTCGGGAAAGGCGTGAATGTGACTCAGGATGACGGCTGGCATCCTGAAATTCCGCCATC
>NZ_JBDNGD010000043.1:0-2043 GCF_041689495.1 Halomonas sp. | reverse complement strand
GGCACTGCATGAACGGCTCGGTGGACGCACCTCGGTATTCGTGGGCCAAAGCGGCGTCGGCAAGTCGTCCCTGATCGACCGGCTCCTGCCGGATGAAGACCTTCGCATCGGCGCCCTGTCCAAGGATTCACGCAAGGGCACCCATACCACCACCACGGCGCGCCTCTACCGACTCCCCACCGCCGCGGATGGCGGCGAACCGGGAGAACTCATCGACTCGCCCGGCATTCGCGAATTCGGCCTGATACATCTGGACGAACAGCAGGTCGCCGAGGGGTTCATCGAGTTTCGTGACCTGCTTGGCCACTGCCGCTTCCGGGACTGCCGACACCGGCAGGAGCCGGGGTGCGCCATACTGGCGGCCGTGGAACGCGGCGAGGTGCACCCTCAGCGTTTTTCCAGTTACATCCGCATCGTCGACAGTCTCGGCGAGAGCTGATGCCAAGACAACCACAACACCGAATCAGGAGATCCCAATGAGCTCAGAAGACAACCTCTTGCCGCTGATCGTCGAACCCGAGCAGCTCGAAGCACGGCTTACGGAGCCCTCCCTGCTGATCATTGATGTCCCGGTCAAGGCCGAAAGCTACACCCAGGGCCATGTGCCCGGCGCCATCTACCTGGACCATCGCGCCCTGCTGCGCGGAGAGGGCGAGATACCCAATGACGTGCCTTCTAAAGAGGCCCTGTCGACCCTGTTTTCTTCACTGGGCCTGACCCGTGATACCCATGTGGTGGCCTACGACGACGAGGGCGGTGGCTGGGCCGCCCGCCTGCTCTGGACCCTGGACCTGATCGGCCACACCCGCTATTCCTACCTCAACGGTGGCATTCATGCCTGGCACCAGGATGGCCTGCCCGTCTCCACCGAGTCCCATAAACCCGAACCCAGCGATTACCGCGCCGAAATCCTCAACCCCGAGGCGCTCATCGATCGTCACGAGCTCCAGGAAAAACTCGGCGAGAAGACCTTCGCCGTCTGGGATGCCCGCTCACGGGCCGAATACGATGGCGAGAAGGGCAACAACAAGCGCCTTGGCCATATTCCCGGGGCCGTGAACATGGAATGGACCCTGGCCATGGACCCGGATCGAGGCATGCGCATCCGCGACTACGCCGAACTCATCACCGAACTCGAGACCCTGGGGCTGACACCGGACATGGAAGTGGCCACCCACTGCCAGGGGCACCATCGCAGTGCCTTCACCTGGCTGGTGGGCAAGGCACTGGGCTTCGAGAAAATACGCGGCTATGCGTGCTCCTGGCAGGAATGGGGCAACCGTGACGACACGCCCATAGAAAAATAGGACGGACCCCTCAAGTGCCATTCTCAAGACTCTTTGCCCTGATCCAGTACCCCATCCCCCACCACCTGCTGTCGCGGCTGGTGGGGCGACTCGCCGAATGTCGCCAACCCTGGCTCAAGAATATTCTGATCAAGACCTTCATCGAGCGCTTCGGCGTCGACATGAACGAGGCCATGGGATCCGATCCGACGGACTATGCGACCTTCAATGACTTCTTCACCCGCGAACTGGAAGAAGAGGCACGGCCGATCGAGGAAGGCCTGGTGTCCCCCGCCGACGGAACCCTGTCACAGTTCGGTGCCATCGAAGCCGGCCAACTGCTCCAGGCCAAGGGACATCGCTTCTCGGCCATGGAGTTGCTGGGCGGAGATGGCGAGGCGGCCCGACGCTACCTGGGAGGCAGTTTCGCCACCATCTACCTCTCCCCCCAGGACTACCACCGTGTTCACATGCCGGAGACAGGGACACTGACCTCCATGGTTTATGTGCCGGGGCGGCTCTTCTCGGTGAATGCCGCCACCACCGAGCACATCCCCAACCTCTTTGCCCGCAACGAGCGTCTGGTCTGCCATTTCGATACCGAACGCGGCCCCATGGTGGTGGTACTGGTGGGGGCCATGATCGTCGCCGCCATCGAGACGGTCTGGGCGGGCCAGATCACGCCCCTCTCGGGCGAGGTGCAACGCATTCGCTTCGACACGCCGATTCGGCTGGCGAAGGGCGAGGAAATGGGCCG
>NZ_JBDNGD010000042.1:0-1087 GCF_041689495.1 Halomonas sp. | reverse complement strand
CTCGACCAAAGAGTAGTTATCCACCGCGCCCAACGGGTCGGCCGGGTCCGCCTGAATATAGGTGTTAATCAGGTGGCGCATATCCGCTTCAAAGGGCTTGATGTCCAGCTCCTCCCCCGAGTGGCGCTTGATCGCCGCACGGACTTCGCTGAAGAACGCCACCTCCTGATTGAGCTCTGCGATTTCAGCCACCGAATAGCCGGCTTCCTCAAGATCCTGCGCAATGGCCGCAAAGGCGCGCACATAGGTCGCCACCTGCTTGTAGAAGGCGATGCGCATGGCCTCGGTATCATCGAGCGCGTTGGGATTGTCGGCATCCCCGCAGAAAGTGCGCAGGTACTGCTCCATTTCCCGAGGTGGCGGCACCGGCTCGCAGAGATACTTCAAAGCTTCGCGGGCCGCATCCAGCCTCTCCCGCCCTTCCTTTAGCCAGTCCTTCAGCTCGACGTTGTTGCCGGCTTCATCGCCATCGTCCAGGTCCAGCTCGTCGGAACTGTAGACGGCGATCGCATCCTGTACGTCACCAAAGAGTTGCTTGTAGTCGACGATATAGCCGTAGTCCTTGTCGTCGCCGTCCAGCCGGTTGGTGCGGCAAATGGCCTGAAACAGGTTGTGATCGTGCAGTTCGTTATCGAGGTAGATATAGGTGCAGGACGGTGCATCAAAGCCCGTGAGCAGCTTGCTCACCACGATCAGCAGCTTGCAGTTGGCCGGCTCCTCGATGAAGCGCCGCTTCATCTCATCCTCGTACTGCTTCGTGGTCTGGCCCTCCCTCAGTACAAATTGGCTATAGGTATCGAACTTGTAGCGTTCATCGCTATTTGCCGGCGCGCGGGAGATGGCGTTGTGGTTTGGCTCGTAGGAGGTAATCACGCCGCAGTACTGGCCAAACGTGGCGTTCTGGAACAGGCGGAAGTAATGGCAGGCGTCGTAAATGGAGGCTGCGACCAGAATGGCCGTACCGCGATTATTGTTGAGGCGCGGCCGGGTGTCGAAGTCTTCGATAATGTCGGCGATGATGCGCTGCTTGCGCTCGGCCGAGCTCATCAGCTCTTCCAGCGTCGCCCAACGCTTGCGCAGTACCGCT
>NZ_JBDNGD010000041.1:0-3515 GCF_041689495.1 Halomonas sp. | reverse complement strand
GCCACCGGAACGGTCGCGATAGAAATGCCGCAGGGTACGTTCGATGGTGGGAAAGGCGAGTTCGTTCCAGGGAATGTCCTCTTCCTCGAAGAGCGCTACCTCGAGGCTCTCGACACCGGCATCGAAGCCACCCGTGAGATCGGCGCGGAAGATCATGTACACTTGGTTGATGTGCGGCAGGTTGATCAGGGTATAGAGATCGTGTATGACGACCTCGGCGCAGGCTTCCTCGCGCGTTTCGCGCAGGGCCGCCTCGACGGTGGTCTCGGCATTTTCCATGTAACCGGCCGGCAGCGTCCAGAAACCCTTGCGCGGGGGAATGGCCCGCCGGCAGAGCAGCACACGCGAGCCACTCACCGGCAGGGTGCCGGCCACGATTCGAGGATTCTGGTAATGGATGGTACCGCAGCGGTCACAAAGATAACGCGGGCGGTCATCGTGCTCGGGAATCGCGAAGCGAACAGTTTGGCCGCAGTGACTACAGAAGTTCATGGCACTCCCTGGAAACTGGAGAGCGGCAGGTGAGCCGCTCGGCGTCGAGCTTGACGCCGACGATGGCCGCCGGGTAGAAGAGATAAGACTCGATGGAATCCTCATGTTAGAGAAACTTCGCGAACGCCTGCAAGCGCATCGACCCCGCCGCCTGCGACTCGGCCTGCCCGAGGCCGCCGTCCTGCTGCCGATCGTCGACCGGCCGGAACCCACCTTGCTGTTCACCCGGCGGGCCGACCATCTCAACACCCACAGCGGCCAGGTGGCCTTTCCCGGCGGCAAGCGCGAGCCCCAGGATGCCGACCTGCTGGCCACGGCCCTGAGGGAATCCCGGGAAGAGATCGCCCTGCCCCCCGGCGAGGTCGAGTTGCTGGGGCAGCTGTCCGACGTCATCTCCCTGCACGGTCTGAGGGTGACCCCCTATGTGGGGCTTATCCCGCCGGACCTGCCACTGGTGCCCGACCTCACCGAGCTCGATACCATCTTCGAGGTCCCGCTTCGGCTCTTCCTCGACGACCAGCGAACCCACACCGACGTGATCCGGGTCGATGGCCGCGACTACTTTGTGCCCAGCTACTGCTTTACGCAGGCGGATTGCGAGGGACACATCATCTGGGGGCTATCGGCCATGATGCTGGTGGAGTTGCTGGCGGAGGGCTTCGAGATGCCGATCAGCCTGTTCGAGTGCCCCAAGGGCAGGCTGCGCTATCGTCCCGAGCGCCGGATGCCCACCCCGTGATGACCCACCTTTGCCTGGATAGTCGCCGATGTAATGAACTTGTGGATGCCTTGGTCGAGCAGGGCTGGTATGTCGGTGAGGATTTCATCGCCCCGGACCTGTGCCGTGACCTGAATCAGGAACTCGCGATACTGGCCGGCCGCGACGTCCTGGCGATCGCCGGCATCGGCCGCGGTCGGGAACACGAGCGGCGGCGCGACATCCGCGGCGACACCATCCACTGGCTCGACCGGGGAAGCGAGGCACAAGGACACTACCTGCAAGCCATGGGCGAGTTGCAGCGCGAGATCAACCGATCGCTCTTCCTGGGGCTGTTCGAATACGAGGTCCACTTCGCCCACTACGCCGCCGGGGCCTTCTACAAGCGCCACCTGGACAGCTTCCGGGGCCGCGCCAACCGGGTGGTTTCCACCGTCTGCTACCTCAATCCCGACTGGCCGGCCGATGGCGGCGGCGAGATGGTGCTCTACGATCCCGAGTCCCCCGAGCGGGAACTGGCACGGGTGCATCCCGAGGCGGGCACCTTCGCCTGTTTCCTCTCCGAAACCCTGCCCCATGAGGTGCTGCCCACCCGGCTGCCGCGTACCTGCATCGCCGGCTGGTTCCGCCGCAACGCCTCTCTGGGTGGCCTGGTAGACCCGGCCTACTGATCCGGTCTTCAGGTCTCCAGGGCGTCCAGAAAATCGTCGCGAATTCCCAGATCATCGTAGAGGCCGCGATCCTTCTCCTCGACCAGCACCTCAGGCTCCGGCGCCGGGGCCAGGACGACGACCCGCCCATCCGGATCTTCCAGCAGACCACGAAGCTGCTCGTAGTCGACCGATACCGGGGCCTCCTGGTCATGGCGCTCGAGAATGGCGAGGGTCTCGAGGTAGGCCTGCATGCCGTGCTCCTGATCTTCCAGCGCCTGGTAGACCTGGACATGGGCCTTGCCGTCCTCCCAGGCGACCTTGATCGGCTGCTCGATGATGTTCACCTTCGTGCCATCGGGCACCCGGTCGAACACCGAGGCGATATCCTCCGGATACATGCGGATGCAGCCGCGGCTGGCCCGCATGCCGATACCGTCGGGCTGATTGGTGCCGTGGATCAGGTAACCGGGAATATCGAGCAGGATGGCATGGCTACCCAGGGGGTTGTCCGGGCCGGGCGGCACCACGGCGGGCGGTGGATCGCCACGCTCGGCGGCCTCTTCACGCATGGAGCGCGGCGGGTACCAGGCAGGGTCATTGAGGCGCATGGTGGTTTTGGTCACGCCCAGGGGCGTGTCGTAGCCATCGCGGCCGATGCCGATCGGATAGGTCTCGACCCGCGGCGTCTCGCCCTCGCCCACCTCCGGATAATAGTAGAGACGCAGCTCGGCGATATTGATCACGATGCCCTCCCTGGCCACCGGTGGCAGGATGCGGCGTGCCGGAATCACCACTTCGGTGCCCTCGCCGGGCACCCAGATGCTGACCTCGGGATTGGCAAGGCGGATCTCCTCGTAGCCCACATTGTGTTCCCGAGCGACGTCAAGCAACGTCTCCTCCTCGCGGGTCTCGACCGTGTAGACCTCGCCGATGATGTCTCCCGACTCGGGCAGGGGATAATGCCCCTTGGGCCAATCGGCATGTTCCTCGGCCAGAGCCGGAAGGGAAAACCACAACATGGCGCCGAGCAACAGGGACGAGAATCGGGATTGGGGGATCATGAGGAAATGTCCATCAGGTTGGCTGGGAAGCGAGGGAGAAATAACGCGAACAGTGTTTCATGACACGCCCGGGCCCGCAAGACGCCGCATGGGACGCCTTGCAGGCCAGCGCGTTCAACCCTCCCAGGCATGGCCGGCGAAGGCCTCGTCGAGCTCAGGGTGATTGATATGGTTGGAATAGTTGCTCAGGGTCTTGACCGCCATCGCCAGCACGATCTGCAGGATGTGCGACTCCTCGAAGCCGGCCGCCAGGAAGGCCTCGACGTCGGCCTGGATCGGCATGCCGCGGGTCTCGAACATCACCTTGGTGAACTGGCTCAGGGCGGCCAGTCGCTCGTCCGGGATAGGCTTGTCGTCACGAATGGCGGCAATCACCTCCTCGGGCACCTGGGACATCTTCTCGGCCAGCATGCTGTGTGCCGACATGCAGTAGCCGCAGCCGTTGAGACGGCTGATGGTCAGGAAGACCACCTCTTGCTCCGGCGGTGCAAAGCCCGAGTCCTCGCGGTAGAGCTCATAGCCGTGCAAGTAGGTGTCCAGCACGCCCGGGGCCTTGGCCATGCCCGCATACATATTGGGGACGAAACCCAG
>NZ_JBDNGD010000040.1:0-9914 GCF_041689495.1 Halomonas sp. | reverse complement strand
TGATCGGTCTCGGTGACCTCGTCGGCGCGCAGGCGTTGGGTGGCGTCCAGAGGGTGGGCCAGGGGAGCAACACCCTGGGTGTCGAGCGCCTGAAGTTCGTCGACCATCGACAGGATGCGGCCGAGATCCTCGAGGTAATGCCTTGCCTCGTCATCGCTCAGGCCAAGCCGTGCCAGGTGAGCCGCGCGGAGAACGTCGCTGTGTTCGAGTGCCATGTCCGAATGTCCTCGAAGGGAGGGGGTTACTGTAAACGACCGCAGAAGGTACCACATCCGCCCGCCGGCTGGCAGACCCGTTCAGTGCCTATCGATGGGGCTTTTGCTTGCTGCAGGGAGGCCGCGGTGATATCGTTTGGCTCCGCACAGGGTTTCCGGACTGCACTAGGTAACGACATCCATGTTCAAACGTTTGAGGGGGCTGTTTTCCAGCGATCTGTCGATCGACCTGGGAACCGCCAATACACTGATTTATGTGCGCGGCCGAGGCATTGTGCTCGATGAGCCATCTGTGGTGTCGATTCGTCAGTCCGGCAACATGCGGACGGTGGCCGCGGTGGGTGCGGATGCCAAGCGAATGCTGGGTCGCACACCGGGCAACATTACCGCCATTCGTCCGATGAGGGATGGGGTGATCGCCGATTTCACCGTGACCGAGCAGATGCTCCAGCACTTCATCCGCAAGGTACATCAGAGTACCTTTCTGACACCGAGTCCGCGGGTCCTGGTCTGCGTGCCCTGCATGTCCACCCAAGTGGAGCGGCGTGCCATCAAGGAATCAGCCGACGGGGCCGGTGCCCGCGAGGTCTTCCTCATCGAGGAGCCCATGGCGGCGGCCATCGGTGCCGGCTTGCCCGTTGAAGAGGCTTATGGCTCCATGGTGGTGGACATCGGTGGGGGCACCAGCGAGATCGCCATCATCTCGCTCAACGGCATCGTTTATTCCGAGTCTACCCGTGTGGGGGGTGACCGCTTCGACGAAGCAATCACCGCCTATGTACGTCGTCACTACGGTAGCCTGATCGGCGAGGCCACGGCGGAGCGGATCAAGGAAGAGATCGGCTGTGCCTATCCGGGCGGTGAGCTGCGCGAGATCGATGTGCGCGGCCGTAATCTGGCGGAAGGTATTCCGCGCAGCTTTACGCTGAATTCCCACGAGATCCTGGATGCCCTCCAGGAGACCCTGGCGGCCATCGTTACCGCGGTGAAGAGTGCCCTCGAGCAGTCGCCTCCCGAGCTGGCGTCCGATATCGCCGAACGGGGGCTGGTGCTGACCGGCGGCGGCGCACTGTTGCGCGACCTGGACAAGCTGATTGCCGAGGAAACCGGCCTGCCGGTCATCGTCGCCGAGGATCCGATGACCTGTGTGGCTCGGGGGGGTGGCAAGGCCCTGGAGATGATCGACCAGCATACCTTCGAACTGCTCTCCAGCGATTGACGCTGGAGGCGCCGCGGGGGGTTCGTCTATCAAGCCGCTGTTCTCGCATGGCCCATTGCCGGGGTATCGCCTGCTGCTGTGCGTCCTGGTATCCGCCGCCTTGATGTTCGTGGATACCCGATTCACCCGCATGGAAGTCGTGCGTGCCCAGCTCTCCACACTGGTGGCACCCATCCAGTGGGTGGTCAGCCTGCCCAGTGAAGTGCTCAACTGGGGCTCGCTTGCGTTCTCCGACCAACGCGCCCTGCTGGAGGAGAATCGACGCCTGCGGGGGCAACTCTTGACCCTTTCCCATCGTGTTCAGCGCATGGCCAGCCTGACGGCCGAGAATGTGCGCCTGCGTGAGCTGCTCGCTGCTGGGCAGCGTGATGAAGTTCCCTTCATCACCGCCGAACTGCTCTCGCTGGATACCGATCCCTTTTCCCATCAGATGGTGATCGACCGGGGGAGGCGAAACGGTGCCTATGTGGGGCAGCCGGTGATGGATGCCTCCGGACTGGTGGGACAGATTACCTCGGTCTCCGCCTTTTCGAGCCGTGTCCTGCTGGTGGCCGATGCGAGCCATGCCCTGCCCGTGCAGATCAACCGCAATGGGTTGCGGTTCATTGTCCAGGGTACAGGCCGCTACGATGAGCTGAATGTCCTGCATGTGCCCGATACGGCGGATATCCGAGTGGGCGACCTCCTGATCACTTCCGGTCTGGCGGGGCGTTTCCCGTCCGGGTATCCAGTGGGCCGTGTGGCGGAGGTCGAACATGATCCCGGCCAGTCCTTCGCCACCGTCAATGCCACACCGGTGGCCCAGCTGCAACGTTCCAGGCACTTTCTGCTGCTCTTTCCCCCTTCGCCGGCCAAGATGGCCGGGGAGGGTAGGCTCTCTCCCGACGCGGTGGAAGCCGCCCTCGAGGTGGTTCGTCAGTCCCTGGATGAGGAGACACCTCGATGAAGGCGCCGTCGTCCGCCAGCCTGCCCTGGGTCTGGTTCACCCTGGTGCTGGCGCTCTGCCTGCAGGTCATGCCCCTGGCCGACGGCTGGCAGATCTGGCGGCCCGACTGGCTGGGACTGATGCTGATCTACTGGTGCATGAAGGCACCCTATCGTGTGGGTGTCTTCCATGGCTTCTCGATGGGGATCCTGCTGGACCTCATCGAGGGCGCCCCTCTGGGCCAGAATGCCTTGATCCTGTCCTTGCTGGCATTCCTCTGTGCCCTGGTGTATCCACGGTTCCGGGCCTATTCGCTTGTCCAGCAGGCGGTCCTGATCCTGGTGCTGCTGGGTATGGTACAGCTCGTCGAACAGTGGCTGCGCACCCTGCTCGGGCCCTTCTCCATTCATCTCTCCTTCCTGTTACCCTCCTTGATAGGTGCCTTGCTTTGGCCATGGCTGACCACCCTTTTCGAAGCCCTGGGACGCCGTCTGGCCAGCGATTAGCAGGATTCTCGAGGTTGTCATGAATGGCGAGCGTTTTATCTGGACAAGGATTTCCGCATGAGCGGTGAAGTACTCATCAACCTGACGCCGATGGAAACCCGGGTCGCCGTGGTGGAAAATGGTGTCCTCCAGGAGGCCTTCATCGAACGTTCCCGTCGTCGGGGAATCGTCGGCAACATCTACAAGGGACGGGTGGTCCGCGTGCTGCCGGGCATGCAGGCGGCCTTCATCGATATCGGCCTGGATCGTGCCGCCTTCATCCATGCTCATGAGGTGATGCCCTCAGGCACCCCGGCCGAGGAGCAGTTGTCCATCGGTCACCTGCTGCACGAGGGCCAGGCGCTGGTGGTCCAGGTGATCAAGGAGCCTATCGGTACCAAGGGCGCGCGCCTGACGACTCATCTGTCGGTGCCGTCCCGCTATCTGGTCTACATGCCGGATTCACCCAACTATGGTGTCTCCCAGCGTATCGAGGATGAGGGGGAGCGTGAGCGCCTGCGCGGCCTTCTCGAATCGATCAAGGCGGAACAGGGTTCCGAGGTGCCGGGGGGATTCATCGTGCGTACCGCCGCCGAGGGCGCTGCTAGCGATGAACTCCAGAGTGACATGCGATTCCTGCTGCGTTTGTGGAGCAAGGTAAGCGAGCGCAAGGTCACGGCGCCGGCGCCCAGCGTGATCTATGACGATCTGCCCCTGTTCATGCGGATCCTGCGCGACGTGATGCGGGAAGATGTCGAGAAGGTGCGCATCGACTCCCGCGAGAATTACCAGAAGCTGGTCGAGTTTGCCGAGGAGTTCATGCCCGATGCCCTGGAGCGTATCGAGCATTATGGCGGAGAGAGGCCGATCTTCGATCTTTACAGTGTCGAGGATGAACTCCACAAGTCCCTGGGGCGCAAGGTCCAGCTCAAGTCCGGTGGCTACCTGGTGATCGATCCCACCGAGGCGATGACCACGGTGGATGTCAACACCGGCGGGTTCGTCGGGCATCGCAATCTGGAAGAGACCATCTTCAAGACCAATCTGGAAGCGGCCACGGCCATCGCCCGCCAGCTGCGGCTGCGTAACCTGGGTGGCATCATCATCATCGATTTCATCGACATGGAGGACACGGAACACCAGCGACAGGTCCTGCGCATGCTGGAGAAGTCCCTGGAGCGTGACCACGCCAAGACGAAGTGCACCGGTGTCACCGAACTCGGGCTGGTTCAGCTCACTCGCAAGCGCACCCGCGAGAGTCTCGAGCAGACACTCTGCGAGGCCTGTCCGACCTGTGGAGGGCGAGGCACCCTCAAGACGGCGGAATCGGTCTGCTACGAGATATTTCGTGAGATCCTCCGCGAGGAGCGAGCCTACAATGCCGAATCCTATGCCGTGCTGGCCTCCCAGGCCGTGGTGGATCGGCTGCTCGACGAGGAATCCGCCTCGGTCGCCGATCTCGAGGCCTTCATCGGCAAGACCATCCGCTTCCAGGTCGAGACACACTATTCCCAGGAGCAGTACGATATCGTGCTGATGTAGCCCATGACCCCGATTCGACGGTTGTCGCGATGGGTGCTGACACTGGTGGCATTCTCATTGGCGATTGTCGCCCTGTTGACGCTCCTGGTCCGGTTGGGGCTCGGCCTGGCAGAAGGCTTCACGCCTCGACTCGAATCGCTGCTCTCGGCCCGTTTCGGTGCCGTGGTGCAGATTCGCGAGCTGGATACCGGACTGTCCCGTTTCGACCCTGTGGTGGCCCTTTCCGGGCTGATGATTCGCTCACGAGAAGGAGTCGGCCATGTGCCGCTTCTCGAGGTGGGTCAGGCCAGGCTGCAGCTGGATGCCCGCACCACCCTGGTCGAGGGCCTGCCGGTCGTCGAGGATGCCCGCGTCCAGGACGTTACCTTGCACCTCTATCAGGATGTCGCGGGTCGCTGGCACTGGCCCGACCCGGCACGACTCCCGCCCGAGCTTGAACTCGAGACCGGGCTCGATCTCGATCGCCTGGATTTCTGGGTCGGCCTGCTGCTTCGCCAGCGGGCCTGGGTCGAGAATTTTCGCCTGGTCCTGCATGGTCAGAAGCGACGCATTGCCTTGCATGCCCCGCGTCTATTGATGAGCGGCGATTCCCGCCATGCGCAACTGGAAGGGCAGTTGCGTCTCGAGGATCCAGCGCTGGATCGCGAGGCACCTGTCATGCAGGTCGCCCTCGAGATCCTTCCCGGCCCCTCGGGCATGCGGGACTTCAGTGCCGCCCTTCAGGCCGACATGCAGTTCGACAGCCTGATGAGTCTGGTCGAGGTGCTGGGCGCCGGTGATCCCTTGCGTCTCGATTCTTCCAGCGGCAATACGCGTCTCTGGGCGCGATGGCATCGTGGTCAATTGGCGGATGCGCGTCTCGACCTCGAGGTACCCAGGCTCGCCATGAGCCACCGGGATGAGCGCGGAGAGCTGCGCCATATCGTCTTGAATGACCTGCAGGCGCGGAGCCAGTGGTTGCGGCGCGATGATGGCTGGGAGGCCTGGCTCGAGGGAGATGCCGAGAGCGCCGGATGGGATGAACCTCGAGGGCTCGAGGATCGCTGGGGCCCCGCCTTGCCGAAGTTTTGGCACATCCGCAGCAGCGGCGATGCCTGGCGGCTCAATACCACGGACTTCGACCTGGGGTCGCTGGCGGCCTGGCGAGATCGGCTCCCCCTGCCGGAGGCCTTGTCGCGCGTCATCGACACCTTGGACCCTCGTGGCCGGATAACCGGATTGGGGCTGGGGCGGGAGGACGGTCAGTGGGTGGCCGAGGCGGCCCTCCGGGACGTTGCCGTATCGCCCTGGCAACGCGTCCCCGGGGTGGGGCCCCTGGACATGTGGGTAGAAGCACGGGGCCTCAAGGGAAACGTCCTCTTTGCGGGTGACGATGGAACCGAGTTGCATTTACCCGAGGTCTTCGGCCCCTCCCTGTCGCTTTCCCGTGCCGGTGGTGAGGTGCTCTGGTCCTACGATGGTCCGCGCACCGTTGTCAGCGGTCGTGACCTGAGGGTCGGTTGGCAGGGTGCCGACGTGGAAGGGAATTTCGGCCTGTCGGCGGTCGCCGACGAACGGGGAGTCTTCGGCCTGTCGCTGGGCTTTCGCGACGTCGACGCCATCGACACCCCCTTGAATGATTGGCTGCCCATGGAAATCCTCGGCGAGGAATTGCGTGCCTGGCTTGGCAATGGCGTGGAGGGACGCGTGTCGCAGGGCGCGCTGCGCTTGCATGTCCCCATATCGGGTGGTGCGTCCCGCATTCCCCCCACCTTCGGCCTGGATCTGACCATCGAGGAGGGACGCCTGCCCTTTGCCGCCGACTGGCCGGCGCTGGATGCCGTGTCCGGTGAACTGTCGTTGCAGGACGGTCGTCTCTCGGCACGCGTGGATCATGCCGAGAGCCTCGGCGTGGAAGCCCGGGAGGGTCGGGTCTCCCTGGAGGAGGGTCGGCTCGATGTCAACGCTGACCTTTCGGCGTCTGCCGGGGCCCTGCGTGACTACCTCCTGGCGATTCCGGCAGAGGGCATGGCGATGGTCGATGCCTGGCGAGGAGAAGGAAGTGCCGAAGGACGACTGGGGCTGGCCCTGACGCTGGGCGAGCCCGAGTCGCTGGCCCTGGAGGTGGACACCGAGGTGGCGCTCTCTAGTCTGACCTATACCCCGTTGGACCTGACCTTGGGCGACCTGGCAGGCCCACTGGTCTGGCGTCAGGAAGGGACGGATGGCGGATTGGAGGGACGCCTGGAAGGCCATTTGTTCGGTGGCTCCCTGCGCGCCGACATCGACACCCGGGGTGGGGGAATCGACCTTTCCGGGACGGCGAGTGCCGGGGCGGTGTCTCGCTGGGGTGGGGCGCCGGCCCTCGTGGAGATCTTCAACGGTCAGTTCCCCTGGCAGGGGCAGCTGGCCTTCGGCGATGGGGATGGCAGGCTGCGACTGGATTCCACCCTGGAAGGGCTCAGCGTGGCGCTTCCGGCTCCGCTCGGCAAGTCTGCCGCGGAACGCAAGCCGCTGGTGCTGGAGGTCGACCTGGCGGGCGGGCGTATCGAGGGGCAACTGGGCGATCAACTCAACCTGCGGTGGCGAGACCTGCCGCGATCGGATATCGGGCAGGGGCAGCTGTGGTTGGGTCGCCCCCCGCGTGCCGACTGGCCCTCGGGTGAAGGTTGGTGGATCGATGCCTTCATGCCGCGGCTGGATATCGTAGCATGGAGGCAGGCCATGTCGGGGCTGGAACCCCCTGGGGGGGCTTCCGGTGGCGCCAATGGCATGATCGGCCGCCTGCGCTCCGTTCGACTCGAGACGGGTTGCCTGGAAAATGCGGGCCACTGCCTTGGGTCCTTGCAGGCTGAGGGTCGACCCCAGGATGGCACCGATTGGTCGATAGAGTTGGACGGCAGCCTCCTGGCCGGCCAGGTCGATTACCGCCCCGCCCTGCGCGACGGCCTGGATATCAGGCTCACACGGCTGTCACTGGATGGCTTCGTGACCGAGCTTGCCGAGGGAGGCTCGTTGATGGACCAGATCGCCACGCCGCCGGAGGCCGAGCCCCTGCCATCCTGGGTCGGTGACTTGCCCGATGGTCGGCTACGTATCGCCGAGATCGAGCGCCAGGGTCGACGCTTTGGTCCCTTCACCAGCGATTGGCAAGCCACCCCCGAAAGACTGACGCTGGCCCCACTGGGGTTGACCCTTGGCGAGATATCGGCGCGTGGCGAACTGGTCTGGGAAACGGCGGGGGCGTCGGATAGCCTGACACGGGCCAGGCTCGATCTGGATGGCCGGGATCTGGGGTCGGCCCTGGAGCGGCTCGGCCAGCCAGGGCTGATCCGTAGCCAGGAGACACGTGTCTCCAGCCAGCTCGCCTGGCCGGGTGCCCCCTGGCAATTCGCCCTGGAACGCTCCCGGGGAAGTGTGGAGCTCTTCCTGCGTGACGGACGCTTCGTTAACATCGAATCGCCCACCGCCCGCCTGGTGGGGTTGCTCAACGTGGATAACCTGCTGCGTCGCCTGCGTCTGGATTTCTCCGACGTCACCAGTCAGGGAACCGCCTTCGACAGTGTCACCGGTGCGGCGACCCTGTATGGTGGCATCCTGGAAACCAACGGGCCGCTTGAGGTCGAGGGTCCGGCGACCTTCTTCAGCCTCGAAGGCACGGTGGACCTGGTTCGGCGGGAACTCGACCAGCGTCTGAGCGTCACAGTCCCGGTCAGTCGCAATCTGCCGCTGACTGCGGTGATTGCCGGCGCCCCGTTGGTGGGTGGAGCCCTGTTCATTGCCGACCGTCTCTTTGGCGATGCGCTCGACCGCGTGACCCGAATTCATTATCGCGTGCGGGGTCCCTGGATCTCGCCGCAGATCTCTGTGGAAAATGCCGAATGACATCACGCCAAGACTTTCTTCTCGATGACGTCGCCGAGACCTTGCTCGCTCCCGGTGGACTGGACCTCGACTCCCTGGATGTGGGACTGGGCCATGCCCTGGGACGCGGCATCGATTATGCCGACCTCTATTTCCAGCGCACCTGGCATGAGGGATGGGTACTCGAGGATGGCGAGGTCAAGGAGGCCCGCTACAACATCGACGGGGGCGTAGGGGTTCGCTCCATGGCCGGTGAGAAGACCGGCTTTGCCTATTCCAACCAGATATCTCCCGAGGCCCTGGCCGAGACCGGACGCACGGCAGCCGGGATCGTGCGTGGTGGTGACCAACTCTCGATCGCCTCGAGAGTCGTGGCACGTCACCCTGCCGCCTATGCCGGGGTGGATCCGCTTTCCGGACTCTCCGCCGAGGCCAAGATCGCCATGCTCAAGCAAGCCGATCGAGCCGCGCGGGAGGCCGATCCCGCGGTATCCCAGGTGAGTGCCTCGCTCAGCGGTGTCCATGAACTGGTGCTGGTGCGGGCCAGCGATGGCACTCTGGCGGCGGATATCCGCCCGCTGGTGCGTTTCAACGTCAGCGTCATCGTGGTCAGGAATGGCCGGCGGGAACGCGGTAGTGCCGGTGGTGGCGGACGCTATTCCATGGCCCGTCTCCGCGACGAGCAGGTCGCCGAGCGCTATGCGAAGGATGCGGTTCGCCAGGCGCTGGTCAATCTCGAGGCCGTCGATGCGCCGGCCGGCCAGCTACCGGTCGTGCTGGGCCCGGGCTGGCCGGGCATCCTGCTGCACGAAGCGGTGGGCCATGGCCTGGAAGGGGATTTCAACCGCAAGGGCAGCTCGGCTTTCGCCGGACGCATGGGGCAGCGGGTGGCTTCTCCCGGCGTCACCGTGGTCGACGATGCGACCCTGATCGATCGCCGTGGTTCGATGAGTGTCGATGATGAAGGCACCCTGGGCCAGTGCACCACCCTGATCGAGGACGGCATCCTCACCGGCTACATGCAGGACAAGCTCAATGCACGCCTGATGGGCATGGCGCCAACCGGCAATGCCCGTCGTGAGTCATTCGCCCACTTGCCGATGCCGAGAATGACCAATACCTACATGCTGGCCGGTCAGGATGACCCCGAGGATATCCTGCGCAGTGTCAAGCGCGGCATCTATGCAGTGAGTTTCGGCGGGGGCCAGGTGGATATTACCTCGGGGAAGTTCGTCTTTTCGGCAAACGAGGCCTACCTGATCGAGGATGGTCGCATCACTACACCGGTCAAGGGCGCGACCCTGATCGGTAATGGACCCGAGGCCATGGGGCGTGTCTCCATGATCGGTCATGACATGGAACTGGATACCGGGATCGGCGTCTGCGGCAAGGAAGGGCAGGATGTGCCCGTGGGCGTCGGCCAGCCGACCCTGAAGCTCGATGAGTTGACCGTGGGTGGTACCCAGTCCTGAGCAGGAAATGCTCTGGACTGTTGGCGAGGGGCGTCGGGGGCAGGCCGAAGAGGAGGTTCTGCGCCAGGGATGGCGCCGGTAGCGCCCAGGGATGGGTTCACAGCGCCTCCTCGCAGGCCTGCGGCCGGATCAGACCCGAGCGGCGTGAAACCTACATCCCGGCGGTATCGCGGATCAGCCGGAACAGCTTGCGGGCACTGGCCGGAGGCTTGC
>NZ_JBDNGD010000039.1:0-32180 GCF_041689495.1 Halomonas sp. | reverse complement strand
GCCAGGCCTGGCCGGTACTGGCGCTGGGCACAGGCACCTGGCTACTGGCCGCCATCGGCCTGCGCATGCTGGCCGAGCTGTGCCTGCTGCCCCACCATCTGGCGGCCCTGCGCCAGGGCTTCACTCCGGGCTCGGTGGTCACCCGCTCCTTCGAGCGTCGCCCCGCCGTCCACTCCGAGGAGGCCACCTGGACCAGCGAGTCGTACCCACTGGAAGAAGAGGGCGAGGCAGTGGGCGAGGCAGTGGGCAAGGCTCGGGTGGCGCGTCCCGCACAACGCCTGCGACCCCGTGGTGCCAGCAATGAACCGACCCTGGATCTCGCCGGTGACCAGAGCGAGATACCTCCCTATCGGGAACCACACCTCTAGCAATGCGACGGCGAGTCCTTCAGGAAGGACCGAGAGTCCGGCGCAGGCCATGCAGTAGGCACACCGCAGAAGCCGCCCCCAGGCTATTGGCGAGGATGTCGGCCCAGTCACCGCCGCTGCGGCCGGGAACCGAGATCTGCAGGTATTCGATGACGATGCCGAAAAGCGCCGCGACGACAAGAGCCAGTGGCAGCCGCACACCAGCCAGGCCGATCAATCCCGCCAGTCCGCCATAGCCGACGAAATGGTTGGCCTTGTCCCAGGGCAGGCTGCTGGGCATCTCGCTGCCGGGGGTCAGGCTGCCCAGGGTGATGATCAGGGCAGCGATCACGGCCATCGCCGCCCAGAAGCGATGACGGTCATGCCATCGCTGAAGCCATTCAGTCATGCGGGATCCGCTGGTGGTAGGCGGGACTCAGCTCATGCAGCGCCTCCATGAAGGCAGTGACGCGATCCGGGTCGGTGAACTGACTGATGCCATGGCCCAGGTTGAAGACATGCCCCGGGCCCTGGCCGAAGCTGTCCAGGACCCTCGCCACCTCGGCCCGGATGGCATCGGGACGGGCAAAGAGGACATTGGGGTCCAGGTTGCCCTGGAGGGCGACACGATGGCCGACCCGGTGGCGAGCGTCGGAGAGCTCGTTGCTCCAGTCCAGACCCAGGGCGTCGGCCCCTGAAGCGGCCAGGTCCTCCAGCCACTGGCCACCGTTCTTGGTGAACAGGATCACCGGCACCCTGCGACCTTCGTGCTCGCGAATCAGCCCGGCGACAATCTGCTCCATGTAGCGCAGCGAGAACTCCAGGTAGGCCGGCGTGGACAGGACCCCACCCCAGGTATCGAAGATCTGCACCACCTGGGCGCCGGCACGTATCTGGGCATTGAGGTAGTCGGTAACGGCATGGGCCACGGTATCCAGCAGGGTATGCATGGTGTCCGGCATGTCGTAGAGCATCGTCTTCACATGCCGGAAGTCCTTGCTGGAGGCGCCTTCCACCATGTAGGTGGCCAGGGTCCAGGGGCTACCGGAGAACCCGATCAGCGGCACCCGCCCGTTCAGCTCCCGGCGGATAGTGGTCACGGCCCGCATGACATAGTCCAGGTCGCGCTCCGCATCCGGCACCGAAAGGGCGGCGACCGCCTCCGGGGTGCGCACCGGGTGGCGGAATTTCGGCCCCTCCCCGGTCTCGAAATAGAGCCCCAGGCCCATGGCGTCCGGTATGGTCAGGATATCCGAGAAGAGGATGGCCCCGTCCAGTGGGTAGCGATCCAGCGGCTGCAGGGTAACCTCGCAGGCCAGGTCATGGTTTCGGCAAAGATCCATGAAGTTGCCGGCCTCGGCGCGGGTGGCGCGGTACTCGGGCAGGTAGCGTCCGGCCTGGCGCATCATCCACACCGGAGTGCGATCCACCGGCTGACGCGCCAGGGCGCGCAGAAGACGATCATTCTTGAGTTCCATGCAGGCGATTATCCACGGGAAATGTGGTTGCCATTGTAGCCGAACATCCTGGCCGGACATACGCCAGCGGACCGGAGCCCTCGGCTGTCGTCGTGAGCCCGAGGCGACTTCCTGCTAGACTATGTCTCCCATCCATGGCGCCGACCCATGGTGCCACCCGCCTGCACCGGCGTGGCTCAACACCGAGGTACCTCGTGACGATCCGATTCATCGCTGCCTCCCGGCTCCCCACGCCCTGGGCCACCTTCCAGATGCATGGCTTCGAGGACGACGCCACCGGCAAGGACCATATCGCCCTGTCGCTGGGCGAGGTGAACGACGGCGAGCCGGTACTGGGGCGGGTGCACTCGGAGTGCCTGACCGGCGATGCGCTCTTCTCGATGCGCTGCGACTGCGGCTACCAGCTCCAGGAAGCCTTGAAGCGGATTGCCGAGGAGGGCCGCGGCGTGCTGTTCTACCTGCGCCAGGAGGGCCGCGGCATAGGCCTGCTCAACAAGATCCGCGCCTACCACCTCCAGGACCAGGGCGCCGACACCGTGGAGGCGAACGAGCAGCTGGGCTTCGGTGCCGACCTGCGCCGTTACGACCTATGCGTACCCATGCTGGATCACCTGGGCATCAAGGCCCTGCGGCTGATGACCAACAACCCGCGCAAGGTCGAGGCCCTCACCCAGGCCGGCGTGGTGGTGGTGGAACGAGTCCCGCTGACCACTGGTCTAAACCCACACAACGAGCAGTACCTCTCCACCAAGGCCGGCAAGCTGGGTCACATGATGGTGCTGGGCGACTTCACCCAGGCAAGCGATGTGGATATCGAACGCAAGCGCTGAGCCACCGGACCCCGGCATCGGGCGGCTCCCCGGCAGGAGGCTCCCGATGACGCACCCCACCCCCGACGGCGAGATGCCCTTCAGTGGCGTAGAGGAGCTTCTGCACAGCATCAGCCATGGCATCGGCGCGGCCCTCAGCCTCGCCGGGGTGGTGGTACTGCTGGTGCTGGCCAGCCTGGCAACCCAGGTCGACCCCTGGAAGATCGTCGGCATCAGCTGCTACGGCATCAGCCTGGTGCTGCTCTACAGCGCTTCCACGCTCTATCACGGCATCCGCCACCCGCGCCTGAAGGAATGCTTCCAGTCGCTAGACCACTGCGCCATCTACCTGCTGATCGCCGGAACCTACACGCCCTTCCTGCTGGTCAACCTGCGCGGCCCGACGGGCTGGACGCTGTTTGCCACCATCTGGTCCCTGGCCCTCGCCGGCATCGCCTGCAAGCTGGTGTGGCCCCACCGCTTCGCCGTCCTGCGAGTCGCCATCTACCTGCTGATGGGCTGGCTGATCGTCTTCGCCGGCGACGAACTGGCCGCCAGCCTCTCCCCCGCCGGCCTCAACTTGCTGATCGCCGGCGGCGTCACCTACACCCTGGGTGTGGCCTTCTATGCCATCAGCGCCATCCCCTTCAACCACGCGATCTGGCACCTGTTCGTCATGGGCGGCAGTACCTGCCACTACTTCGCGGTCTACACTGCCGTACTGCCCTTCGCGGCCTGAGTGCGGCTCACGCCGGCTCGGCCGCGGCACTCTCCCTGGCCACCGCCCTGGCCAAGGCCGGGCGGGCCTCGCAGCGTTCGCGGTAGGCCTGCAGTGATTCAGGCAGACGGTTCTTGAAGGTCACCGCCCAACTCAAGGTGTGCGCCAGCACCAGGTCCGCCAGGGTGAAGTGATCACTCACCAACCAGCCTTCGCCGTCGAAACGCCGCTCCAGCGCCTTCAATGCCCACTGGAACTCCCAGGCCGCTGTGGGCAGCACCGCCGGCACCCGCTGTGCCTGGGGCAGGGCGAACTTGTGCTTGCCCTGGGTCCAGAGCGCCTGTTCCAGTTCGCCGATGATGAAGAACAACCACTGGTCGACCAGCGCCCGTTCCTCGACGGACGCGGGCAGCAGGCTGCCCGGTTCGCCATAGCGCTCCGCCAGGTAGCGACAGATCGCCGCCGACTCGAACAGCGTCAGATCGCCGTCCACCAGCGCCGGCACCTTGCCGTCGGGATGCAGGCTCAGGTACGACTCGCCCTGCCCCTCCCCGGTCTTCAGGTCCACGTGGCGGCAGACATAGTCAAGCCCCAGTTCCTCGAGGGTCCAGGCCGCTCGCAGGGAACGGGACGAGGGAAAGCTGTAGAGGGTAATCATCGGGATCGAGGTCGTCCTTTTGCCGGTAGCTTCGGTCACGCCGCGCGGGCGTCGCGGATGCGTTCGTAGGCGTTGCCGATCTCGCTGGTACGCTGCTGGGCGACCTCGCGCATGCTCTCGGGTAGACCCTTGCCGGCAAGCTTGTCGGGATGGTTCTGGCTCATCAGGCGGCGATAGGCCTTCTTGATCTCGGCGTCGCTGGCATCCGGTTCCACACCGAACACCCGGTAGGCGTCGGCCAGCGCCTCTTCGCTGGCACCCGCCGAGTTGGCGGCGGCGCCATGGAGCATGGCTTCGATCTGCTGGACCTCGGCCTCACTGCAGCCCAGCCCGCGGGCGACACGGACGACGAGATCATGCTCGGCGTCGTGAAGTACGCCGTCGGCAGCGATGGCGGAGAGCTGCACCTGAAGGAAGACCTGGCGCAGCGCCGGCTGGCCGCTGGTGAAGCGGCGCACCTCGGCGAGTTCCGTCTCGAGGTCGAAATCCGCCTCTCGCCCGCGGGCGAAGGCCGCACGCGCCTGGCCACGCTGCTCGTCGTTCAGGCGCAGCTGGTCGAGCAGCTTTTCCTTGATGTCCAGTTCGCGGTCGGAGACCTTACCGTCGGCCTGGCAGAGGCAGCCCATCACGGCGAAGGCAGAATTGAAGAAGCGGGACTGGGACTGAACCCGAACCCGCATGACGGAGCCGCGGATTCGCCGCCCCAGCCACCAGCCCAGGCCGGCACCAACCAGCAATCCCAGGGGGCCGCCGGTGGCGAGCCCTATCCAGCCTCCGATCAGAATCAGAAACAGCATGACACCCTCGACAAGTAATCCATGGATGAAGGCCCTCAGGGCAAGCGTGCGCGAATGGCGGCCTCAATGGCCTCGGCATCCAGCGCGCATTCGGTGATCTGATCGGCCGGCTTGCCGTGTTCGACGAAGGCGTCGGGCAGACCCAGATTGAGCACTGCCACCTGGACATCCTCCCGCGAGAGCAGTTCATTGACGGCACTGCCCGCCCCGCCGGCCACCACGTTCTCTTCCAGCGTCACCAGCAGGTCGTGGTCATCGGCGATGTCCAGCACCGCCTGGTGGTCCAGCGGTTTGATGGAGCGCATATTGAGATGCGTCGCATCCAGGGCGTCAGCGACCGCCGCCGCTGCCGTATTGAGACTACCGAAGGCCAGCAGGGCGACTCGGCCGGTCTCGGCCCCGCTGGTGCGACGCCGTTCGGCGCGACCGATCTCGATCGGTTCCAGATGATCGGGGATCTCGACACCCGGGCCGGTGCCTCGGGGATAGCGCACCGCCGCCGGACCGGGATGCTGGTAAGCGGCACTCAGCATGGCCCGGCACTCGGCCTCGTCGGCCGGCGCCATCACCACCATCCCCGGGATGCAGCGCAGATAAGAGAGATCCAGGGCGCCGTGGTGAGTCGGGCCGTCCTCGCCGACCAGACCGGCCCGGTCGATGGCGAAGGTCACGTCGAGCCCCTGCACCGCCACATCGTGGATCAGCTGATCGTAGCCGCGCTGCAGGAAGGTCGAGTAGATGGCCAGCACCGGCTTCATGCCCTCGCAGGCTAGGCCGGCGGAGAGGGTCACCGAGTGCTGCTCGGCGATGGCCACATCATAATAGCGGCTGGGGTATTCCCGGGAGAAGCGGATCAGCTCCGAGCCCTCGCGCATGGCGGGGGTGATACCCACCAACCGCTCGTCCACCGACGCCATGTCGCATAGCCAGTCGCCGAAGACGTTGCAATACTTGCGTTTTTTCTTCTTGACGGCTGTGCTCGACGGCTTGAGCGGCGGAGGAGTATCGCCGTTCTTTTCCAGTTCGGTCTTTTCCAACTTCGTGATGGCATGGTAGCCGATGGGGTCGGCCTCGGCAGGCATGAAGCCCTTGCCCTTGCGTGTCTTCACATGCAGGAACTGCGGCCCCTCCAGGTCACGCATGTTATGCAGGGTCTCCACCAGCAACGGCAGATCGTGGCCGTCGATGGGTCCGATGTAGTTGAAGCCCATTTCCTCGAAGAGCGTGGCCGGGCTGATCATGCCCTTCATGTGCTCCTCGGTGCGACGTGCCAGCTCCAGGGCACCGGGCAGGTGCGAGAGCACCTTCTTGCCGCTCTCGCGCATGTTGAGGTAGGGCTTGCTGACCAGGATACGCGCCAGGTAGCTGGCCATGCCGCCGACGTTCTCGGAGATCGACATCTCGTTGTCGTTGAGGATCACCAGTAGGCTGGCATCCACATGGCCGGCATGGGCCAGGCCCTCGAAGGCCATGCCGGCGGAGAGAGCGCCATCGCCGATCACCGCGCAGACCCGGCGTTTCTCGCCACGAATACGAGCGGCCAGCGCCATCCCCAGGGCCGCGGAGATCGAGGTACTGGAGTGGCCCACGCCGAAGGTGTCGTACTCGGACTCGGCGCGGCGAGGGAAGGCGGCGAGGCCGCCATAGCGACGAATGCCCAGCATCGCCTCGCGGCGACCGGTGAGGATCTTGTGGGGATAGGCCTGGTGACCAACGTCCCATACCAGGCGATCATGGGGCGTCTCCAGTGCCTGGTGGAGGGCCAGGGTGAGTTCCACCACGCCCAGGCCGGCACCGAAGTGGCCACCACTCACGCCCACGCTGTAGAGCAGGTAGGCACGCAATTCATCGGCCACCTGCTCGAGCTGGTCCATGGACATGGCGCGCAGCCCTGCCGGGGTGTTCAAGGTGTCGAGCAGCGGCGTGGCCGGACGCTCGACGGGAATGTCATCAAACTGCTTCATAGCGTCATCAGTCGTCGTCAGTGGTCACGCTCTATCATGTAACGGGCAAGCTCGGCCAGGGGATCTCCGGCACTGCCCAGGGGTGCGAGGGCGTCAACGGCCAGATCGATCAGCTCGACGGCGCGTCGCCGTGCACCATCGAGCCCCAGCAGGGCGGGATAGGTCGGCTTGTGGCGGGCGGCGTCCGCCCCCGAGGTCTTGCCCAGGGTGGTGGTGTCACCGGTCACATCGAGTACGTCGTCGTGGATCTGGAACGCCAGACCGATGGCCTCGGCATAGGCCTGCAGCGCCGCGAGGCGCGGATCGGACTCATCCACCGCCACCAGTCCGCCAAGACGCACGGCGGCGCGTATCAGGGCACCGGTCTTGTGGCCATGCATGGTGGCCAGGGCCTCGATGTCCGGCCGACCTCCCACGGCGGCGAGATCCAGCGCCTGGCCGCCCACCATGCCATCGCGGCCAGCGGCCTCGGCCAGGGTCGCCACCAGGGCCGGCAGCCGGGGAAGAGCGGCCCGGGCCAGCACCTCGAAGGCCAGTGACTGCAGGGCGTCACCGGCGAGAATGGCCGTGGCCTCGTCGAAGGCCCGATGCACCGTGGGCTGACCACGACGCAGGTCGTCGTCGTCCATGGCCGGGAGATCATCGTGGACCAGCGAATAGGCATGGACCAGTTCCAGGGCCATGGCCGGGGCATCGAGGTCGTCATCCGCGGCGCCCAAGACGCGGCCGGCGGCATAGACCAGCACCGGGCGCAATCGCTTGCCACCCACCAGCACACCATGACGCATGGCGGCATCGAGACGCGGCTCGGTGGCCATGCGATCGGTGAACAGGGCGTCCAGCCGTGCATCGACCCGGGCGCGATCACCGATCAGACGATCCTCCAGGCGCTCAACGCTCACCGTCGCCCTCCGCCGGAGGCGTATCGAAGGGGGCAAGCCCGAGGCTTTCCTCGGTCCCTTCCGTGAGGGACTGCACCTTGAGTTCGGCCGCATCGAGACGACGCTGGGCATCACGGGTGAGGCGCACGCCCTGCTCGAAGGCGGACAGCGACCCCTCCAGCGACAACTCGCCGGATTCCAGCCGTTCCACCAGGCGTTCCAGTTGCTCAAGGGTGGCGGCGAAATCCATCGGCGCCGCCTCACCCGTCGGCACATCGGCCAACCGCTCGTCACGCTCTGCCATGCAACCTCGACTCGTCATGGATCCAAAGTAAGACAGTATACACGCTCCCCCCGGGGGGGGTCTGCCCGGCACAAGATGCAGCACACTCATGAGGACGGCGCGCCATTTTCATCTCCGCTCATGCCCACTGTGCTAACATGTGCGCTCGTTTTCGAGCCTGCTTCGCCGCCAGGAATCCTCGGCCGGCCAGGGCTCTCCATCCTTTTTACACAGCATGCGGCTAGCGCCGGAAGGGGTTGATTCGATCATGGCCAAAACGTCTCTGGACAAGAGCAAGATCAAGATTCTGCTGCTCGAGGGCGTCCACCAGACCGCGGTGGACAACTTCCTGAACGCCGGTTACACCAATATCGAGCATCTGCCGACCTCGCTGGACGAAGCCACCCTGATCGAGAAGATCCGCGACGCCCACTTCCTCGGCATCCGCTCGCGGACCCAGCTCACCGAAGCGGTATTCGCCGCCGCCGAGAAGCTGGTGGCCGCGGGCTGCTTCTGCATCGGCACCAACCAGGTCGATCTCGATGCCGCGCTCAAGCGTGGCATCCCGGTCTTCAATGCCCCCTACTCCAATACCCGCTCCGTGGCAGAGCTGGTGCTTGCCGAGGCCATCATGCTGCTGCGCGGCATTCCCGAGAAGAGTGCCCGCGCCCACCAGGGCGGCTGGCTGAAGTCGGCGAAGAACGCCCATGAGGCCCGCGGCAAGACCCTGGGCATCATCGGCTATGGCAACATCGGCTCGCAGCTCTCGGTCCTTGCCGAATCCCTGGGCTTCGACATCATCTACTACGACGTGGTCAACAAGCTGGGAATGGGCAACGCACGCCAGGTCGGCAGCCTCGCGGAACTGCTGGCCCGAGCCGACGTGGTCAGCCTTCACGTACCGGACCTGCCCTCCACCCGCTGGATGATCGGCACCGAGCAGATCGCCCTGATGAAACCGGGCAGCATCCTGATCAATGCCTCGAGGGGCAGCGTGGTGGTAATCGAGGCCCTGGCCCAGGCCCTGGAGGCCGGCAAGCTGAACGGCGCCGCCATCGATGTCTTCCCGGTGGAACCCAAGGGCAACGCAGATGAGTTCGTGAGCCCGCTGCGCGGCATGAACAACGTGATCCTCACGCCTCACGTGGGCGGCTCCACCCTCGAGGCCCAGGAAAACATCGGCATCGAAGTCTCCGAGAAGCTGATCACCTACTCCGACAACGGCACCACCGTCACCTCGGTCAACTTCCCGGAAGTCGCCCTGCCGGCTCATCCGGACAAGCATCGCCTGCTCCACATACACGAAAATGTGCCGGGAGTACTCTCCGAGATCAACCGGGTGCTGTCCCAGGAAGGGATCAACATCTCCGGCCAGTACCTGCAGACCAATGACAAGGTCGGCTATGTGGTGATCGACGTCGACAAGACCTATGGTCCACGGGCGCTGCAGGCACTGAAACAGGTTGCTCACACCCTCAAGGTCCGCGCCCTGTATTCCGAGATCAACTACGCGGATTGAGCCCGGGCGCCGCCAGTCATTCACATCCATGCCTGTGGAATTCATTTCCGCCACCGAGACAGCCTGCCATCGAGACGGTATCCTGAGGAAATCGAAGGGACCACAAGGAGTGATGGGGTGAGCGAAGGCAAACGCAGGACGGCTGGACGCCCCGCCGGATCAGGTAAGAGCCCCGGCGGCCACAGCCAATCGCTGGTGCGCGGACTTAATCTCCTCGAACGCCTGGCGGCCAGCCCCGGAGGACTGGCCCTCTCGGATATTGCCGAGCAGTCCGACCTGGCGCCCTCCACCACTCATCGCCTGCTGCAGGCCCTGCAGAGCCAGGGGTTCATCACCCAGGACAGCGAGTTGGGCGTGTGGAAGGTTGACGTCAAGACCTTCCGTATCGGCAACAGCTTCCTGGAGGCCCGCGACTTCGTGGCGACCAGCCGCCCCTACCTGCGCCGCTTGACCGCCCTGACCGGCGAATCCGCCAACCTGGGCGTACGCCATGGCGGCTCCGTGGTATTCCTCACCCAGAGCGAGTCGCCGCAGATGATGCGCATGATCACCCGCCTCGGCTCCCGGGCGCCCCTGCACGCATCCGGCGTCGGCAAGGCGCTGATGGCCTGGCTGCCGGACGACATCCTCGCGCGGATCCTCGACGAATGCGGCCTGGAGAGCGTCACCGAGAATACCCTGGCGACCCCCGAGGCCCTCAGTGACAACCTCGCCGAGGTGCGACGTCAGGGCTTCGCCTGTGATCGCGAGGAGCATGCCATCGGCCTGCACTGCGCCGCCGCCTGCCTGCACGATGAGCAGGGCAATCCGCTCGCCGCCATCTCGGTGTCCGGGCCTGTCGCCCGCATCCCCCAGCCCCGGCTGCTGGAATTGGGCGAGTTGGTCAGGGACATTGCCGCCGAGATCACCACCCGGCTGGGCGGGAGTGTGCCGTCTGCCGACGCGACCCGCCCCTGACCCGATCCGTCGCCCACCGTCGGTGGGCGTACACTATTCTCCGCCACCCCGTCGCCAGAGAGGCCCTCGATGAGTTCCCACCTGCTTTCCACAGACTCGCTGTCACGGGCGCATGTCGACCATCTGATGAGGGTAGCGGCCCGCATGGAACCCATCGCCCAGCGCCGTCAGGTCACCCGGGTGCTGGAAGGCGCCGTGCTCGGCAACCTCTTCTTCGAGGCCAGTACACGAACACGCGTGAGCTTCAACGCGGCCTTCTGTCGACTGGGCGGCAGTGTCTGCGACACTACCGGCTTCACCTTCTCCTCCATGGCCAAGGGGGAGTCGCTGTACGACACCAGCCGCGTGATGAGCGGCTATTGTGATGCCATCGTCATGCGCCACCCGGACCAGGGCTCGGTGGCGCAATTCGCCGAGGCGACCCATGTGCCGGTCATCAATGGCGGCGACGGCCCCGGCGAGCATCCCAGCCAGGCACTGCTCGACTTCTATACCATCGACAAGGAATTCACCCGGCTGGGCAAGCGGCTTGCCGGGGCCCATGTGCTGCTCACCGGCGACCTCAAGTACGGGCGCACCGTCCACTCCCTGATCAAGCTGCTCTCGCTCTATGACCCCATGCGCTTCACCCTGGTCTCGCCACCGGGACTGGAGATGCCGAGCCGGGTGATTGACAGGGTTGAATCGCTTGGCCACCGGGTCGAGCAGCGCGAGAGTCTTGCCGGCGACTTCTCGGATGTCGACGTGGTCTACACCACCCGCATCCAGAGGGAGCGCTTCACGGAGGAGATGAACGAGAACTTCGGCGCCCTGTCCCGGGACTTCAGCGTGGATCGGACCTTCATCGACGATCACTGCTCTGACAGCACCATCGTCATGCATCCCCTGCCCAGGGACAGCCGACCCGGCGCCAATGACCTCGACGTGGACCTCAACGGCGATCCTCGGCTGGCCATCTTCCGCCAGACCGACAACGGCATTCCCGTCCGCATGGCGATCTTCGCCACCCTGCTCGAGGTCGATGACCTGGTCGAGAAGGACCTGCGCTCGGTTCGCTGGTTCGTGCCGTCTCGACTGGGGGTGGATGACTAGCGGAATCTCGGCGACCATGGCCTAGGCGGATGGCGATGTCGTATCATGAGTGCCTTTGCAACGGATGACCGACTGCATACCGTCTTCTCGCTGATGCCGTCGCAACCGGACGAGCGGAAAGACACAACAACGACACCTTGCCGACGATGGCGATACTGGAGGAACCCTATCCATGAACCTGCAACGATCCTATATCCTGCTGGCCCTCTTATACAGCGCGTTGATCCTGATCGGCATTCTGGCCTTGATACTCGGCGGCGGGTCCTTTATCGCCCTGATACAGGTCGCTGTCGGCACCCTAGCGGTCATCGGACTCTGGGGTTACATCCTCGGCAAGGGCTTCCTGAATCCGCGCATCTGGCAACCCCTGGCAGGCGCCCTCGCCGCCGGCGTATTGCTCCAGCTGCTGGTCATCTTCGCCGGTTCTCCCTCCAGTGCCGAGATGACCTGGCTGCTCAGCAGCACGATCTTCTCGGCACTGCTGGTGGCCATCCTCTACCGCTACGGTGACCGTGACCAGGCGCTCTGGGCCACGCCCGAGGAGATCGAGGGCGGCAGGAAGCTCGGCGATCTGCTCAACCGGGAGAACGAGCTCGTTGTCGAGAAGCAGGAAGCCGACCGACAGGCCAGCGTACGGGTGGTCAAGTCGGGCGATGCCTATCGTGCCAGTGTCACACGGCGCCATGGCGAGCAGGAAGAGCGCTTCGAGGAGGCCTTCAATCAGCCCTCGACCCTGGCCTTCTTCCTCGAGAAGTTCACCTGCATCACGGTGGATGACATCACCCGCCAGTATGAGCGTCCCGCCGCCGGCTGAGGCGGGCGCACTCGAGAGACGCTGCCTGGCGGCAGGACCCGACAGGTCCCATGAGCGTCAGGGCTTCTTCGCCTCTCCGGCGAAGAAGCCCTCGAGGATCAACACCGCGGCGAGGCCATCGACGCCATCGTCGCGGTAACTCTTGCGGGAATCTCGCCACTCTCCCGATTCGCGGGCGATGGCCTTGGCCTCCCGCGTGGTTCCGCGCTCGTCGACCATCTCGCAGTGAATACCGAAACGGCCGAAGAGCCGCTTGGCGAACTTGCGTGCCCGGGTGCACATCGCCAGCTCGGCGCCGTCGAGTTCCAGCGGCAACCCCACCACGAAGAGATCCGGGCGCCATTCCTCCACCAGGCGGGTGACCTGCCGCCAATCGGGGATACCGTCGCGAGCGGCCAGGGGTTCGAGCTGACGAGCGCTGACGAGCATCTCATTGCCTACCGCCACACCGATGCGCCTCGTGCCGAAATCGAAGGCCAGAACCAGGCGCTGACCCACCTCGGCCATCAGGAATGCCCGGCCTCGCGGGTCATTAGATTGAGGTCCACGCCCAGGATGCCAGCGGCGGCACCCAGACGCTGTTCCGGCGGGGTATCGAAGAGGATATCGGCACGACCCTCCACGGTGAGCCAGGCATTTTCTACCAGCTTCACTTCGAGCTGACCGGATTCCCACCCGGCGCAGCCCAGGCAGACGAGGAACTTCTCGGGCCCCTCGCCGGCGGCCAGGGCCTGGAGCATGTCCATGGAGGTGGTCAGGGCGATGTCTTCGGTCACCTGGATACTCGAATCCCAGGCGTCACTGTCGCCACGGTGCAGGATGAAGCCACGGTCCTTGTGGACCGGGCCGCCGAAATAGACCGGGGCATTGCGGTGGGGACTCTCGTCACCGTCCAGATCCAGTTGCTCGAAGAGGGCATCCAGGGTCAGCTCCATCGGGCGATTGACGATCACGCCCATGGTGCCCTTTTCGTCATGGTCGCAGAGGTAACTCAGGGTGCCGGCAAAGTTGGGATCTTCCAGGTGCGGCATCGCCATGAGGAACTGATTTTTCAAGCCGAAGCTTTGCATGGATTGCATGAGACTCCTCGGCGGTCCTAACGCACGCCGTAATGATTGCCTTGGCCGAATCGCCAGATGCGGGTGATGGAAAGGCTGTCGAGTTCGCCCATGCCCGAGTCGAAGGGACGATAGGGCGCCGCCCCGTGCACGGTTTCCAGTGCCGCCTGGTCGAGTTCGGTGTGTCCCGACGATTGTACCACCTCCGCCTGGCGAAGCTCGCCGTCTCGACCGATCACCACGCGGACCCGCAACTGGCCGTGGAGATCAGAGGGGGCCGGGTGGACCCGGTTGCCATAGTCCTCGACCCGGCGGGTCCAGTCATCGATGAAACGGGCCTCGGCGGCACGCTGGGCCGCCTGCTGGCTGGCATCGCCCTCGGGACCCAGGGTTCCAGGCGTCAGCCCCTGCTCGCGGATGCTGGTGGTGGCCTGGGCCAGCAGGTCCCGCCCCGAGGCCGACGGGGCCGCCGCCGTGGGCACCGCCGGTGTCTGTGCCGCCTGGGGGGCGCTGGTCCGGGGCTCGGGCTGGGTATCGGTGTCGCTGGGGAGTTCCGCGGCAGGCGGAGCGGTCTCGTCGAGCACGGCGTCGGGTTCGGGTCGTGCCGCCGTCTCGGGCTCGGCCGGCGTGGCCGGATCCACGGCACTCTCGGTCTCCTGGAGAACAGGCAAGTCGTCCATGGGGGCCGCCAGGGACTCGGCCGGGGCCTCTTCCTGCTGCTCGCCCATGGCCTGCTGGTCTGCCTCGGCAATCGCCTGGGCGTCGACGGGGGCCTCGGCCGGCCGACTGACCAGGACCACGTCGAGGCTGGTGCGCTCGGCAGGCGAGGAGGCGAACTGCCAACTGCCCACCACGCCGATCACCGCCAGGTGCAGGAGCAGGGCCAGTGACCAAGCCAGCCAGCGACGGTAGGGTCGGGTGACCGGCGCATACTGGATGGGATCGTTGAGGGTGCTGGACATGGCGTACCCCGGCCGGTCAGGAAGCCCGCTCGTCGATACGGCGGCGGATCGCCTCCATCAACAGACCGCCGATGTCGGTGCCGCGCTGGTCATCGATCTCACGCACGCAGGTCGGGCTGGTGACATTGATCTCTGTGATGTAGTCACCGATGACATCCAGCCCCACGAACATCAAGCCCTTGTCACGGATCATGGGCTGCACCTGACCGATCAACCAGCGATCCCGATCGGTGAGTTCGCGGCTGACCCCGGTCCCGCCGGCGGCCAGGTTGCCACGGGTCTCGCCGGCCATGGGCACCCGGGCGAGGCCGAAGGGCACCGGTTCGCCCTCCACCAGCAGGATACGAGTGTCGCCGGCGCTGATCTCGGGAATATAACGCTGGGCCATGATCTGGCGGGCGCCGCGCTCGGTGAGCATCTCGAGGATCGCCCCCAGGTTGCGACCCTCGGGCTGCACGTGAAAGATACCGGTGCCCCCCATGCCGTCGAGCGGCTTGAAGATGACGTCGCCATGCTCGGCTTGGAAGGCACGCAGCACCGGCTCGCTGCAGGAGACCACCGTCGGCGAGCAGCACTGCGGAAACTGCTGGGCGAAGAGCTTCTCGTTGCACTCCAGCAGCGCCCGGGTGGGATTGACCACCAGCACGCCCTCGCGCTCGGCGAAGCCCAGCAGGTAGACGGCATTGAGGAAGTGGGCATCTACCGGCGGGTCCTTGCGCATGAGGATCACGTCCAGCTCCGCCAGGGGGCGGGCGACGGGGTCGCCCAGGTCAAACCAGTGGCTCGGGTCGCGATGCACCTCGAGCTCACGCATCCGGCCAAAGGACCTGCCGTCGCGCAGGAAGAGGTCTCCCTGCTCCAGATAATGCAGCGCCCACCCGCGATCCCGGGCGGCCCACAGCATGGCCATGGAGGTGTCCTTCTTGTAGGCGATGTCGGTGATGGAATCCATCACCACACCGACCTTCAGCATGCGTTCGCTCATCGATTCGTGTTCCGGCCGGGACATGGAGGAATGAACCGCAGTATGCCGCAGGGGCCACGGCAACTCCAAGGCACCCGGACCAAAACCATCCCGGGGTCAGCGCCTTCAGGTTAGGTCACCAGACGGATGCCGGTCGGTTCCAGGGTGATGTGTCCCTGCTTGTAGAGACGGCCGATGGCCTGCTTGAAGGCACTCTTGCTGATCCTCAGCCGCGCCTTGATCTCGGCGGGCGAACTCTTGTCCGACAAGGGCAGGTAACCGCCGCTCTCGCGCAGCATCCTGAGAATTTCCTCGCCGACGACATCCAGGCGTGCAGACCCCGGCGGCAGGAGGGAGATATCCAGGCGCCGGTCATCACGCAGACGCTTCACATGGCCGCTGAGCCGCTGACCACGGCGCAGCGGCCGGGTCACGTCATCCTGATAGAGCAGCCCCCAGAAACGATGATTCACCACCACCTTGAAGCCGAGGTCCGTAGGGTCGGCGACCACCAGGGCAACCTCCTCCCCTGCCGAGAGGCCCACCGCTACATCTTCCAGGAAGCGGTCGAGTCGTTGTGAGGCCACCGGCCGACCCTGCTGGTCCTCGTAGACCTTCACCAGCACCCGCTTGCCGACACCGGGACGGAAATGCTGTTCCCCGTAGGGCAGCAGCAGATCCCTGGGGTGGCCCCAGTCGAGGAAGGCGCCGGTGTCGTTGACGGTCACCACCTCGAGGTAGGCCACCTCGCCCACCTCGACCCTTGGGACAGGGAAATTCCGTGTAGCGGAAGCACGAGGCGCGGCGGGACGCGGGGTACGGCGGTCGGGCGAGTCGGACATGGGAGCTTCCAGCGCAGGCAGGGGCGGCCTATTGTCGTAAAATTTGCCCTGCTTTTGTAGTTTTTCCAATATTTCCTGCTATTATTTTTTTGGTTTGCTATAATTTGTGACGCTGATCTCCTTTTTGCGACAGCAGCAAAACTTCCGCATTTCGAGCATAAGCCCTTTCTCAGGGGCTTTTAGTTGTTGATAAAGACAAGCAAGATAGGATTGCCATGACCCCCCCCCCCCGTTAGTGCACGTCATCACGAAGAATCCTCTGCCCGCATCCCCTACGGCTCAAGTCCGAGCCGGGACTTTGAAGACGAGATCGATTTACTGGCCTTAATCAAGTCCGTACTCCGAACCTGGAAGGCTTGGCTGATCGCCGCGATCTTGCTGTCTATTCTGTTCGGTGCTTTTCAAATCTACGGCTACCTTTCGCGTAGCGAGAGTGTGCCCTTCACCAAGGTGATTACGCTCACTTTCGAGGGCGCCGATGAAGGCAAATACCCAAGTGGTGCGCCTTACCGTATCCAGGATATTATTGCTCCCGCCGTGCTGCGTTCAGTTTACGCGGATCTGAATATTGAGGATCAAGGCCTTTCGGCGGCGGACTTTCAGAGCAGAATCAGCGTTGAGCCCTATACACCCTATTACCGGGCGATTATCGCTAAATACGAGGCTTTACTGGATCCTAAAAACCAGAATTACGAGCAGATTAAAGCGTTGCAAGAGCGCAAGCGTCGCGAGCTCAGCGCCGCATTAAGCAGTGCTGCCCTCATCACTTTTGATCCCGCCGGCTCCGATCTCTCGGCGGCAACCGTTGATGAGGTGGTCACTCAAGTTCCAGAGCGCTGGGCTCGCCAGGCAATTGTCGATAAGGGCGTGTTAAAAACGGATGTCCAGCTAACCTCTGCTCGGACGCTCGAGCAGTCTCTGTTTGCAAATGTCGACTACGTGGTGCTTAGTGACATTTTCGCGGAAAAAACTGAGGCCTTGAAGCAGAATATTGACAAGATCAACCAGCTGGCAGGCGCTGCCACGGTACGTGATCCGGAGACGGGCTGGACTCTCAGTGATCTACGATCGAATTTGCACGATCTGAAAAACTACCGCATCGACAAACTGATGTCGCCCATTCGTTCTCTGGGTCTGAGTCGTACACCACGGCTGGCTATCTTGTACTTTGAGGAAAAGCGGGAAGTCCTGCAGGACAAGCAGACCCAGCTTCAGGAGGAAAGCGACCTGATCCAAGCGGCCTACGAGTCGTATAGCGCGGACCCAAACCTGAGGTCCCCGGCTGGTGAAGGCGGGCCGGGAACTGCGCCAGCTTATCCTGGCATGATGCCCCAGCTCGGTGGTGAGATGTTGGACAAGCTACTTAAAGTGGCTGGCGAAGATTCCGCGGAAGAGTACCGACAGCTGCTCAACAACCGCTGGTTGGCAGCAAACCTCGAGGTGGCCGAGGTAAAGGGAGAGGTTCGAAACATAGACCGTATTATTGAAGCGGTGGCTGGTAGTCAAAAGGACGCACCCACGGTTGAACTGCGGGACGAATACTTGCAACGTGCGGAAGCCGGGTTTCCCGAAATCGTAAGCCGTCTCCGCGATTTTTACGATATTAACTGGCGCATTTACGAGCAAATAAGTCGTGAACGCGTTGGTAGCGTGGGTTATTTGTATAAAGATGGTCACCAAGGTGTTTTGCGAGCCAGTGCAATGCCAAATCTGACGCGTACCTTGCTGGTTTATATTGCGCTGATGGCCGCCATGACCTTTGTGCTTGTTCCCGCCGTGATGACTCGCAACGCGATGAAAGAGCGGTCTGAGTAGAATCCTGGCGAGTTCGCTTGCTTGTATATCGCCAGCTGGCCGAATAATGGAGAGATCAATGATGACAGTATACGGGGCACCGCTCAGAGATCCCCGAAACGGTGCTGCAGCAACGACAGCGCCACCACCGGGGCCGTCTCGGTGCGCAGGATACGCGGGCCCAGGCTCAGCGCGACGAACCCCGATGCTCGGGAGACCACGACTTCGCCGTCGGACAGACCGCCCTCGGGGCCGATCAGCAGAGCCACCGATGGGGGAGGCTCGAAACCGTCCAGGCTACCGGGCGTACCAGGATGCAATACTAGCCGCAGGGGCTCATGGCGCTCGGTCAACCAGTCGGACAGCCGCCGCGCAGGATGTACCGGCGGCAGGGTGGCGCGACCACACTGCTCGCAGGCGCTGGCGGCCACCGCCTGCCAGTGGGCGAGCTTTCTCGTCTCGCGCTCGCCCTTGAGGTGCACGTCACCCTGCTCGGTGTAGAGCGGCGTGATCTCCGCCACGCCAAGTTCCACGGCCTTCTGGATGGCGTAGTCCAGGCGATCTCCCTTGGAGATCGCCTGGCCCAGATGCACTGCCAGGGGAGACTCGCCCCGGCCCGCCTCGACGGCCTCGATACGTGCCACCACCCGCTTGCGCCCGATGGCGACCAATACCGCGGTCGCCTCATGCCCGTCGCCGTCGAACAGGCGGAGGAGATCTCCCTCGCCGAGGCGCAGGACACGAGAAAGGTGATGAGCGGGACCCTCCGGCATAACGACGTCGCCGCCGACGATGAAGTCGGCGGCGACATGAACCCGTGGCACCTTCATGGCCACGACGGCAGCCTCACTGGGTCGCCTGGGCGCCCTGCTGCTCGGCCTGGCGCTTCTTCCTCTGGGCATAGATCGCCTCGAAGTTGACGGGCGCCAACATCAGCGGCGGGAAGCCACCACGATTGACCAGGTTGTCGATGCACTCTCGGGCATAGGGAAAGAGCACATTGGGGCAGAAGGCGCCCAGGGTATGATCGAGCTGCTCGCCTTCGATGCCGCTGATCTTGAACAGGCCAGCCTGCTGGATCTCGGCCAGGAAGGAGGTCGTGCCTTCCTCGCTGTGGTTGACCTGAGCGGTGACCTTGACCACCACTTCGAAGAGGTCTTCCTGCACCTGCTGGCTGGTGGTGTTCAGATCGAGGTTGACCTTGGGCTTGAAGGGCTGCTGGAAAACCGCCGGCGAGTTTGGCGCCTCGAAGGAGATGTCCTTGACATAGATGCGCTGAACGGCGAACTGGAGCTTGGGTTTTTCCTGCTCACCAGCGGGCTGGTTGCCAGCGCCGGCGTTCTGATTGTTGTCTTCCGCCATGGGAAAGATCCTTTGAAACGATGAACGAAATGGGAATTGGCGTGGTTACTTCTTGACCACGGGCATGCCATCGGTCTGCCACTGGGTGATGCCACCCTTGAGCTTTATCACCCGCTCGAAACCGGCCGTGGTCAGCTTGCCCATGGCCGCACCGGAACTCTGGCCATGCTTGCAGACCACGATGATCGGCTTGTCCTTGACCTTATTGAGCTCGGTCATGCGGACATCGAGCTTGCTCTGGGGGATATTGCGCGCCCCCGCGATATGCCCGGCCTTGAAATCATTGGCCTCGCGAATATCGACCACCACGGCATCCTCGCGATTGATCAGTTGGGTCGCCTCGCTGGAGTTCACACCGCTGGCCCCACTGTTGCGAAGCTCGTAGAAGATCCAGGCGAACAACACCATCAGGAAGGCGGCCACCAGCAATGGGTGATTCTGCACGAATTCAAACAACTGATCGATCATGGGTCTGGAACACTTATGTCGCGGTGCAGGATTTCTCGGTGCACGATGGATGAAAGACGACGCTCATCTGGCCACCACGCCGTTGAGCGGCGCCTAGTATACACCAAGACGGCAGCGGAGCAGACCGGCCGCCATGACGCTCGCCACCACCCTGCGTTATGATGCCGCAACATGCGACGAGTCGCGACCCTGAAGATCCTCGGGTCGCCAACGAACGAGGAAGCCCACCCATGAGCGATGTTTCGACGCCCCGCCCCGTGGCCCTGATCATCCTGGATGGCTACGGCCACAACCCGGATGCCGCCCACAATGCCGTCGAGGCGGCTCGTACACCGGTAATGGATCGTCTCAAGCAGGAACACCCCAGTACCCTGATCCACACCGATGGACGCCATGTGGGTCTGCCGGACGGGCAGATGGGCAACTCTGAGGTCGGACACATGAACCTCGGGGCCGGTCGTATCGTCTACCAGGACTTTACCCGGATCACCAAGGCCATCGAGGACGGCGACCTGGACGGTATCGCCGAACTCACCACCCCCATCGACGCGGCCGTGGCCCACGGCAAGGCGGTACACCTGCTCGGCCTGCTTTCGCCGGGTGGGGTACACAGCCACGAGGACCATTTCATCGCCATGGCCGAGATGGCCGTCCGACGCGGCGCGACACGCCTCTACCTGCATGCCTTCCTCGACGGCCGCGACATGCCGCCGCGCAGCGCCAAGGCCTCCATCGAGCGTGCCAATGCCTGTCTGGCAGGGCTGGTCGGCGCCGAGAACGGCTTCGTGGCCTCGATCATCGGCCGCTACTTCGCCATGGACCGCGACAACCGCTGGGACCGCGTCGAGAAGGCCTATCGCCTGGTCACCGAGGGCGAAGGCGAATTCGATGTGGCCAGCGCCGAGGCCGGGCTGCGCGATGCCTACGCGCGCGGGAAGAACGACGAGTTCGTCAGCGCCACCAGCATTCGCCCCGCTGGCACTCCGGTGCGCATTGAGGACGGCGATGCCGCCATCTTCATGAACTTCCGGGCCGACCGCGCCCGAGAGCTGACCCGCGCATTCACCGAGGACGGTTTCAGTGGCTTCACCCGTCGCGCGAGACCGCGACTCGCCGCCGATGGCCTGGTGATGCTGACCCAGTATGCCGCCGACATTCCGGCCACCGCCGCCTTTCCCCCGGCGGAGCTGCACAACACTCTGGGCGAGGTGATGGAGACCCGGGGCCTGACCCAGTTGCGTATCGCCGAGACGGAGAAGTATGCCCACGTCACCTTCTTCTTCTCCGGCGGCCGTGAGGCCGAGTACCAGGGCGAGACCCGCATCCTGGTGCCCTCGCCCCAAGAGGTGAAGACCTACGACGAGAAGCCGGAGATGAGTGCCGAGGAAGTCACCGACCGACTGGTGGAGGCCATCGATTCCGGCCAGTTCGATCTGGTCGTCTGTAACTACGCCAACGGCGACATGGTCGGCCATACCGGCGACTTCGATGCTGCCGTCAAGGCCATCGAGACCGTCGACCACAGCCTGGGCCGGGTGATCGAGGCTATCGGACGTGCCAAGGGCGCCTGTCTGGTCACCGCCGATCACGGCAACGCCGAGCAGATGGTCAATCCTCAGACCGGTGAGCCCCAGACAGCCCACACCACCTTCAGCGTGCCACTGGTCTATGTCGGTGAGCGTCCGGCCAGGCTGCTCGATGACGGTCGCCTCTGTGACATCACCCCGACCCTGCTGGCCATGATGAATCAGCCGATCCCCGAGGAGATGGCGGGCCAGGCGCTGATCGATTTCACCTGAGCACGCAGCCGAAAGAGGGGCGGGGAATGACAAGAAGCCCCATCGCACTGGCCATCCTGTTGGCCCTCTCGCTCTCCCTGCCGCTTCAGGCCCAGCCCAGGGAAAGTGAAGAGGCCGCACGGGAACGCCTCGATGCCATTGGCGAGGAAATCCAGGCGTTGTCCGGACGCCTTGCCACCACGCGCGGGGCCCGTGACGAGGCAGACACGGCGCTGCGGGAGGTGGAAACCTCACTGGCCGAGACCCACCGCCGCCTCGACACCCTCCAGGCCGAGCGGCGGGCGCTCGGCGACGAGGTTACCGCCCTCGAAGCCGCTCGCGAACGCCTCGAGACGGAACGCGATGATCAGCTCGAGGCCCTCGGGGCCCAGCTCGACGCCCTCTATCGCCTGGGTCTAACGCCTCAGTTGAAGCTGCTGCTCAACCAGGACGACCCGGCCCGTCTCGACCGGCTCCAGCATTACCTCAACCACCTGGCCCGGGCCCGCAATGCCCGGCTGGACGAGATCGCCCGGCTCGACCAGGCCCTGGCCGACAATCGCCGGGAACTCGAGGCGCGCGGCGAACGCCTCGACGCCCTGGCCGACGAGCTGGCCGCTCGCAGTACTGAGCTCTCCCGGCAGATGGCCGAGCGGGCCGCCATCGTCGGCGAGCTCGACAGCCGCTACGCAAGCGAGCAGGCCCGGATGGAGGCCCTCGCCCAGGACCGTGCCAACGCCGAGACGGTGCTGAACCGGATCCAGGAAGAACTCGCCCGGCTGCAACGTCCGCCGCCCTCCACGGCCATCCAACAGACCCAGGGCGAGCTGCCCTGGCCGGTGCAGGGGGCCATCGCCTCGGGCTATCGGCGGGGTGACGGCGTCCACCGCAATGGCATCCTCATCCATGCCGCCGAGGGCAGTCCCGTCCAGGCGGTTCACGCCGGGCGCGTGGTCTTCGCCGACTGGATGCGCGGCTTCGGCAACCTGTTGATCGTCGACCACGGCGACCAGGTCATGACCCTGTATGCCCATCTGCAGCATTTCGAGGCTCGGGTGGGGCAGGCCTTGTCCCGGGGGGAGCCGCTGGGTGCGGTGGGGGCGAGCGGCGGACAGCCCCGCGCGGCGCTCTACTTCGAGGTGCGCCGCGCCGGAGATCCCATCGATCCACAGTCCTGGATAGCCGCGCGATGAGCGCCCCCTTCCCCGGGACCTTGCCCACGGGCTATGCTGGCATCCCCGTCCCGGAACAGCGGAGATCGCATGCTTCCAAGTCCCATCGACCCTGCGATGATGCCACGACGGCTGATCGCGACCCTCTTGACTCTCGTCCTGCTGGCCTTGCCGCTGTCCTCGGTGGCCAGCAACGGGAATGACGACCTGCCGGTGGAAGACATCCAGATCTTCGCCGAGGTCTTCGAACGCATCAAGCGCGCCTACGTCGAGGAAGTCGAGGACAGCACCCTGCTGCGCAACGCCATGCGTGGCATGCTTAGAGAGCTTGACCCCCATTCGGCCTACCTGGACGAGGAGGAATTCCAGAGCCTGCGCGAATCCACCGAGGGCGAATTCGGCGGTGTGGGCATCGAGGTCAGCCTGCAGGACGGACAACTCACGGTGATCACCCCCATCGATGACACTCCGGCCTCCCGCGCTGGCCTGCAGGCCAGGGACGTGATCCTGCGCATCGACGACACCCCCACCGAGCGGCTTTCACTCCAGGACGCGGTCAACTTGATGCGCGGCGACCCGGGGTCGGACATCCAGCTCACCATCATGCGCCAGGGGGAGGAGACCCCGCGTTCCTTCACCCTGACCCGGGAGGTCATCCGTACCCGGAGCGTGCGAAGTGAGCTGCTTGAGCCCGGCTACGGCTACCTCAGGGTCAGCCAGTTCCAGAGCCGCACCGGCGACCAGGTGCGCAGTGCCATTACCGAGCTGGAGAGTGACGGGGCCCTCAACGGCCTGGTGCTGGACCTGCGCAACAACCCCGGCGGTGTGCTGCAGGCCGCCGTGGCCGTGGCCGACGCCTTCCTCGACGAGGGTCTCATCGTCTACACCGAGGGGCGCCTGCCGGATTCCGCGATGCGCTTCTCGGCAGGTCGGGAAACCGCCGCGCCCGAGGTTCCGCTGGTGGTGCTGATCAACGGCGGTAGCGCCTCGGCAGCGGAGATCGTCGCCGGGGCTCTGCAGGACCAGCGCCGCGGCGTGGTGATGGGCACCGAGAGCTTTGGCAAGGGATCCGTGCAGCAGATCATGCCGCTGGGCAATGGCGAGGGCCTCAAGCTGACCACCGCGCTCTACTTCACCCCGGGAGGGCGTTCGATCCAGGCCCTGGGCATCGAGCCCGATGTCCAGGTGGTCAGGGGGCGCCTGGAGGTTGCCGAGTCCAGCCGGCAGGTGCGCGAGGCCGACCTCGAGGGCCATCTGCGCTCCCGCGAGGACCCTCGGGAAGACACCGAGACCAGCGAGCGACTGCGCGAGGACTACCAGCTCGGCGAGGCGCTCAATCTGCTCAAGGCATTGAATGTATTGAGCCGACGGGACGGCTGATCACCAGGACCCGGGGCCTTGCTCGGCTATCGCTCCAGGCCCATGGCGCGTCGGGCCAGGGACCGCCGTAGAGGCCCTGCCAGGTTAAGTCCCACGAGCCCGGCGGCCCGGGCCCTGGACAGCAGGACATTGTCGATCCCGAAGAGGCGGATCAGACCGTCGCTGAAACGGATCACATTGCGACGATCCGGCCGGCGGCGGGCCTCGAAATCCTCCAGCACGGTCATGTCCCCCGGGCTTTCGCCACGCGCCTGACCCGCCTCGATGGCAGCGACCAGATCCATAACCCCGCGCAGGGCCAGATTGAAGCCCTGGCCGGCCACCGGATGCAGGGAATGGGCGGAATTACCCAGCACGGCCAACCCCGGTCGGACGAATTCCCTCGCCGTGATCAGCGACAGCGGATAGGCGTAGCGGGTGCCGACACGCCTGAACCGTCCGACCCGGTCGCCGAAGGCCGCCTGGAGCTCGGCCAGGAAGTCTCCATCGGAAAGTGCCATCCGCCTCGTCTCCTGTCCGGCGACATGGGTCCATATCAGCTCCATGGCCTGTCCTTTCAGGGGCAACAGCGCCATGGGGCCTTGCGAGGTGAAACGTTCCCAGGCCAGACCATCATGGGGCTGGCTCGTCGCCACGCTAGCGATCACCGCCACCTGCCCATAGGGTGACTCCCGGCTCTCGATGCCCAGGCGCTCCTTGAGCCCGGAACGTCCCCCTTCGGCCAGCACCGTCAGCCCGGCTTCCAGCCGGCTGCCATCGGAGAGGCCCAGTCGATGGCCTCCCCCCATGGGCTCTATGCTCTCGACCCGCGCCGGGCAGTGCCATTCCAGGGGCAGCTCGGCCAGCCGGCGATGGAGCACTCGCCCCATCCAGGCATTGGGGATGACATGCCCCAGGGCCTCCACCCCGAGCTCATCGTGGCGCAGGCGGGTCGCACCGAAACGCCCCTGTTCGCTGATGTGGATCTGCCGGATCGGCGTTGCCTCCTCGTCCATGGCCTCCCAGAGCCCCATGGCCGCGAAGTGCCGTGCCGAGCCTTCGGCGATGGCGCTGGCCCGGGCATCGAAACTGGGCTGCCAGGTCGTGGCCGCCTGATCCAGTAGGGGGGCGGCCTCGATCACCGCCACCGAGAGTCCCTGGTGCTCGATCAAGGCCGCCAGGGCAGAGCCCAGGCTGGCACCCACCAGACCACCACCGATGATGGCGATATCCACAGGATGGCCGTCTTTCGCGGTCATCGAGGTCTCCTGAGATCGGGTGTATGGGATAACGGCAAGAAGCCGTCCCTTTTACTGGTCATTGTCCAGCCATCAGGGCCTCGATATCCACCACCCGCTTGGGCACCGAGGCCGTGAGAACCTCGCGCCCCTCGGCGGTGACCACCACGTCATCCTCGATACGGATGCCGATACCGCGGAAGGCCTCGGGAATATCCTCGTCGACGGGAATGTAGAGTCCCGGCTCGACGGTCAGCACCATGCCCGGTTCCAGACGCCGCGGCTTTCCTTCACGGCGATAGGTGCCCACGTCGTGCACATCGAGTCCCAGCCAGTGGGAGGTGGAGTGCAGGTAGAAGCGACGATACCCCTCGTCGTCGATGCGGGCCTGTACCTCGCCTTCCAGCAGGCCCAGGCCGATCAGGCCCTCGATGAGGCCTCGTACGACCCCTTCGTGGATCTCGACCAGCGTCGTCCCCGGCCGGATCGCAGCAACGGCGCGCTCCTGAACCGCCAGTACTATCTCGTAGAGGGCACGCTGGGACTCGCTGAATCGGCCATTGACCGGGAAGGTGCGGGTAATGTCACCGGCATAGAGGTCGAACTCGGCGCCCGCATCGATCAGCACCAGATCGCCGTCACGCAGGACATCCCGATTCTCGATGTAGTGCAGCACACAGGCATTGGCGCCGCCCCCGACGATACTGGCATAGGCGGGCCCGCTGCCGCCCTGCCACTGAAACTCGTGCTCCAGCTCGGCCTGGAGGTGATATTCGGCGAGCCCCGGCCGTGTCGCCTGCATGGCACGGACATGGGCCCGCGCCGATATCTCGGCGGCATGGCGCAGCAACACCCGTTCCGCCTCGCTCTTGATCTGGCGCTGCTCGTGGAGCAGCGGTGCGAGATCGGCGAACACCTCGGGAGACGGCGCCCCTCGCCGCGCCCGTCCCGCGAGGCGTGCCCGACAATCGTCTGCCAGGGCAAGGGCCTCGGCATTCGCCAGGGGCAAATACAGATGACAACGGCTATCCAGAAGGTCGAGAAGGCGTTGGTCGCGTTCGTGATTCTCGAAGGCCTGGTCGACGCCATGTTCTCGCACCGCCCCCTCGGCGCCCAATCGGATGCCGGTCCAGGCTTCCATGGCCGGGTCGCGATCCTGGCAGAAGAGCACGGTTTCCCCCTCCTCTCGCCCCGGCAGCAATACCAGGAGGGCATCGGGCTCGGGGAAGCCGGTCAGGTAGTGGAAATCGCTGTCCTGGCGAAAGGCAAAGTCACTGTCCCGCGAGCGGGAGATCATGCCGGCGCCCGGCAACAGGACGGTGCTGCCTTCCGGCAGGGACACCATCAGCGCCTCGCGGCGAGTCCGGTAGTCGGCGTTGGAGATCGGGGCGGGACGGGGAAGAATCTCGGGAAGCATCGCGGCTCCTGAAAAAGGGATGGTATCGACGTCTATCAGTGAGGCGTATTGTCCTCGGCATTCTCGACCCGGGGCTTGCCCGGATGCTGCTCGGTGTAGAGCAGCATGGCGGCCAGGCGGGCATGCTCGGTCAGGGCGAAGAGGTCGTTCTCGTTCTCGGCGCTGTCGTCGAGGTCGGCCTCCATGGTCGCCAGGGCCTGGAGATCCTGCAGGGCCTCACGCAGGGCCGAAGACCAGGTCTCGGCTGGCTCGGCACCGGCATCCTCGATCACCTCGAGAAAGCCCAGGGTCCACTCCTTGAGGCCCTGGGCACGCTCGGCGAGGGAGAAGAGCCCATCCGGCAGCAGGGGCTCGAAGTCGAGTTCCGCGGCCGTCAGGGCATCCAGTGTCTGACGCCGCCAGGCCAGGAAACGTTCGGCGCTGGGCTCGTCCCTCGGCTGCTCCACGCCCAGGGTGAGGCAGACCTGCTCCAGCCAGGTGTCGGCAGGCAGATCATGCAGGGCCAGGGCGGCGCAGAGACGACCATCGAGAAAGGCGGGCGACTGCATGCTACCGTGCAGCAGAAAGAGGTCGGCGATGGATGAAAAATCCTGGCGTTCGTTGATCAATGACATGACAAATCCTTGATGGAACCGAGTATGCCGGGCGTTCCGGTCTTCCGGACAGATTGACCGCCAGAGAAGCGCTCTCTTATAGTAAACATACGAGTCGTATGCTGCACGGATGTTAACGCATCGGACCCCCGAAGGCGCGACCATCGCCACCGACCGAGTGCACCGAACCGGAGCCCGTCATGACCGATGCCCCACGCCAGACCAAGGAAATCACCCTGCTGGGTGGCAGCTATGTCGTTGCCTGTCCCCCGCAGGAGGAAGCCAAGCTCGAACGGGCCGCACGTTACCTGGACCGGGCGATGCACGGTATCCACGCCCAGGGAAAGGTGCTCGGCGCCGAGAAGATCGCCATCATGGCAGCCCTGAACATCACCCATGAACTGCTCGAGGCCCTCGACACCCAGCGTGACGGCGAGGAGACCCTAAGCCAACTCAGCACCCGCCTGGAGAAGGCATTGATCGACATGCCTGGCCGCTGATCCAGCATCTCCGCTTTGGCCTCAACCGCTGCTCTGTTAGGATGGGAGGGTTCCCTGGGGTGTTTGCCAGTCGTTATCGTCCCTCGAGCCTATGCGCATTACCCAGGGGGCCATATGCTAGCCGAGCCTGTGTGCATGTCCGTGCGACGGAAAGCCTGACGGTTCGGCTGCGGCCACCCACCTTGACCTTGAACCACTGGGTTCAAGGGCCAGAACGACAGCGGCACTCTGGGGAACCTCATCCGACATGACAATCATGCAGGATTCCGCCGCACCCTCTCCCTCCGATGACGAACGTCGCAGCCTGCGCCGTGCGCTGCGCAAGCGTCGCCGTGCCTTGACGCCGAGCCAGCGCCACGAGGCAGCACTCCGCCTGTGCCGACACCTCAGGCAACTGCCGGAGGTGCAGCGCGCCCGCCGTATCGCCCTCTACCTGCCCAACGACGGCGAGATCGACCCTACGCCGATGCTGTCCTGGTTGCGCCGACGCAAGGTGCACATCCATCTGCCGGTGCTGCGCCCGCTGTCCCGCAATGCCCTCTGGTTCGTCCATTACCATGCCGATACGCCCATGGTGGTCAACCGCTTCGGCATTCCCGAACCCGACACCCGCCATGGCGCCCATCGGGCTCACCGGCGTCCGGCCTGGGCGCTGGACCTGATTCTGGTGCCGCTGGTGGGCTTCGATGCCGCCGGCCAGCGCATCGGCATGGGTGGCGGCTTCTATGATCGGACCCTGGCCTTTACCCGGCAGCGCAGACCCAGGCCCCGATTGATCGGCCTGGCTCACGGCTGCCAGCGTGTCGAGCAACTGCCGGTGCAGTCCTGGGACGTGCCGCTGGACGCCATCGTCACCGACTGGGAGGTGATCCGTCCCCGAGGCTGAAGGCCGGATACAGGAACGGGTCGATGCGAGAGGCATCGACCCGTTCGGGGAACGTTCTGGTCATGGCACTATTGACCGATGGATCATGTGATCAACGAACCATGATCCTGCCTTGACGGCTAATCACCGGTATCGGGTTAACCCCCTGCCAGTGCCTGGGCATAGCCGGTTGCCACCACACCAATGCCGAAGATCAGCACCAATGCCATGACCAGATCGGGCTTGCGCTTCATTGTCGACTCCATGGGAGACTCGACCACAAGGGTCGGGGGGAAAACTCGTCGAAAACGTCGTGTCGTGTCGCCTCCAATGCCTCTGGAGCGTCGGCAACGGCACGACTATAGGTCCAGTACCGGCATCAGGACAACCTAATACCCGGTCGAGTTACATTTTTAAACAGTCGGCAGCTCTCGGCTAGACGGTAAGTCAGCGCTCACCTCGACCCCTGGCGGGGACAGGGTCAGGCCATGAAGAGACGATAGGCCGGATTGTCGGATTCCTTCCAGTAGCGATAGCCGATCTCGTCGAAATACTCCTCGACATGGGCGCGGTCGCCGTTGGGTACCTGCATGCCCACCAGCACCCGGCCGTAGGCGGCGCCGTGGTTGCGATAGTGGAACAGCGAGATGTTCCAGTCCTGGGGTAGATGGGTGAGGAAGTTCATCAGCGCCCCGGGACGCTCCGGGAACTCGAAACGGTAGACCTCCTCGTCGAAGTGCTCTCTGGGGCGACCGCCACCCAGGTGACGAATATGCAGTTTGGCCAGTTCGTTGTCGGTCAGATCCTCCACCGGGTAGCCGCCATCCCTCAGCCGGCCGATCACCGCCTGGCGATCCTCGCCACCGGGCTTGACCTGGACACCGACGAAGATATGGGCGTTGTCGGGATCGGCATAGCGATAGTTGAACTCGGTGACCATGCGTTTGCCGATGGTCTTGCAGAACTTCTTGAAACTGCCGGGCTTTTCCGGAATCGTCACCGCCAGGATCGCCTCGCGCTGTTCGCCCAGTTCGGTGCGCTCGGCGATGTGCTGGAGGCGGTCGAAGTTGGTGTTGGCGCCGGAGTTGATGCAGATGAGGGTCTGGCCCTCGGCCCCGGTCTGCTGGATATACTTCTTCAGGCCGGCCAGCGACAGGGCACCCGAGGTCTCGGAAACGGCGCGGGTATCCTCGAAGATATCCTTCACCGCCGCACACATCTCGTCGGTGTTGACGGTGATGACGTCATCGATGAGGTCGCGGATGATCGAGAAGGGCACCTCGCCGATCTGCGCCACCGCCACCCCCTCGGCGAAGACGCCGACCTGGTCGAGCACCACCCGTTCACCGGCCGCCAGGGCAGCCTTGAGACAGGCGCTATCCTCGGATTCCACACCGATCACCTTGATGTCCGGGCGCAGATACTTGATATAGGCCAGCATACCGGCTATCAGGCCGCCGCCGCCCACGGGCACGAAGATGGCATCGATGGGACCACTGTGCTGGTGCAGGATCTCCATGGCGATGGTGCCCTGCCCGGCGATGACGTCGATGTCATCGAAGGGCGGGATATAGATATAGCCGTGTTCCTTGATCAATTCCTGGGCATGGACGGCCGCCTCGGCGAAGGCATCCCCCTTAAGCACCACCCGGGCGCCCCGGGCACGAACCGCCTGGACCTTGATTTCCGGCGTGATCCGCGGCATCACGATCACCGCCTTGACGCCCATCTGCTTGGCCGCCATGGCCAGGCCCTGGGCATGGTTGCCCGCCGAGGCGGCGATCACGCCCTTGGCCTTCTGCTCCTCGCTGAGTTGCGCCATCTTGTTGTAGGCACCACGAATCTTGAAGGAGAAGACCGGTTGCAGGTCTTCGCGCTTGATCAAGATCTGGTTGTTAAATCGCCGGGACAGGAAGGGGGCAGGCGTGATGGGCGTTTCCAGGGCCGCTTCATAGACACGGGCCTGGAGGATCTTCTTGACAGTCGATTCGAGCATCCTGATGTCCCAAGGGGTAACGCGAGTGGTGCAGAGACATGTGCTGCACTGCGGAGAACACCTATTGGTAGCATTGTGGCGGCCCCGAGTCCAGCCGGCATCGGCAGGGAACCCCCTCTGCTCTATAATGGCCTGCGACCATCAACCAGCGAGCATCCCATGACTCAGGACGAACTCAAGGACGCCGTGGCGGCGGCCGCCATCGCCGAAATTACCCCGCGGCTGGAGCGCGATACCATCCTGGGCATCGGCACGGGCTCCACGGCGAACCGGTTCATCGACCGCCTGGCGGCACTGCGTGACGACTTCCAGGGCGCCGTGGCCAGCTCCGAGGCCAGTGCCGAGCGTCTGCGCGGCCACGGCATCGAGGTCTTCGAGCTCAACAGCGTCGGTACCCTGCCCTTCTATATCGATGGCGCGGACGAAGTGAACGCTCACTTGCAGATGATCAAGGGCGGCGGCGCGGCCCTGACCCGCGAGAAGATCGTCGCCGCCTGCAGCAGGCGGTTCATCTGTATTGCCGATGCCTCGAAACGGGTCGAACGGCTAGGGGATTTTCCACTGCCCATCGAGGTGATCCCCGTGGCGCGCTCCTACGTGGCAAGGGAACTGGTCAAGCTCGGCGCCGATCCCGTCTATCGCCAAGGCGTGGTCACCGACAACGGCAACCAGATCATCGACTGCTTCGATTTCATGATCGATGACCCCGTCGCCATGGAAGCACGCCTCAACGGCATCGTCGGCGTGGTCACCAACGGCCTCTTCGCCGCCCGGGGTGCCGACGTGCTGTTGCTCGGGTCGGATCGCGGCGTGGAAAGACTCACCCTGGACTGAGAACCACCAAGACACTTTTGGCTGGAAATCATATGGTTCAGGCATTGAATCCCCTATCGGATCGAGTTGTGTCGCACTGCCTGTGACCATGAAGGCTTATGTGCGACACCAGACGGATGCACTCGCTTTATCCGCCTATTCTGATTGTATCGGTGAACGGCAGCAGCACCGCGCCAAGGGTCACTTCCGCTGCGAGTTCCACCTCTTCAACCGAGAAACCACCATGATACGAATCAAGCCTCTGTTAACGATTGTCGCCATTGCAACGCTGCTGCTTGGCCTGACGGCATGTTCCGGCATGTCGCGCCAGGACAGGAACACGGCCATTGGCGCCGGCGCCGGGGCCGTGGGTGGCTCCGTACTCACCGGCGGCAGCGCCATCGGCACCGTGGGCGGAGCCGCCGTCGGCGGCGTGATCGGCCACGAAGTCAGCAAGTGATTCCTGAACCACCAACCCGGCAGGGCCTTCTCTAGCGCCTATGCTTGGCTTAGGTGAGGCAAGGGAAGTGAAGTGCCTGAACAGGATGTTGCACCAGGCGCCGCACGGATTGCGGTGCGACCCATCGAGTTGGTCCCCATGACCGCTTCTGAAGTGGTCCCCTAAATTCGGACCAGGCGCTAAGCTCTGATCATTCCGACAGGAGAACCTGATCATGAGCAG
>NZ_JBDNGD010000038.1:0-1536 GCF_041689495.1 Halomonas sp. | reverse complement strand
GGGGTCTGGCGAGTGCTGCGCGAGTTCGAGCGCCGCGGCCTGGCGCTGACAGTGTTCGGCGTGGCCATGGCGCTGGAGCGTCACCCCGAGGTGGCGCACGCCTTCAAGGAACTGGGTCATGAGATCGCCTGCCACGGCTACCGCTGGATCCATTACCAGGAAGTGCCCGAGCGGATCGAGCGTGAACACATGGCCCGCGCCATGGAGATCTTCCAGCGCCTCTATGGCGAGAAGCCGCTGGGCTGGTACACCGGTCGCGACAGCCCCAACACCCGGCGGCTGGTGCTCGACGAGGGCGGCTTCCTCTACGACAGCGACTACTACGGCGACGAGCTGCCGTTCTGGACCCGCGAGGCGGACAGCCAGGGCCGCCAGTACGACCACCTGATCGTGCCCTATACCCTGGACAGCAACGACATGCGCTTCGCTGCGCCCCAGGGCTTCAACACCGCCGATCATTTCTTCAGCTACCTGCGCGACGCCTTCGACGTGCTCTATGCGGAAGGCGAGGAGTCACCGAAGATGCTATCGGTGGGCCTGCATTGTCGGCTGATCGGCCGTCCCGGGCGTTTCCGCGGCCTGCAGCGCTTCCTCGACCATATCGAGGCCCACGACCGAGTGTGGGTGGCACGGCGGGTGGATATCGCTCGCCATTGGGTGGAGCATCACCCGGCGCCGGCACGCTGAGACAGAACACTCAGTCTCGCTCTTTTCAGGCAATATCAGTCAGGAAATGTCATGAATCCGCGAACCTACTACGCCCCCACGGGGGGCCATCCGCCCCAGACCCAGCTACTCTCCGACCGGGCGGTGTTTACCGAGGCCTATGCCGTCATCCCCAAGGGGGTGTTCGGCGACATCGTCACCAGTCAGCTGCCCTTCTGGGAGAAGACGCGCCTGTGGGTGCTGGCGCGACCGCTCTCCGGCTTCGCCGAGACGTTCTCGCAATACATCATGGAAGTGGAGCCGGGCGGGGGCAGTGACAGGCCTGAGCTCGACCCCGCCGCCGAGGGCGTGCTCTTCGTGGTGGAAGGGGAACTTCGGCTGACGCTTGGCGACGAGCGCCGTGACATGCTCCCGGGGGGCTATGCGTTCATTCCGTCGGGCAGTGACTGGCGGGTGCACAATGCGGGTGAGGCGCCGGTGCGTTTCCATTGGGTGCGCAAGGCCTATGAGGCGGTCGAGGGGATCGAGTCGCCGGCGGCGTTCGTGACCAACGAGAACGACATCGCGCCACGCCCCATGCCGGATACCGACGAGCGCTGGGCGACGACGCGCTTCGTCGAGCCCGACGATGTACGCCACGACATGCACGTCAATATCGTCACCCTGCAGCCTGGCGCATCGATTCCCTTCGCCGAGACCCACGTCATGGAGCACGGGCTCTACGTACTCGAGGGCAAGGCGGTCTATCATCTCAATCAGGACTGGGTCGAGGTTGAGGCCGGCGACTTCATGTGGCTGCGCGCCTTCTGTCCGCAGGCCTGCTATGCCGGTGGCCCGGGGCCCTTCCGTTATCTGCTTTACAAGGACGTG
>NZ_JBDNGD010000037.1:0-20418 GCF_041689495.1 Halomonas sp. | reverse complement strand
GGCAAGGAAACACCAAAGGGCAAGGAAACGCCAAAGGCCAAGGCGACCACCGGTGGTACCGCCGCCTGATGACGAGCAGAGCGGCCCAGCCCCCGTCTTTCCCCCCGATTCACGATGATCGTTAACGCAACACAACAGGATATGACATGCGCAGCCATTATTGCGGCCAGCTGAACGAGACCCTGGTGGACCAGACGGTCACCCTGTGCGGCTGGGTACACCGCCGCCGTGACCACGGCGGAGTGATCTTCCTCGACATGCGCGATCGCGACGGTATCGCTCAGGTCGTGGTTGACCCCGACACCGCCGAGGCCTTCGCCAATGCCGACCGCGCCCGCAATGAGTTTGTGCTGCGCATCGAGGGACGCGTGAGGCTGCGCCCGGAAGGGACCCAGAACCCCAACATGCCCACCGGCATGATCGAGGTGCTGGCCAGTGAGGTCGAGGTCCTCAATATCGCTGCGACCCCTCCCTTCCAGCTCGACGAGCATGGCAAGGTGGGCGAGGAGGTGCGTCTCAAGCACCGCTACATCGACCTGCGCCGCCCGGAGATGATCGAGAAGCTGCGCCTGCGCTCGCGGATCTCCCACACGGTACGCGCCTTCCTGGAAGGGCAGGGGTTCCTGGATATCGAGACCCCGATCCTGACACGAGCCACACCGGAGGGCGCTCGCGACTATCTGGTGCCGAGCCGCACCCATGCCGGCAGTTTCTTCGCCCTGCCCCAGTCCCCCCAGCTCTTCAAGCAGTTGCTGATGGTGGCCGGCTTCGACCGCTACTACCAGATAGCCAAGTGTTTCCGTGACGAAGACCTGCGCGCCGACCGCCAGCCGGAATTCACCCAGATCGATATCGAGGCCTCCTTCGTGAAGGAGGGCGACATCATGGCGATCACCGAGGCGATGATTTGTCGCCTCTTCGATGAGGTCCTGGGCGTGTCATTGTCCGAGTTCCCGCGCATGAGCTGGCAAGACGCCATGCAACGTTTCGGCTCCGACAAGCCCGACCTGCGGATCCCGCTGGAGCTCACCGATGTCGATGACCTGATGACCCAGGTCGACTTCAAGGTCTTCTCCGGCCCGGCCAACGCCGCGGATGGCCGGGTCGCGGCCCTGCGCGTACCCGGCGGTGCCAAGCTGTCGCGCAAGGTGATCGATGAATACACCCGGTTCGTCGGCATCTACGGGGCCAAGGGGCTGGCCTGGATCAAGGTCAACGAGCGTGCCAAGGGCCTGGAGGGCCTGCAGTCGCCGATCGTCAAGTTCATGGAAAACGTGATCGAGCAACTGCTCGACAGGGTGGGTGCCGAAGATGGCGATATCATCTTCTTCGGTGCCGACAAGGCGACCATCGTCAGCGAGGCGATCGGAGCGCTGCGCGTCAGGCTGGGAGAGGATCTCGATCTCTATACCCGGGAGTGGGCACCACTCTGGGTCGTCGACTTCCCGATGTTCGAGGCCGATGGCAAGGGCCGGCTGAGCCCATTGCATCACCCCTTCACCTCACCCTCCTGCAGCTCCGAGGAGCTCAAGGCCGATCCGGCCTCGGCACTCTCGCGAGCCTATGACATGGTGCTCAACGGCACCGAGCTGGGTGGCGGCTCCATCCGTATTCACGACCAGGCCATGCAGACGACCGTCTTCGAGATCCTTGGCATCGGCGAGCAGGAGGCCCGGGAGAAGTTCGGCTTCCTTCTCGATGCGCTCCAGTATGGTGCGCCCCCTCATGGCGGGCTGGCCTTCGGACTGGATCGGCTGGTGATGCTGATGGCCGGTGCCCGCACCATCCGGGAAGTCATCGCCTTCCCCAAGACCCAGAGCGCGGCCTGCCTGATGACCGACGCCCCCGGGAATGTCAGTGCCAACCAGCTCAAGGAACTCAATATCCGCCTGCGCCAGAAGGCCAGGGTGGAAGCGGTCGGCGAGTAGGCAAGGATGCTGATCCTGGGTATCGATCCCGGCTCGCGGATCACCGGCTACGGGGTCCTGGACGTGACGACACCCACGCCGCGTTACGTGGCCAGTGGGTGCATCCGCACCCGTGCCGATGACCTGGCCCAGCGCCTGGCCCAGATCTATGCGGGGATCGGTGAATTGATCGCCGTGCATCGTCCCGTCGAGTTCGCCATCGAACAGGTGTTCATGTCCCGCAATGCCGATTCGGCCCTCAAGCTCGGCCAGGCCCGCGGCACCGCCATCGTCTGCGCGGCAAATCATGGCCTTGCCGTCAGCGAGTACGGTCCCCGCCAGATCAAGCAGGCGGTCACGGGATCCGGTGGCGCCGACAAGGCGCAGGTTCAGCACATGGTATCGGCCATCCTCGGCCTCGATGGCATGCCTCAGGCCGATGCCGCGGATGCCCTTGCCATCGCCCTGACCCATGCCCATGCCCGGCAGGGACTGATGACCAGAGGTAGCTTCGGCGGTCATGCATCGCGACGGAAGGGCGTCTCCTGGCGGCACTTCAAGCCCTGAAGCCTGACGTGACGAAAATTTTCGAACGGTGTTTGATGCTGGGCTGGCCTGTCGTTCGGGTGACCCGTATAGTGGTCCCATCCCTGCAGAATTCCTTGCCAATGGATATGACAGCCCCATGATCGGACGTTTGCGTGGCACCCTGATCGACAAGCAGCCGCCCTGGCTGGTGGTAGACGTGGCGGGTGTCGGCTATGAGCTGGAAGCCTCGATGAATACCCTGGTGGCATTACCCGGCACCGGGGAGGCCGTGTCCCTGTATACGCACCTCAGCGTGCGCGATGATGCCCATCTGCTCTATGGCTTCGCCCGCGAGCAGGAACGTGCCCTCTTTCGTGCCCTGATAAAGGTCAACGGCATCGGCGCGAAGCTGGCCCTGGCGATCCTTTCCGGCATGGACGAAGAGGCCTTCATTCGTTGTGTGATGGATGATGACGCCAAGTCGTTGACGCGGCTTCCGGGTGTCGGAAAGAAGACCGCAGAACGGCTGATCATCGAGATGCGTGATCGTTTCCCCCACTGGGAGCCGGCGGGGTCGGGCGTGGACCTTACGGGCACGACGGGGGCTCTTGCGCCATCAGGGCATGATACGCTGGCCGATGCGGAAGCGGCCCTGGTCAGCCTGGGCTACAAGCAGACGGAAGCCGCCAGGATGCTGGTCGGCCTCGAGGAGGAGGCGTCTACCGAGGCCATGATCAAGGCGGCCTTGAGTCGTCGGATGGCCGGTTGATGATGTTTCCGGGAACCCGCCTGGTCGCGAGGCAGATCCATGCTGGAAGATGACCGCCTGATCGCCGCCGAGAACCGTGAGGGAGACGGGCGTTTCGACTACGCCATCCGTCCCCGTCGACTGGCCGACTACATCGGCCAGCCAAGGGTCAGGGAACAGCTGGAAATCTTCATCAGTGCCGCACGGGGCCGCGTCGAGAGCCTCGACCACACCTTGGTGTTCGGTCCCCCCGGCCTGGGCAAGACCACCCTTGCTCATATCATCGCCGAGGAGATGCAGGTGGGGCTAAAGTCCACCTCCGGCCCGGTACTGGAGCGGGCCGGTGATCTGGCGGCGATGCTCACCAACCTGCAGGCCGGCGATGTACTGTTCATCGACGAGATACATCGCCTTTCGCCAGTGGTGGAGGAGATTCTCTATCCGGCGATGGAGGATTTCCAGCTGGATATCGTCATCGGCGAGGGCCCGGCGGCACGTTCCATCAAGCTGGACCTGCCCAACTTCACCCTGGTGGGCGCGACCACTCGGGCCGGGTTGCTGACGTCCCCGCTGCGTGACCGCTTCGGTATCGTCCAGCGCCTTGAGTTCTACAATATCGAGGATCTCACCGAGATCGTGGTGCGCTCCGCGCATCTCTTCGGTGTCGAGACGGACCGTTCCGGGGCCCTGGAAGTGGCGCGTCGTTCCCGGGGGACACCGCGGATCGCCAACCGCTTGCTCAGGCGTGTGCGCGACTATGCTCAGGTGCGCGGCAATGGACGCGTGGATGCCGAGATCGCCGATCTCGCCCTGAACATGCTCCACGTGGATCACCATGGGTTGGATCACATGGACCGTCGCCTGCTCCTGGCGATGATCGAGAAGTTCGACGGCGGTCCGGTGGGGGTGGGCTCCCTGGCCGCGGCTATCGGCGAGGAGCGCGACACCATCGAGGATGTCATAGAGCCCTATCTGATCCAGCAGGGCCTGATGATGCGCACCGCCCGTGGCCGTGTCGTGACCCGTCAAGCCTGGGAACACTTCGGCATGGCCCCGGCCGGGCATTCTCAGGATGCGCAGGGGGAAGTGCGACCATGACGGGCTTTCATCTGCCGGTCCGCGTCTATATCGAGGACACTGATGCCGGGGGTATCGTCTATTACGTCAATTACCTCAAGTTCATGGAGCGTGCCCGCAGCGAGTGGCTGCGCCAGCACGGCTTTACGCAGCGCTCCCTCTTCGAGGCCGGCATACAGCTGGTGGTCCATCGCCTGGAATGCCGTTATGCCAAGCCCGCCCGTCTGGATGACTGTCTCGATGTCGACACCCTGAAACCGCGTTCCTGGCCAATGGCGCTTGCCGCTGTCCTGGCCGACCCCTTAGCATCTGCGCAACTGCAAGACGCCCAACCGCAAGCCCGACGAGGATGCCAGTGAACGATTCAATGTCCATACTCCATCTGATCATGAGTGCCAGTACCGTCGTACAGGTGGTCATGCTGATTCTCACCGTGGGCTCGATTCTTTCCTGGGTGGTCATCTTCCAGCGCACCTTCGCGTTGCGCCGTGCCCGCAAGACCCACCAGATCTTTGAAGAGCGCTTCTGGTCGGGTGTCGATCTCAATGAGCTCTACCGGGAGACACCCAGCGAGAAGGAGCCCCAGGGGGCCGAGCATGTCTTCCGTGCCGGTTTCCGGGAGTTCAATCGCCTGCTGCCCAAGACACGCAGCCCCCAGGCGATCCTCGAGGGTGTGCAGCGCAGCATGCGGGTGGCCTGGTCCCGGGAGGAGGAGCGCCTTACCCTGCATCTGGTATTCCTGGCCACGGTGGCCTCGGCCAGCCCCTACATCGGCCTCTTCGGCACCGTCTGGGGGATCATGGGCTCCTTCCAGTCATTGTCGATGACCCAGCAGGCCACTCTGGCTACCGTGGCGCCCTGGATCGCCGAGGCGCTTATCGCCACCGCCATGGGCCTGTTCGCCGCGATTCCTGCGGTGATCTTCTACAACCGGTTATCCGCCGAATCCAGCAGGCTGCTGGGCAAGTACGAGGATTTCGCCGAGGAATTCCACTCCATCCTGCATCGTAATCTGCAGGGACGTGCCGAAAGCGGCTCGGCCTGAGGAGTATCGCACCATGCAAGGACCTTTCAATCGTGGCAGTGGTCGCAAGCCCATGGCCGAGATCAATGTGGTGCCCTTCATCGACGTGATGCTGGTGCTGCTGGTGATCTTCATGATTACCGCGCCCATGCTCACCCAGGGGGTCCAGGTCGAGCTTCCCCAGGTCACGTCCGAACCCATTGAGGACGTCGAGAACACTGAGCCGATCATCGTCTCGGTTGATCGTGACGGTCAGTACTACATCTCCGTGGGGGAGGACGAGACGGCCGTGTCACTGGATGAGATCGCAGAGCGCGTGATAATCATCCTCGACCGTCGTCCGGGCACCCCGGTGATGGTCCGCGGTGATCGCAATGTGCCCTATGGCCAGGTGGTGTCCCTGATGAGCACCCTGCAGGTGGCCGGCGTGGGTAATGTCGGCCTGATCTCTGAACCGCCGAGGTCCAACGAGGGGTGAGGAGCCTAGATGGCAAGTCATGATCAGCGCGTAGGCTATGGCCTGCCGACGCTCCTCGCCCTGCTTCTGCATCTCGGGGTGCTGGTCGTAAGCGTGATCAGCCTGCCGGCCAGCGCCCCCGAGCCAACCTCGTCTTCCATCGTTCAGGCGACGCTGGTCAGTACGGAGACCACGACCGATCGGGCTCAGCGCACAGAGGAAACACGGGCGCGAGCCGAGGCGAGGCAGGCGGAGGAAGACAGCCAGGCCGAGGAGGCGACCCGTCAAGCCGAGGAGCAGGCGGCCGCCGAGGCAGAACAGCAGAGGCAACAGGAAGCCGAGCGTCAGGCTCTCGAGGAGGCCAGGCTGGCCGCCGAGGCCGAGGCGGAAAGACGTGCGCAAGAGGCCGAGCAACAGGCCAGTCTCCGGGAACAGCAGGAAGCCGAGCGACGTCGTCAGGAACAGGAGGCGGAGCAGCAACGCCAGGCGGAAGAGGCCCGTCGCCAGCAGGAGACCGAGGCACAACAGCGTCGGGAGGAAGAAGCCCGTCGCCAGCAGGAGACCGAGGCACAGCAGCGTCGGGAGGAAGAAGCCCGTCGCCAGCAGGAGACCGAGGCACAACAGCGTCGGGAGGAAGAGGCTCGTCGTCAGGCCGAGGAGGCGGCCAGGCTGGCCGCCGAAGAGGCCGAACAGGCTCGCCAGCGTGCCATCCAGGAAGAGGCGGCGGCCGCCGAGGCACGTCAGGGCCAGGAGGCCGCGAACGCCTTCATCAACCTGGTGAAACGCGCCGTCGAGCAGGCCTGGGTGATTCCCCCCAACGTCTCGCAGGGGGCTTCGGCCCAGATTATTGTACGCCTCGGCCCGTCCGGTGAACTCTTCAGTGCCGAGATCTCTCAAAGTAGCGGTGACAGTGCCTTTGATCGTTCCGCCATCCAGGCGGTGGAGGCCGCGGCACCTTTCGCCGAATTGCGACAGTTGCCAGCATCGGTCCAGCGGGATTACCGTCAATTCAATCTGCTATTCAGACCCGGGGAAGTACGCTGATGAAACTCCTGATAACCACCTGGCTGGCCGCTATGCTGCTGATGGTCGGCAGCCTGGCCCAGGCCAATCTCACGATCGAGATCACGCGTGGCAGTGACCGTGCCACACCTGTCGGAGTGGTGCCCTTCGCAGGCGGTGAGGCCTTGCCCGAGGACGTGGCCCAGGTGATCCATGACAATCTGGCGCGAAGCGGTTACTTCGATCCCTTGCCCAGGGACGCCATGATGGAGCGTCCCGCCGAGAGCGGGGAGGTCCGTTACGGCAACTGGAAGGCCCTGGATGTGCGTTACCTGGTCGTGGGTCGTGCCAGCCAGGAAGGCAATGGCTATCGCCTCCAGTTCGAGTTGCTCGACGTCAATGGTGAGCGGCGAATGATCGGTGAAACCGTGACCTCTGCTCAGGGTGAACTGCGCGCCGCAGGGCACTACATCAGTGACGAGATATTCGAAGCCATCACCGGCATACGCGGTGCCTTCGCGACCCGCATCGCCTATGTGACGGCCCAGGGCGTTGGCGACAATATCCAGTACGCCCTCTACGTAGCAGATGCCGATGGCCGCAACAGCCAGCAGGTGCTCAGCTCCAGTCAGCCGATCCTTTCACCTGCCTGGTCCCCCGATGGCAGCAAGCTCGCCTATGTGTCCTTCGAGACCGATCGTCCGGCGATCTACATCCAGAACCTGGCCACCGGACAGCGTGTGCGCGCCACCTCGTTCGAAGGCATCAATGGTGCCCCGGCCTGGTCGCCGGATGGGCGTCGCCTGGCCATGGCGTTGTCGAAGGATGGCCAGCCCGAGATCTACATCATGGACATCGCCGGGCGCACCTTCGAGCGAATCACCAATAACTCGAGCATCGACACCGAACCCGACTGGTCGCCGGATGGCCGGAGCCTGCTGTTCACCTCGGATCGCAGTGGCGAGCCCCAGCTCTACCGCCTGCAACTCGGCAGCGGGGAGGCCGAACGACTGACCTTTACCGGCAACTATAACGCCCGTGGGCGCTTTGCTCCCGATGGCGATTCGATCTTCCTGATCCACCGCAGCGGTAACGGCTTCCAGGTGGCCCGGCAGGATCTCGACAGCAGCCGGCTGGTGGTACTGAGCGAGTCCCGCCTGGATGAATCGCCCAGTGTTGCCCCGAACGGGACCATGGTAATCTTCGCCACCCAGCAGGGAAACAATGGGGTGCTGGGGGCGGTATCGGCCGATGGACGCGCCTCCTTCCGGCTGCCCGCAGCACAGGGTGATGTACGCGAACCGGCGTGGTCACCATTTCTTGACTGACCCGATCACATGATGATGCCTACTGCCATCACCAAGGAGTAAGACGATGCAATTCCTACTGCCATCACCAAGGAGTAAGACGATGCAATTCAAGCCCTATACCAGGTCGCTAGCCATTGCCCTGAGCCTTGCCTTCATAGCGGGTTGTGCCGGCAAGGGAGGAACCCAGGACGGCTCCATGGACGGGACGGGTGCCGGAACAGGCACCGGTACCGCGGGTACCGGCGTGGCGGGAACCGGTCAGGTCAGCGGTACTGGCCTCGGCGCGGGTAGCGGTCAGATGGCCGACTCGCGTATCCCCGAGGTTCGCACGATCTATTTCGCCTATGACAGCGATCAGATCCGCAGCGAGTTCGAGTCGGTACTCAACGCCCATGCCCGTTACCTGCGTTCCAACGGTAATGCCAGGGTGGTGCTACAGGGGCACACCGACGAGCGGGGGACCCGCGAATACAACCTGGCTCTCGGTGAGCGTCGGGCCAATGGCGTGGAAAGGTTCCTCAATATTCAGGGCGTCTCGCCGTCCCAGGTGGAGGTCGTCAGCTACGGTGAGGAGCGCCCCGCTGCTCGTGGCCAGAGTGAGGACGCCTATGCCCAGAACCGCCGGGTCATCTTCGCCTACTGAGAGGCGCGATTCCCGCGTCGATGGAGATACGCATGAAACACGGTCTGAAAGGACTGTGCGGCGCGGGAGCCCTGGTGCTCCCGTTGTCCGTATGGCTACCCGCAGTGGCACAGCAACCGATCGTCGAGGACCTCACGGCCCAGCGGAGTTCCTTCTACGATCAGACGCAAACCCGTCAGGAGTCGGGCGGTAGCCTGGTGCTCTTCAATCAGGTACAGGAACATCAGCGCGAATTGCAGCAACTGCGTGGTCAGGTCGAGGAACTTCGCCACCAGCTCGAGCAACTCAGGCGTCAGACCCGCCAGCAGTACCTCGATCTGGAGGATCGTCTGGCGACGGCCGAGCCCATCGGCGTCGATGCGCCGGAGCAGGTCGATGAGGACGCGGCCCGCCAGGTGGCCGAGGCTCCCTCGCCGAGTGGCGCGGATGCCGATGCCCAGACGGCCTACCATTCGGCCTTCGCCAACGTCCAGTCACGAGAGTTCGGTGAGGCGATCCGTGCCTTCGAGGGTTTCGTGGTCGACTACCCCGATACCAGCCTGACCGCCAATGCGTATTACTGGCTCGGTGAGCTTCATTCGGCGGAAGGCAATCTCGATGACGCCGAGGTTGCCTTCACGACCGTGCTCGACGACTACTCGCAGAGCAACAAGGTGCCGGACGCCCTCTACAAGCTGGGACTGCTCAAGGCTCGCCAGGGCCAACCCGGCGAGAGCCGTGAGTTGCTCGAGCGGGTTATCGAGAACCATCCCGAAAGCAGTGCCGCCGGGCTTGCCAACGACTTCCTCCGCCAGGCGGTCAACTGATCGACCAAGGAGCATCGATGAGCTGCAAGATCGATTACCAGCCACCTTCCGACCTGCTCAAGGGGCGCGTCATCCTGGTGACCGGTGCCGGGGACGGCATCGGGCGGGTGGCCGCCCTGGACTGTGCTGGCCACGGTGCCACGGTGATACTGCTGGGCAGGACGATTGCCAAGCTCGAGAAGGTCTATGACGAGATCGAGGCATCGGGTGGTCCTCAGCCGGCGATCTTTCCGTTGAATCTCGAGGGGGCGACGCTCAAGGATTATCACGACATGGTCGAGACCCTGGAGGCGGAATTCGGCCGCCTGGATGGCCTGCTGCATAACGCCGGCCTGCTGGGCCGCATCACGCCCTTCGAGCAGTACAATCCCGAGCTCTGGGATCAGGTCATGCAGGTCAATATCAACGGGCCCATCTGGATGACCCAGGCGCTGTTGCCGCTACTCAAGGCCTCCGAGGATGCCTCTCTGGTGTTCACTTCCTCCAGCGTCGGTCGCAAGGGTCGAGCCTATTGGGGGGCCTATTCGGTTTCCAAGTTCGCCACCGAGGGCTTCATGGAGGTGCTGGCCGATGAGCTGGAACACCTCGGTAACATCCGCGTCAACAGCCTGAACCCCGGTGCCACCCGAACCTGGATGCGCAAGACCGCCTACCCGGGTGAGGACCCGAGCCTCCTGCGAACACCAGAAGAGATCATGCCGACCTACCTGTGGTTGCTGGGACCCGACAGCCGTGGCCACAACGGCCTGGCCTTCGACGCTCAGCCACCCAGGGAATAGGCCGACGGACGCGACTCAGTTCATCAGGGCGGACGCCAGATCTTCGCCGGTATCGAACCATCGATCCGCCGGCCAGTGGCGGTAGTCCTCGGCTTCGTCGATATAGCCATAACCCACCGCAATCGCCGGCATGCCGGCGGCGCGAGCCGCCTGGATGTCGCGCAGGTGGTCGCCGATGTACCAGCAATCCTCCGGAGGCGTGTCGAGCTGGCTGGCGGCCATCCACAACGGCTCCGGCTCGGGTTTCTTCACCGGCAGGTCGTCGGCACATACCAGAACCCCGGGGACGAGACCCAGCGCCTCAAGCAGCGGCTCGGCATAGAGTCGCGGCTTGTTGGTGACGATCCCCCAGGGCTGTTGACGGTCTTCCCAGAAGCTGAGCAGCACTGCCAGGGGAGGGAAGACGCGACTCTCGATCGCCAGTTGACGCTTATAGGCATCGAGCAGGAAGGCCCGTGCCTGCGGGTGATCCCGGTGAGCCAGGTCGAAACCCAGCGCCAGGGTCACCAGGGCGTTTCCGCCATTGGAGACCTGGGCGCGTATGACCGGGTAGGGAAGGGGAGGCAGCCCATGGTGGATGCGCAGGGCATTGGTCGCTCGAGCGAGGTCCGGCGCCGTATCCACCAGCGTGCCGTCGAGATCGAACAGCAGGGCGCGAGGGCGGTCGGTGATGGTGGTCATTCGTCGTCTCGTCGACAATGCATCAGGTAATTGACCGAGACATCCCGTGACGACAGGCGGTAGTGTCCTGTCACGGGGTTGTAGACCAGTCCATTCTGCTCGCATACCTCGAGGCCTGCTTCTCGGCACCAGGCGGCAAGTTCGGAAGGGCGAATGAACTTCTGGTAGTCATGGGTACCACGGGGCAGCATCTGCAGGAGATATTCGGCACCGATGATCGCCAACAGATAGGACTTGGGATTGCGATTGAGTGTCGAGAAGAACAGCTGTCCACCGGGCTTGACGAGTCGGGCACAGGCATCCACCACCGAGCCAGGGTCGGGCACATGCTCCAGCATTTCCAGGCAGGTCACCACATCGAAGCTGTCCGGTGACGCTTCGGCCATTGCCTCGACACTGAGGCACCGATAGTCAAGTTCCACGCCGGTCTCCGACGCATGGAGACGGGCCGCTGCCAGGGGAGCCTCCCCGAGGTCGATGCCGGTGACATCGGCGCCACGACGGGCCATTTCCTCGGCGAGCAGCCCTCCGCCGCATCCAACGTCGAGAACCCGACGCCCGGCGAGGCCCGCCCGGGCGTCGATGAAATCGAGCCGCAACGGATTGATGTCATGCAAGGGCTTGAATTCGCCATCCGGGTCCCACCATCGTTCCGAAAGCGCTTCGAACTTGGCGATCTCCAGAGGATCGACGTTATCCGATCGGCTGTGACTTTTGCTCATCTGACCTCTCCGTTCCGCGATCAAGGTGGTTGCCCGCGAGCCGACACGGTGGCAGGTCGAAACGCGTTCGGTATCATGACCCATTCTACCGTCATCCGTCTCGACGATGGCTACTGGACAAGGATTTCATCATGATCAAGAAGGCTGTGCTTCCCGTTGCCGGTTTCGGCACTCGCTGCCTGCCGGCATCGAAGGCGATTCCCAAGGAAATGATCACCATCGTCGATCGTCCGGTGATCCAGTACGGGGTGCAGGAAGCGGTGTCCGCCGGGATCCGGGACATCGTGCTGGTGACCCATGGGTCCAAGGGCTCCATCGAGAACCACTTCGATACCCATTTCGAACTGGAAGCAAGCCTGGAGGCCAAGGGCAAGCATGAACTCCTCGCGGAATTGCGCTCCATTGTGCCCGACGACGTCAATATCATCAGCGTTCGCCAGTCAGAGCCCCTGGGACTGGGTCATGCCGTCCTCTGCGCACGGCCCGTCATCGGGGACACCGAGCCCTTCGCGGTCCTGCTGCCCGATGTGCTGGTCGACGATCAGGGGCTTGCCCGCAATGACCTCGCCGGCATGATCGATGCCTTCGAGCGCAGCGGCCACGCCCAGCTGATGGTGGAAGAAGTTCCCCATGCGCTGGTCTACAAGTACGGCATCGTGGATACCGGCGGCGAGATTCCTGGCCCCGGTGAGTCACGGGCCCTGTCCGGCTTGGTGGAGAAGCCCGCGGTTGACGAGGCACCCTCGGACCTGGCGGTCATCGGTCGCTATGTGCTGCCGGGAGCCATCTTTCCGATTCTCGCCGAGACGCCGCCGGGCGCCGGCAACGAGATCCAGTTGACCGATGCCATCGAGACCCTGCGCCGGCAGGCGGGCGTTGATGCCTGGCGCATGTCCGGAAAGACCTATGACTGTGGCCATCAGCTCGGCTACCTCGAGGCCATCCTGGCCTATGGCCGGCGACATGCCCGCTATGGTGAAGGATTTCGTGACTTGCTGACCCGCTATGCGGGCGAGGACTGATCCATGCGGGTACTGGTACACGGCAGTGAACTCGCTGCCGCCACGGCGGCGGCGGCTCTTTCCTGGGTCGGCCATCGGGTCATCTGGATTCCCCATCCGGGCGATCCCTGGTCTCGCCTCTCACGGGCCGACTGGCTGAACAGGGAGCCGCGACTGGCAATGCAGCTCGAGGACAGCCGTGCCCACGGCAACCTCTCCATCGTCGAGGCAGACGATTTGAGCGAGGCGGACGGTGAAGGCATCGATGTGCTCTGGTTGGCGCTGTCACCTGAGCAGCGTGGTGACCTGGCTCAGCCGGTCGCGACTCTCGTCAGGCGAGCCGCGCGGGGCCTTGTGCTGGTCAACAATTCCACCTTTCCGGTCGGCGAGACGGAGCGCCTAGAGGCCTGCCTCGGTGAGGGAATCGTGGCGGTGGCCTTGCCAGATCTGCTGGAGGAGGGTCGCGCCTGGGAGACCTTCACACGTCCCGGACGCTGGCTGCTGGGCTGCGATGATGCGGTTTCCGAGGCGCGGGTGCGTGAGCTGCTGCGGGCCTTCAACCGGCGCAGCGATGTGTTTCAGCGCATGCCGCGTCGCGCGGCAGAACTCACCAAGCTGGCCATCAACGGCATGCTGGCCACCCGCCTGAGCTACATGAACGAGATTGCCGGGCTGGCCGACACCCTGGAGGTGGATGTCGAACATGTCCGCCAGGGGATGGGCGCCGACTCGCGCATCGGCTATGAATACCTCTATCCGGGGTGCGGTTTCGGGGGGCCCAATTTCTCCCGTGACCTGATGCGTCTCGCCGATGTGCAGTCGGCCAGCGGCAGACACTCGCTGCTCCTCGACCAGGTGCTGGACATCAACGAACACAAGAAGGAGACGCTCTTCCGCAAGCTGTGGTCCCATTTCCGGGGTCGCCTCGAGGGTCGCACCGTGGCCATCTGGGGAGCGGCCTTCAAGCCCGGCACGGCACGCATCGATCATGCGCCGGTGCTCGTTCTGCTGGACGCCCTATGGGCCCAGGGGGTAAGGGTGAGGCTTCACGATCCGGCGGCCATTCCCTCGCTGCTGAGCGAGGTCGGTGACCACCCCTTGCTCGAGGTGTTCGACGTGGACCCCTACGACGCCTGTCACGGTGCGGATGCCTTGATGCTGGTCACCGAGTGGAAGGAATACTGGAATCCGGACTGGGGACGGCTTGCCGGCTTGCTCCGCGAGCGCCTGCTGCTCGATGGTCGCAACATCTATGATCCCGCCTGGGTCGCCGCCCAGGGCCTCGTCTATCGAGGGATTGGCCGGCGCGCGAATCCGCTGACGGAAAGGATCTCTGTCGTCGACGCGGGAACATCGGCGGGTGAGGGGCCTTAATCGAGATTCTGGGCAACGAAATCCCAGTTGATCACGGCCCAGAGATTCTCGATGTACTTGTCACGTGCATGGCGATAATCGATGTAATAGGCGTGTTCCCAGAGATCGATGCCCAGCAGGGGCACCTGTCCATGGGCGATGGGGGTATTGGCATCGTGGGTCGTCAGGATCTCCACGCCGCTGTCCTCGGCCCTGATCAACCAGATCCAGCCAGTACCGAAGTGGTCGAAGGCTCGGGATCGGAATTCCGCCTTGAAGACCTCGAAGGATCCGAACCGGCCCTCGATGGCAGTGGCCAGTTTCCCGGAGGGCTCTCCCCCTGCCCTGGGTGACAGGCAGTGCCAGTAGAAGGTGTGATTCCAGGCCTCACACGCCTGGTTCAGGAGCCTGCCACTGCTGCTCCGGATGAGGCTCTCGAGCGACTTGCCTGCCTCGTCGGTGCCCTCGGTGAGGACATTGAGTTCGTCGACATGGGCCCGATGGTGCTTGCCATAGTGATAGTCGAGGGTCTCGGCAGAGAGATAGGGTTCGAGCGCATTCCTGTCAAAAGGCAGGGCGGGGAGTTCAAGGGCCATCTGGGTCTTCCTGGGGACGCGGGACGAGACATCGGTGACGGCTTGCCTGGGCAAGCGTTGGACGGCAAGGATACGTTTTGAATGAAAAAAACCTTACACTATGAAAAGGCTATAAAACAGTTGCCGGGACCTTCCTGAAGAAAGGCGCAATCTGAAGAAAGGCGCAATGTCGGTGGTGACGATCATTCCCGGCGGCTTCTGGCTCGATCCCGTCAATCGCAGTGGATCACATCGCTCGAGATCAAAGGAGTAGGCCATGGCAGAGCGCCCGGATGACCGCCGGCAGGCGCGCCCCATCGTCCCGGACCCGGATGACAGCCTGGCACCCCATCGTTTTCGTTACCCCAGTCCACCACGTGTCTGGCCCTTGTGGCTGCTGATCCTGCTGCTGATCGCCGCCCTGGCGGGGATGGCCTGGATGGCCTGGGAAGAGCGTGAACGCTTCCAGCGTGACCTCACCCGACTCAGCGGTGAAGTCTCCAATGTTCATGCGCGTTTCGACATGGATGAGGGCAGGGGTGAGGCCCTGGCCGGGGTCGAATCCCGGCTGGATGTCCTGGAGCGCCAGGACGAGCAGATGCAGGAGCAGGTGTCCGCTCGATTCGTCGCTATCGATGAGCGTATCGATGACCTGCAGGCACGGGTGGTGAGAATCGGCGAAGCCGCCGCGACCCGTGAAGCCATGCTGTCGGCCACCCAGGCTTCCCTGGATGCCCTGGAACGGGTCGGAGATGAGGGTCGAGCGGCCCTTGGCGAACGTCTGGTCGCGGTTACCGAGCGACGTGAGCGGGATGCCGAGCGGCTCGATAGTCTGATCGACCGGGTCGAGGGGCTGGAGGGCGAGGTGCCGGCGTCTGCTCTGGAGGAGCGCATGACACGCATCGAGGGGCAGCTCCAGGAGCGGCTGGATGAGGCATTGGCTCGATTGTCCGGGCTGGGGACAGAGGTTGAAGCCCTGACCTCATCACGGCATGATGACAGCGAACGGATCGCTGCGATGGATGGTCGCGTAGCGGCCCTGGCATCGGATATTGGCGAACTGCGTCGTGCCCAGTTGGCATTGAGCGCCCAACTGGAAGCCCTGCGGCCATGATGGCGCAGTGAATCACGCCACCGGCAAAGCGTCGAACCAACGTCAGGAAGCCGTTGATATGGGAAAACGCGTGTTGACACGCTTGGGTGCAGGGATGCTGTGTCTCTTCGTGTCGTCCTCGACATGGGCGATCGAGGCGAGCATTGAGGACCTGGAAGGAGAGGTGGCCGACAATGTTCGGAACTATCTCCAGGGCATCGAGGCGGACCAGTACAGCCGGTCTAGGCTGGAATCCGAAATCCAGCGTCTTGCCCGTGAGGCGTTGCGCGTATACGGCTACTACGAGCCCCAGGTCGTCCAGGACATCATCGGCGAGGTTACCCCCGAGCGTGTGGATCTGGTCATCGACCCCGGCCCGAGGGTAAGGATAGAGGTCCTGGATCTTCGCCTGGAGGGCGATGCCACCGAGGATGCCAGCTTCCGGGAGGTCATCGGCGTCTTCCCCCTGGCGGTCGGTGACCCACTGGTCCATGCCCCCTATGACAGCCTGCGTGGCCGTCTGGCCAACCTGTCCCTGGAGAGGGGCTATTTCGACTGGCGCTTCACCGACAGGCGCATGGAGGTCAGGCCCTATGATCAGAGTGCCCGACTCTATCTGGCCCTCGATAGCGGCCCTCGATACCGCTTCGGTGAGGTCAGCCTGTTCGGCAGTCATATCGATGAGGACCGGCTGCGCAACCTGATGACGTTTCCCCCCGGGGATCCCTACCTCGCCGGGAAACTCGCCCGCTACAACCAGCGACTCGGCCAGACCAACTGGTTCAGCTCGGTCACCGTGCGCCCTCGACTGAATGTCGCCGAGAGCCTGGTGCTGCCCGAGGCTCCCAGCGGGTTCTGGGCAGAACTCGAACTCGACGCCGACTTCGCGATGACACCACCGGCAGAGCCCCGGCTCAGCCAGGCGGCCCTCGAACAGGTATCCGCCCTGCATCGTGCCGCGCGCACCGAGGTGCCCATCGATGTCAGCCTGACACCGGCCGATCGTCACCAGTTCGAGATCGGTGTCGGCTTTGCCACCGATGTGGGGCCAAGAACCCGGTTCGCCTGGAAGCAGCCATGGATCAATCGGCAGGGCCATGGTCTCGACAACAGCCTCTACCTGTCCGGTCCCGAACAGCGTTTGACCGGCGCCTACACCTTGCCGCTCGACAACCCCTTACGGGACAGTTACCGCTTCCAGTACGGGTTTCGCCATCGCGACACCGATGACACCCAGAGTCTGGAGGCCACCGTGGAAGCCGCCAGGCGCTGGGAATTCGAAAACCGCTGGATCCAGAGTCTCTACCTGCGCAGCACCCTCGAGGACTTCACCCAGGGGGACGAGTCGGAGCAGGTATGGCTGCTCTATCCCGGTGTCAGCTGGTCAAGGACCCGGACACGCAACCCGACTTTCCCCACATGGGGAGACCGACAACGGATCGCCTTCGAGGTCTCTGACGGTCTCTGGGGGTCCAGTGCAGACTTCCTGCGCCTGACCGGCGATACCCAATGGATTCGCATGTTCGGCGACGACAGCCGCTTCATCACCCGGCTGGGGCTGGGGGCCATCGAGACCGATGACTTCAGCAAGATACCGCCCTCCCTGCGTTTCTTCACCGGTGGCGATCGCAGCATCCGCGGCTATGCCTACGAGAGTCTGGCGCCGAGAAATACCCAGGGCGAGCTGCGTGGTGGCCAACAATTACTTACTGCCAGTGCCGAATTCCAGCGACGCGTCACCGGCGACTGGTGGGGCGCCGCCTTCATCGACACCGGCGATGCCTTCGATGACTGGGGCCCCGATGCCCTCAATACCGGCGCTGGCCTTGGCGTGCGCTGGGTATCACCGGTTGGACCGATACGCCTGGATATCGCACACCCCTTCGATGACGAGGACAATTCGTGGCGCCTGCATTTCGCCATCGGCCCGGAGTTCTGATGGTCCGACGTCTGATATGGGCATTCTTCCGCCTGGTGATTTTTCTTCCCCTCTGGTTTCTGGGTCTGGTGGTCTTCGCCCTGGGTCTGGTGTTGTCCCCCTGGGGGACGGGCCTGTTGCTTGAGGAGGGGGCCAACCGGGGGTTCTATGAACTGGACACCTCGCAGGGGGCTCCCCTGGACACCCTGGTCCTCAATGATCTGCGCTTCACCGTCGGGCCTGCCAGAGTCGCCGCCCAGCGCATCGAGCTGGCCTGGGGAGAGAACTGCCTGCTGCGTGGACGCCTGTGTCTAGATGGCCTGATCCTGGAGGGGGCCCGTATCCGTCTCGGCGAGTCCGCCGACGCGCCGGACGAGGCCGACGATGCGGCGCCGGCTGCCCCACTGGAGGCGATTTCCCTTCCCTTCCCGGTGGAGATCCGTTCCATTGCCCTGCTGGACGTCGAGGTTCAGCTGGTGGATGGCACCCGCCTGAGCTGGGACCACTTCACTACCGGTGCAGTGGCGCAAGGGTCCACCCTGACTCTCCTGCCCACCCGCCTGGCCGGTATCCGGCTGCTGCTGCCCCTGTCGCCGGGATCTCGTCTGGCGCTCAGTGAGGCGGATCATGAAGGCTCCAGACTGGCTGCTCAGGCTATCGATGCGAGTATCGCCGTGCAGTCTTCCTTGCCGACTCAGGCCGCCGCCGAACTCGAAGGGCTGGCTAGCCTGCCACTGGAATCGCAACCGCGTCGTGAGCTTCCTGAGATTCGGCTGCCGCTGCGTCTCGAGGTGCCGGAATTGCTGGTCGAGGACTTCGCCGTCTCTGGCGCCGCGGACTATGGGGTCCAGCGGCTGGCACTCAGCCTGTCGGGGGAGGGGCATCTCATCGAGATCACGCCTCTGGAAGTGGCCACTCGCGATGTCGATGCGCGCCTGGAGGCCAGTGTCGAGCTCAAGGATGACTATCCCCTGGATGTCCGCCTCGAAGCCGCTCTCTTGCTACCCGAGATCATGCCCGACCTGGCCGGCCAACGCCTCGATCTGACCCTCGCCGGGAGCCTGGCCGAGCTCAGCGGAAGTCTCGGTTTCAGGGGACCCGTCAACGGGACGCTGGATGTCCGACTGGATGCCCTCGACCCGACATTGCCCTTCACGGCAGCCCTGAACAGCGACTTGATCCAGTGGCCCTTGCCAGGCAAGGCACCCCTCGCCGAGGAGCAAGAGGCGGATGAGGCAGATGAGGCAAATGAGAAAGTCGTCACCGAGCCCTGGCTGGTGGAGGATATCGACCTGCGTCTCGAGGGCAGTCTGCTCGACTATCGTCTCGCCGCCTCGCTGATGGTCGAGGGCCCGCAGCTGCCCTATACCCGACTGGCGCTCACGGGAACCGGCGACAACCAGCATTTTGCCTGGACACCACTCTCGGTCAGCCTCGGTGATGCCTCGGTGGTGAGCCGTGGACGGGTCGACTGGTCCGACGATCTCGCCGTCGAGGGGCTGCTGCGGCTGGATAATGTCAATCCCGGAGACTTCGTCGATGGACTCCAGGGGCGTCTCGACGGTGACGTGAACCTCTCCTTCGCCCAGTCTCCGGCGGGCTGGAACCTGCGGATGCCCGATCTGGCCATCGATGGTGAGCTGCAGGCATTGCCCCTGTCATTGCGCGCCAGCGTCTCGGGTGACAGCGACATGCAATGGACCATCAAGCAACTCGATTTCCGCCAGGCCAAGAACCGTCTCAACGCCAGTGGTCGGGTCAGTGAATCACGCCTTGACGTCTCCGGTGAGCTTGACTTTCCCGCCCTGGCCAATCTCCACGATGAACTGGCCGGCAGCCTGGTGGGCGACTTCAGGGCGTCGGGTTCCCTGGCCTCTCCGGAGTTGGACCTGGATCTCTCCGGCAATGGCCTGGCCTTCGTCGATAACCGTCTTGAGCGGCTTCGCCTGGTCGGCTCGGTCATGGGGCTCGAGGACCCCGAGATGGATGTGCGGCTGGACATCGACCGGCTCAATGCCGCCGGGGAGCGCTTCAATGACATCGTCCTGGTGCTGGAAGGCCGGTTGTCCAATCACCGTCTCGATCTCGATGCCAATGCCGGCGAGGGGATGCCGCTGTCCCGAGCATCATTGGCCCTGGAGGGTGCCATGGGGACGGAGCGAGAGGGCTATGCCGGTCGCCTGAGCTCCCTGGAAGTGGATACCGACTATGGCGATATCCGTCTCGCCGAGCCTCTGGCCTTCGAGGTCGACATTCCGGCAGGGAGTGCCCGGGTACAGCCGTTCTGTCTGCGTCGTGAGCAGGGTGGGTCCCTGTGTCTGGAGGAAACCCTCGATGCCTCGGCAGAGCAGGGTAGCGCCGTGCTTGGGATACGCGCTCTGCCCATGTCGCTGGTCGAGGACCTGATGCCCGAGAACTGGGACCTGGGCGGAGCCACCGATGCCGAACTGAGCGCGGAATGGCGTCAGGGCGGGGCCCAGTGGCAGGCCGATCTTGATGTCCGGAGCGAGATCCGCCTCGCCGGCCTGGATGCCTATGGCCAACCCTGGCAACTTCCCGAGTCACGTCTGTCTCTGGAGGTGGATGCCAATCCCACCCGGGCAGACCTCGACCTGTCACTGACCCTGGCAGAGTCGGGTCGGCTGCAACTCGCATTGGGTATCGATGATCCGGTGGATGTCGGAAGCCTCGACGGGCGCTTGATCATCGATGACCTTCGGATCTCCCGCTATCGTACCCTGGTGGCCGGAATGGATACCCTGGAAGGGCGCATCGATGGCGATGTGAGGATCGG
>NZ_JBDNGD010000036.1:0-1185 GCF_041689495.1 Halomonas sp. | reverse complement strand
GTCTTCCCGCAGATCCTGCCGCGCCAGGTGGGGCTCTCGATGTACCAGCTCGACAGCAACCTGCGCGCCTCCGCGGTGGTGGGTATCGTCGGTGCCGGTGGCATCGGCAGCACCCTGATGAACGCCTTCGGGCGCTATGACTATGCGTTCGCCTTCGCCATTCTGCTGGTCATCATCGCGGTGATACTGGTCAGCGAGGGCGTCAGCGGCTGGGTACGGAAGAAGATATGGTAGATCAAGCCGACGCCCTGGCGGATCGCGTCTGGAAGCGCTATGACCGCAAGGAACAGCTCATCCGCTATGGCGTGATGCTCCTGACTCTGATGCTGGTGGTCTGGGCAGTGAAGGACATCGATATCTTCTGGCCCTGGGTCTGGGACGCCCCCAACCAGATCTCGTCACTGGGGGGACGCATGTGGCCTCCCGATCCCGGCCGCCTGGGCGAGATCGTCAATGCGATGATCGAGACGGTGCACATTGCGACGCTGTCGACGATGCTGACCATCTTCATCGCCCTGCCGGTCTCCTACATCGCCGCCCAGAACACCACGCCCAATCGGGCCTGCCTGTGGCTGGGCCGCTTCATCCTGGTCTCCAGCCGTTCGGTGAACACCATCATCTGGGCCCTGCTGTTCGTGGCGATCTTCGGGCCCGGGGTGCTGGCGGGGATACTCGCCATCATGTGCCGCTCGGTGGGCTTCATCGGCAAGCTGATGGGCGAGGCCATCGAGGAGATCGACCGTCGCCCGGTGGAGGCCATGGAGGCCACCGGGGCCTCCAAGCTCAAGGTGATCGCCTATGCCGTGGTGCCTCAGGTGATGCCGGCCTTCTTCGCCATCGTGATCCTGCGCTGGGATATCAATATCCGCGAGTCCACGGTACTCGGCCTCGTCGGTGCCGGGGGCATCGGGGTGATCCTTCAGGGCTCCATCGACACCTTCGCCTGGCGCACCGTGGCCACCATCCTGATCGCCATTGTCACGCTGGTGCTGATCGGCGAGGCCATCACCGGCTTACTGCGTCGCAGGGTGATCTGATTGCGCCAGGCTGATCATCGCCATGTTCAGCAGCGTCAAGACAAGGCGGAGGTGGCGTGGCATGGAAGGGTCCATCCTCACAATGGCTTGGCCGGGATGCTATCAAAGCCGCTTGGTGCTGTCCCGGGATCACTCTCTTGATCCAGGT
>NZ_JBDNGD010000035.1:0-7598 GCF_041689495.1 Halomonas sp. | reverse complement strand
TGGTGCGGTGAGAAGCTGTCGTAGGGCAGCGTCTCCCAGTCGGGAAAGGGCATCACCGGAAGCCGGGCGAAGAATTGCAGGTCATTCTCCAGGCGCTGGGCCTGGGCAGTGTCGGTGGTGACCACCAGCAGGGGAGCGTCCTGAGCGAGATTGGCAAGCGCCAGAGCACCGGCACTGCCGTGGGGCGTCTGCCAGTATAACGTATCGCGCAGGCCCTGCGGCCGTGGTGGGTCCAACGGCGAGAAGTGCGGCATGGTGTCGGCTTCGGTTCGTGTTCGAGGCATTGAGAGTGGCGATACAGATCACCCAATGATACCAAACGAGACAAGGGCGTGTAGTCAAAACGGACTTTCTGTAGCCTCCTTACAGCATCTGCGACCAAACTGCGATTGCCCATCGGGAGTCGGGTCGGGATAATGAAGCGCTTCCCGAACACCACAGAGAGGCCACCCGTGAGTCAGCAACCGCTCGATACCATCTTCCAGGATTGGCATGACAACCAGGCCATCGCCGAACAGATGATTCCCTTGATCGGCCGTCTCTATCGCCATCACAATGTCGTCACCACCCTGTTCGGGCGCTCGCTCTTCAACCGAAGCGTCATCCGCATCCTGAAAGATCATCGTTTCGTGCGCAAGATAGAGGGCACCGAACTCTCGGTCCAGGATACCTTCCCGCTGGTACAGGCCATGACACGCCTCAATCTGGGGCCGGCCCACGTCGATGTGGGCAAGCTGGGGGTGACATTCAAGAAACGGGGTGGCCAGGATGCCGAGACCTTCATGCGCGAGGAACTCGCCGAGATTGTCGATGCCCATGATGCCAAGGCGGGAACTGGCAAGCCCAAGGATGTCGTTCTCTATGGCTTCGGGCGGATTGGCCGCATCCTTGCCAGGGTGCTGATCGACAAGGCAGGCGGCGGGAACCTGCTGCGGCTGCGTGCCATCGTGGTCCGGGGGCGTGGTGATATCGCCCAGGATCTCCAGAAACGCGCCAGCCTGTTGCGCCGTGACTCCGTGCATGGACCCTTCCACGGCACCCTCAGTCTCGATGTCGAGGCCCGTACCCTTACCGCCAACGGCAATCTGATCCAGGTGATCTACGCCGATTCTCCGTCGGAGGTCGATTATACCGCCTATGGCATCGATGAGGCCGTGGTGGTGGACAATACCGGTATCTGGCGTGATGAGGCGGGCCTTGGTCAGCACCTCGAATGCAAGGGCGTGGCCAAGGCGCTGCTCACGGCACCGGGAAAGGGGGATATACCCAACATCGTCTATGGCATCAACCATCAGGATATCGGCGCTGCGGATAATATCCTCTCGGCGGCGTCCTGCACGACCAATGCCATCGTCCCGATCCTCAAGGTGCTCAACGACGAGTTCGGCGTCGCCCACGGTCATGTCGAGACCGTTCACGCCTACACCAATGATCAGAACCTGATCGACAATTACCACAAGGGGGATCGCCGCGGACGCAGCGCGCCGCTGAACATGGTATTGACCGAGACGGGTGCCGCCAAGGCCGTCGTCAAGGCCTTGCCCGAGTTCGCCGGCAAGCTGACCGGCAATGCGATCCGCGTGCCGATTCCCAATGTCTCGATGGCGATCCTCAACCTGACCCTGGAAGGGGAGACCGATACCCAGGCACTCAATGACTACCTGCGGCGGATGTCCATCGATTCCGCCTATCAGAAGCAGATCGACTATGTGGATTCCCCCGAGGTCGTCTCCTCGGACTTCGTGGGCAACCGTCATGCCGGGATCGTTGACGCCAAGTCGACCATCGCCAATGGCAAGCATGTCGTTCTCTACGTCTGGTATGACAACGAATTCGGTTACAGCTGCCAGGTGGTGCGTATCCTGCAGCATGTCTCAAATGTCCGTTTCCTCAAGCTGCCACATGCGGCTAACGCCTGATCAACAGACCTGAATGCCTGGTGTAATCGGTGCCCCGCTGAATTGATTCGGTGGGGGTTTTTATTTATCCGAGTATGGTGCTGCGCTGCCGACCCGAAGTGCAAGGGGCCTTGCTGCCTCAAGTCAGGTGGTCAGGACCTTGGTGAATCATTATAATGTGGTGGATATCTCGGGGTGGTTCGGGCCTCGCTCGAGCCGGACTGGTAATGTATTGAAAATCAAGCATCCGAATCCATTCGAACCTCTTTCATCTATCCGATCCATCAACTGGGCGAGACTATGATCGAAGTCAAGAAAGGCCTGGATCTCCCCATCACGGGGGCGCCTGAGCAGCGCATCGAGGAAGCGCGGCCGGTGCGTCACGTGGCGGTCCTTGGACCCGACTATGTCGGCATGAAGCCGACCATGGAGGTCAAGGAAGGGGAGACCGTCAAGCTGGGCCAGCTGCTCTTCACCGACAAGAAAATCGACGGGGTGCGTTTCACTGCACCCGCCGCCGGTGAGATCGTGGCCATCAATCGTGGTGAAAGGCGCAAGCTGTTGTCCGTGGTGATCAAGGTCGACGAGAATGAGGAGGCGTTAGAGTTCACCGCCCACGGTCGTGACAAGCTGGAAAGCCTGGAGCGACAAGTGGTGGTCGACAGCCTCGTCGAATCCGGTCTCTGGACGGCGCTGCGCACTCGCCCCTATTCCCGCACACCGGCCATCGACAGCATCCCGACGGATGTCTTCGTCACCGCCATCGATACGCATCCGCTTGCTGCCGACCCCGCGATGGTCATCAACGAGCAGACAGATGCCTTCGAGGATGGCCTCAAGGTGCTGACTCGCCTGACCGAGGGCAAAGTGTATCTTTGCATGGGTCCCAACAGCAGCGTGGCCGGTGGCAATATCGACGGTGTCCAGGCGCAGACCTTTGCGGGTCCTCATCCGGCGGGCCTGGTGGGAACGCATATCCACTACCTCTCTCCGGTCGCCCTGCACAAGCGGGTCTGGCATATCGGCTATCAGGATGTCATTGCCTTCGGCAAGTTCTTCGCGGAGGGCAAGCTGGACACGCGCCGGGTGATCGCGCTGGGGGGGCCTCGCACGGAGAATCCCCGTCTGCTGCGTACCCGGATCGGGGCCAGTACCGAGGAACTCCTCGACGGTGAGGTGATCGACCCCGAAGGAACACGAGTCATCTCCGGTTCCGTCTTCAGCGGTAACATTGCGGAAGGTTCGCTGCGCTACCTGGGCCGCTTCCACAACCAGATCAGTCTGATCGAGGAAGGCAACAAGCGCCTCTGGCTGGGTTGGTTGTCGCCTGGCGTCAACCGCCATTCCGTGATGGGCATCTATGTCTCCAAGCTCAAGGGCCTGACCAACTATGCGCCCACCACTTCCACCAATGGGTCCGAGCGGGCGATGGTGCCTGTCGGTGCCTATGAGGAAGTGATGCCACTGGACATCCTGCCGACCCAGCTGTTGCGCTCCTTGATTGTCGGCGACATCGAGGCGGGCATGCAGCTCGGCTGTCTCGAGCTGGATGAAGAGGACCTGGCGTTGTGCACCTATGTGTGCCCGGGCAAGTATGAATACGGTCCCATCCTGCGCGACAACCTCACCCTGATCGAGAAAGAGGCCTGATGATGGGTATCCGACAGACACTCGACAATCTCGAGCCACACTTCCACAAGGGTGGCAAGTACGAGAAGTTCTATCCCCTCTACGAGGCGGTGGACACCATCTTCTACGCTCCGCCCGATGTGGCCAAGACCACGGCTCACGTGCGTGACGGGATCGACCTCAAGCGCATCATGATCACCGTCTGGCTTTGCACCTTCCCGGCGATGTTCTTCGGCATGTGGAGCGCCGGCTGGCAGGCCAACCTTGCCATCGCCGATGGCTACGGCTCCATGGATGGCTGGCGCGAAGCGATTGCCATGCTGCTGGCCGGCGGCCACAACCCGGATAGCGTCTGGGCCAACTTCGTCCTCGGCGCCACCTACTTCCTGCCCATCTACCTGGTGACCTTCGTGGTCGGTGGTTTCTGGGAGGTCCTCTTCGCCATCAAGCGTGGTCATGAGGTCAACGAGGGGTTCTTCGTCAGCTCGGTGCTATATGCCCTGATCCTGCCCGCCACCATCCCGCTCTGGCAGGTAGCCCTGGGCATTACCTTCGGCATCGTGGTCGGCAAGGAGATCTTCGGTGGTACCGGCAAGAACTTCCTCAACCCGGCGCTGGCCGGCCGTGCCTTCCTCTACTTCGCCTATCCGGCACAGATCACCGGTGATTCCGTGTGGGTGGCCGCGGATGGCTATACCGGCGCCACCGCGCTATCGACCGCCTTCCAGAGCGGCATGGATGCTCTGTCCAGCCAGTTCAGCTGGTGGGATGCCTTCCTCGGCTTCATCCCCGGCTCCGTGGGCGAGACCTCGACGCTGGCGATCCTGATCGGGGCCGTGGTGCTGCTGTGGACCAAGATCGCTTCCTGGCGAATCGTCCTGGGCGTCTTTCTCGGCATGGTGGCCACCAGTGCGCTCTTCAACCTGATCGGTTCCGACAGTAATCCGATGTTCGCGATGCCCTGGTACTGGCATCTGGTGGTGGGCGGCTTTGCCTTCGGCATGGTATTCATGGCCACCGATCCGGTATCCGCCTCGATGACCAATCCGGGCCGCCTGATATTCGGTGCGCTGATCGGTGTCATGACCATCCTTATCCGCGTGGTGAACCCGGCCTTCCCGGAAGGCATTATGTTGGCGATTCTTTTCGCCAACCTGTTCGCCCCGCTGATCGATCACTTCTTTGTACAGGCCAACATCAAGCGCCGCCTGGCGCGCACCGGTGTGCCGGCCGAGGAGACTGCGTGATGGCACAGAGCAATAACTCCACCAAGAAGATCCTGACGGTGGCGTTCGCACTTTGTTTCGTGTGTGCGGTCATCGTCTCGACTGCCGCGGTGGCACTGCGCCCGATGCAGCAGTTGAACCAGGAACTCGACCGCAAGACCAACATCCTGGAGGTGGCGGATCTCGACAAGCCGGGCATGGATATCCAGACCGCTTTCGAGAAGGTCACGCCACGGGTGGTAGATCTGCGGTCCGGCGAGTACACCGACCAGTTCGACCCCGCGACTTACGACGGCTTCCAGGCGGCCAAGGATCCGGCCCAGTCTCGCACGCTGTCCGGTGAGAGGGATATCGCCGGCCTGTCGCGTCAGGAGGCGTACAGCACCGTCTACCTGGTGGGCAATCCGGACGACCCCCAGCAGCTCATCTTGCCGATCCGCGGCCAGGGCCTCTGGGGCCTGATGCGCGGCTATCTCTCGGTGCAGGGTGACGGCAACACCATCGAGGGCATCACCTTCTACTCCCATGCCGAGACCCCCGGCCTGGGTGGCGAAGTCGACAACCCGAACTGGAAGGCCCAATGGCAAGGCAAGGAGATCTTTGCCGAGGAAGAGAGCGTGCAGCCGGCCATCCAGCTGGTGAAGGGCGGTGCCAGCGGCGAGACCGAGGTGGACGCCTTGTCTGGCGCCTCCCTGACCAGCCGTGGTGTGACCAACCTGGTGCAGTTCTGGCTGAGCCCTGAAGGCTTCGGCAACTACCTGGCGAAGTTCCGTAGCGGTGTGGACCAGGACGATGCCGAGCAAGCTGACGTCGAACTCGAAGCGGAAGGAGCCTGATCATGGCAGAAGCGACTCCCAAGGGCGTCCTGACGACGCCGATCTTCAACAACAACCCCATTGCGCTGCAGATACTGGGTATCTGCTCGGCCTTGGCGGTGACCAGCAGCATGAGCGTATCGCTGGTCATGACACTGGCGGTGATCTTCGTCACGGCCTTCTCCAGCATGTTCATCTCCCTGATCCGCAACCACATCCCCTCGTCGATCCGCATCATCGTGCAGATGACCATCATCGCTTCGCTGGTCATCGTGGTAGACCAGATCCTCAAGGCCTATGCCTACGAGATATCCAAACAGCTCTCGGTCTTCGTCGGGCTGATCATCACCAATTGCATCGTGATGGGGCGCGCCGAAGGCTTCGCCATGTCCAATACCCCGGGGCTGTCTTTCCTGGATGGCATCGGCAACGGGCTGGGCTACGGCTTCATCCTGATGGTGGTCAGCTTCATCCGCGAGCTGTTCGGGTCCGGAAGCGTCTTCGGTTTCACTGTGCTGGTCCCGGTACAGGATGGTGGTTGGTATGTGCCCAATGGCCTGTTCCTGCTACCACCTTCGGCGTTCTTCATCATCGGGCTGCTGATCTGGGTGCTGCGCTCCCTGAACCCGGAGCAGGTCGAGGAGAACGAGTTCAAGATGAAGGAAAACACTCAGCCGAAGGAGGCCGTTTAACATGGAACACTATCTCAGCCTGTTCATCGCCTCGGTCTTCGTCGAGAACATGGCCTTGGCGTTCTTCCTCGGCATATGTACCTTCATTGCAGTCTCCAAGAAGGTATCGTCGGCCTTCGGCCTGGGGATAGCGGTCATTGTGGTGCTGGTGATCACCGTTCCGGTCAACAACCTCATCCTGACCTACCTGTTGGATGAGGGGGCCCTGGCCTGGACCGGGATCAGTGGTGCCGAGAACATCGATCTGGCCTTCCTCGGCTATCTAAGTTACATCGGCGTCATCGCCGCCATCGTGCAGATCCTGGAGATGTTCCTCGACAAGTACGTGCCGGCGCTCTACAACGCCTTGGGCGTCTTCCTGCCGCTGATCACCGTGAACTGCGCCATCCTCGGTGCGACCCTGTTCATGTCCGAGCGCAGCTACAACTTCGGCGAATCCGTGGTCTATGGCCTGGGGGCCGGTGTGGGTTGGGCCCTGGCCATCACGGCGCTGGCCGGCATTCGCGAGAAGCTCAAGTACAGCGACGTTCCCGACTCCCTGCAGGGGCTGGGCATCACCTTCATCACCGTGGGTCTAATGTCGCTGGGCTTCATGTCCTTCTCCGGCATCCAGCTCTGAGGTACGTCATGTTGTCCCGACGGCACGCGGTGCCGTCGGGACTCAGGCAACGTCAAGCAATAGGAAACCGACATGGTTGATACAGCAGTCATCTTGCTCGGTGTGTTCATGTTCACCGTGATCATCATCGGCTTGGTCATGGTGATCCTGGCCGCGCGCAGCAAGCTTGTCAGTACCGGTGACGTGCAGATCGAGGTCAATGACGACCCCGAACACACCCTGACCACCCAGGCCGGTGGCAAGCTCCTCAATACCCTGGCCTCCAATGGGATTTTCCTGTCGTCCGCCTGTGGCGGTGCCGGCACCTGCGCCCAGTGCAAGTGTCGCGTGGAAGAGGGTGGCGGCGGCATCCTGCCCACCGAGGAATATCACTTCACCCTGCGCGAGAAGAAGGACGGCTGGCGCCTCTCCTGCCAGGTGCCGGTCAAGCAGGACATGAAGATCGAGGTGCCGGAAGAGGTCTTCGGCGTCAAGAAGTGGGAGTGTGAGGTCATCGACAATCCCAATGTTGCGACCTTCATCAAGGAACTGAATCTGCGACTTCCCGAAGGGGAAGTTGTGGGCTTCCGGGCCGGCGGCTATGTACAGCTGGTGGCACCGCCCTACGATATCTCCTTCAAGGACTTCGATATCGATGAGGAGTATAGCGGCGACTGGGAGAAGTTCGGCCTGTTCGATATCTCCCACAGGAACGACGAGGAGGTCATCAGGGCCTACTC
>NZ_JBDNGD010000034.1:0-1465 GCF_041689495.1 Halomonas sp. | reverse complement strand
TTCACCGTGGCCCCCGGGGCGACCTGGATCATCATCTTCCTGGTCCTGCCCAGCGCCTACCTGATGGGCGTGGCCTTCATGACCAACGGCCCCTACGGTCAGCCCGAGATGCCGCTGTCGCTGGAGTCGTTCCGGCGCCTGGCGGGCTTCGGCTTCCTGGGCTGGAGTCCGGGCAATCTCTATACCCTCTTGCGTTCGCTGTGGCAGACCCTGGTGTCGACCGGGCTGGTGGTGATCGTGGCCTATCCCGTCGCCTACTACATCACCACCTGCCGAGAGAAGTGGCGGCCGATCCTGCTGCTGCTGGTGGTGGTGCCTTCCTGGACCAATCAGGTGATTCGTACCTTCGGCTGGATGAACCTGCTGGCCCCTGGCACGCCGCTCTCGAACCTGGCCGAAACCTTCGGCCTGATCGCCCCCAACATGGGGCTCTATCCCTCCAATTTCGCGGTCACCCTGGGGCTGGTCTACAACTTCCTGCCCTTCATGGTGCTGCCGCTGTATTCCGCCTTCGAGAAGCTCGATACCGCCCAGGTGGAGGCCGCTCAGGATCTCTTCGCCTCGCCGGTTCGCGCCTTCTGGCACGCGGTCTTCCCCCAGACCCTGCCGGGGCTGCTGGCCGGCATCGTGCTGGTGTCGATTCCCGCCTTCGGCATGTACGTGATCCCCGAATTGCTTGGCGGCGGCAAGGGCATGATGCTCGGCAATCTGGTCGCCACCCAGTTCGCCGGCGGGTCCAACTGGCCGTTGGGGGCGGCAGGCGCGATCCTGATGCTGATCGCCACTTTTATCGGGCTCTTCGTCATGCGTCGCCTTGGCAAGCGTCTGGGTGGTGGTGAGGAGGTGGTGATATGAGAAAGCGAACACTCAGGCGCGGCCTGGTGGGCTTCTGGTGGCTGACCCTGACCTTCCTATACCTGCCTCTGATCGTGGTGGTGCTGTTTTCCTTCAATGCCGCCAACAGCGCGGCCACCTTCACCGGTGTCTCGCTGCGCTGGTATCGACAGTTGCTGGGCAACGAAGAGATCCTTTCGGCCTTCGGCAACAGCATGATTCTGGCCATCACCTCTTCGGCGATTGCCCTGGTGATCGGCAGCCTGATCGGCTACGGGATGTACCGGCACCGCCATCGCAAGCTCGGCTGGCTGATCGTGCTGATCTATCTGCCCATCGTGCTGCCCGATATCGTCTTCGGTATCTCGGAGATGGTCTTCTTCGTCCAGATCCACGACCTCACGGGGCTGTTTCGTCCCGGGCTCGTCACCATGATCATCGCCCATGTGACCTTTCAGATCCCCTTCGTGGCGCTGATCGTCTACTCGCGTTTCGTGGGTCTCGACCCGACCTTGTTCGAGGCGGCAAAGGACCTCTATGCCGCCCCCATGAAGCGAGTCATCCACTTCATGCTGCCGACCATCAAGCCAGCGTTGATCTCGGCCTTTTTCCTGTCCTTTACCCTGTCAGT
>NZ_JBDNGD010000033.1:0-4576 GCF_041689495.1 Halomonas sp. | reverse complement strand
GCCTCGTCCAGGTGATGCAACTCCACATAGCGACGGGGCAGATGCTCCAGCCAGAAGTGGCTATCGAAGTGGAGATCCAGCAGGGTGCCGTCCATGTCCAGCAGGACGGTATCGATGGCGCGCCAGTCGATCATCGCGGCTCCGGATGGCGAGGGTGAAAAGGCATGGTATTGTACCCAATCGACTAATGCGACGCCTCAATGGACCCAACCCCTCGCCCGGCAGAGCCGGCCTCCCACCAGGATCAAAACCTCCCCTGGTCGGGAAGGAGAATGGTACCCCACCCGACAAACACTGGAGAGCTCATGCCGCAATCCCATGACCCGGATGAACAGCGTCAAGACACGAACTGGCCCGAGAAACCCCGGATCCTCGCGCGCCGGTCCGTCGCCCGCAGCCGCCTCTTCCATATCGAATCCCTGGACCTGCGCTTCTCCAATGGGGAGGAACGCACCTTCGAGCGGCTCACCGGCAGTGACCACGGCGCCGTCATGATCGTCGCCATGCCCGACCCCGAGCATGTGTTGCTGATCCGCGAATACGCCGCTGGCTTCGAGGACTATGTGCTGACCCTGCCCAAGGGGCTGGTCGACCCGGGCGAGGACATCATCACCGCCGCCAACCGGGAGCTCATGGAGGAATGCGGCTTCGGTGCCAGACGCATCGAACCCCTCGTGGAACTGTCCCTGGCGCCCAACTACATGCGCCATCGCATGCAGGTGCTGCTGGCCAGCGACCTCTACCCCAAGCGTCTGCCAGGCGACGAACCCGAACCCATGATCGTGGAGACCCACGCCATCGAGGATTTGCAGGATCTGCTGGCTCGCGAGGATTTCCACGAGGCACGCGCCATCGCCGCCCTCTATATCGCCCGTGACCGGTTGCGCGCGACAGAGGATTCCCATCGCCTCTGGTAACGGCCACTCAGCGGCGATGGTCGACTACGCAAACACCACCCTGGCCACATCCGGGTAGCGGGATGCGAAATGCACCCTGATCCCCTCCCGAAGATAGTCGGGCAACTCATCGAAGTCGCGCCGATTGGCCTCGGGCAGGATCAGCTCGAAAATGTCGCTGCGACGGGCGGCAATCACCTTCTCGCGGATACCGCCCACCGGCAGCACCTGGCCGGTGAGGGTCAACTCACCGGTCATCGCCAGCCGCCGATCGATGGCCCGGTGTGTCGCCAGGGACAGCAGCGCCGTGGCCATGGTGACCCCCGCCGAGGGACCATCCTTGGGCGTGGCCCCTTCCGGCACATGGAGATGGACGAAAGCCGAGTCGAAGAAGTCGGCATCGGCGCCGAACTCGCTCAGATGACCCAACACATAGCTGTAGGCGATGTTGGCCGATTCCTTCATGACGTCACCGAGCTTGCCGGTCAGTTTGAAGCCACGCTCCAGGGCATGCACCTTGCCGGCCTCGATGGGCAGGGTCGCGCCACCCATGGAGGTCCAGGCCAGCCCCGTGACCACGCCCTCGCCCTCGAGCACCTGCTCCTTGCGGAACAGGGGAGCGCCGAGGAAGTCCTCGAGATTGTTCACCGAGACCCGCACCGATTTCTGGTCGTTCTCCAGCAGCTTCACTGCTGCCTTGCGCACGATGCGGTGCAGTTGCTTCTCCAACTGCCGCACCCCGGCCTCCCGGGCATAGCCTTCGATCACCTGTCGCAGGGCCGCATCGGTGAGGTTGATGCGCTTCTTGGGGATGCGATCACGCTTGAGCAGCTTGGGCCAGAAGTGGTGCTTGGCGATGGCGACCTTCTCCTCGGCGATGTACCCGGACAGGCGGATCTGCTCCATGCGATCCAGCAGCGCCGGGGAGATCGAATCCAGCGTATTGGCCGTGCAGACGAAGAGCACCCGGGAAAGATCGAGTCGCACATCCAGGTAGTGGTCGAGGAAGTCGACGTTCTGCTCGGGGTCGAGTACCTCCAGCAGGGCCGAGGCCGGATCGCCCTGGAAGGACTGCCCCATCTTGTCGATCTCGTCGAGCATGATCACCGGATTCTCGACCTCGACCTCCTTGAGGGCCTGCACCAGCTTGCCCGGCATGGCGCCGATGTAGGTGCGCCGATGCCCCTTGATCTCGGCCTCGTCGCGCATGCCGCCCACCGAAAAGCGATAGAACTCGCGGCCCAGCGCCTCGGCGATGGAGCGACCCACAGAGGTCTTGCCCACCCCCGGCGGGCCGACCAGCAGCAGGATGGAACCCCCCACATCCCCCTTGAAAGTGCCCTCGGCGAGGAACTCGATGATGCGTTCCTTGACATCCTTGAGACCGTCATGGTCACGATCCAGCGTCTCGCGGGCATGGGGCAGATCCAGGTTGTCGGCGCTGCGTACCCCCCAGGGCAAGGACGTCAGCCAGTCCAGATAATTGCGAGTAGTGCCATACTCCGGTGAACCCGTCTCCAGCACCGAGAGCTTGTCGAGTTCCTCCTCAATGCGTGTCAGCACCTTGGGCGGCACCGTCAGCGACTCGAGACGGTCGCGAAAGGTATCGACGTCATTCTCGCGATCGTCCTTGGAGATCCCCAGCTCGCGCTGGATCACCTTGAGCTGCTCGCGCAGGAAGAACTCACGCTGGCGATCCTGCATCTGGGCATTGACCTGGTCGCTGATCTCGCTCTGCAGCTGGGCGACATCGATCTCCTTGCGCAGCAGCGGCAGGACCTTCTGCATCCGCGCCATCACCGGCAGAGTCGCCAGCACCTCCTGAAGTTCCTGGCCCTTGGCGGAGGTAATGGCCGCGGCGAAGTCGGTCAGAGGCCCTGGTTCATGGGGGCTGAAGCGGTTGAGATAGTGCTTGAGCTCCTCGCCGTAGAGCGGATTGATCGGCAGCAGTTCCTTGATGCCGTTGATCATCGCCATGGCGTAGGCGCGAGTCTCATCGTCCTCGGCATCCACCGGCTCACGTGGATAGCTGACCTCCACCAGGAAGGGCGGCTCCCTGGACAGCCAGCGCGTGATGCGAAAACGCTGGATACCCTGGGCGATGAACTGGAACTGGGTTTCTTCGCCCTGGATCTTGTGCACCTTCACCGCGGTACCGATCTCGGGAAACTGCTCGTGGTCGAGTTCATCGACGGCCGTCTCGCCGACGAAAGCCAGTCCCACGGTATGGTGCGTGGTCTTGGCGACGCGATGCAGGGTCTCTTCCCAGCGCTCGCGGTTGATCACCAGCGGCTGTACCTGAGCGGGGAAGAAGGGCCGATTGTGGATCGGCAGCAGGTAGATACGCTCGGGCAGGGTATCCCGGGCGGGCACCATGGAACGTCCACTCCCCTCGGAGTCGCCATGGGAGGCGGGGGCCTGGTCTTGATCGTGAATATCGCGAATCCATTCGGGGATTTCCGGGTCCCGGGGTCGATCCTGGTCGTCGCTCATCGGCCTGTTGTCCTGATCCAGTGTGACGAAAGTGATAGCTGGATAAGTGAATGCGGGCGAGCAGCGACGACTTCAAGTCAGAATTGACGCCAGAGGGGCGGCATCGGCCGACCATTGACCCGGACCTGACCACGAACCACATCGATTTCCAGGTCTTCGGTCCCCAGGGGCAGGCCCAGCCAGAGGGCAACCACCGTGGGGACATCATGCCAGATGAAATCGCCATCCAGACGGGACAGCCAGCTAGCCTGCTGCGCCTCATCATCGAGTCCGACGAGGCTGAGCTCATCGAGGCGACGGGCGTCGAAGAAGAGTGCACCTTCACCCCTGGCCGTCAGGCCCAGCATGGGGCTTTCCAGATCCACCCGGGTGACATCCAGCCTCGGTGAGTCCTGCAGCATGGCGATGAACGCCGGCTCGATGCGCACCAGCAGCTCTCTCCCCTCCCCTGGCGGCCCACCCATCGCCGCCTCGTCACGCAAGCCGGCCAGAAGGGCACGCACGGCATCGGCATTGATCCGTGACACTTCCATCGAAACCGACCCGCTAAGCAATACCTGATCCGCCGCCAGGATCTCGATGATCTTCAACTCGCCGTCGAGGCTGAGCTCCCTGTCGTCGAGCTCTATCAGGCTGCGGTAGACGAGATCCCGAGCGGTGAGATCGAGTTCGGGCTGGTGCCAGAGAAGGCGCTCGATATGCAGGTCGTCGGACTGAGTGAAATGGTAGGCCCCGTCGGTGTAGGTATAACGGCTTTCCAGGCCGATGGGACCGGACTCCAGCGAATTCTCGCCATCGGTCAATCGCCAGGGGGAAAACCTGGCACGTAATCGCCAGTCACCGTACTGGCCACCGAAGGCCAGGTGCCCACCCCGGAAATCGGCTTCCTGCTGTCCCTGACTGACGATGAAGGGCGCCAGTTGAACGCTGCCATCCAGCGTACCGCTCAGGGTCAGGTAGCGAGCCGTCCAATGAGGAGGGGTGGAGGGCAGGACATCGCCGAAGACCCGCTCACGATGAGCACCCAGATGGGGGTTCAGCTCGCCCTCGACACGGGTGCTCAGGACGCCATGCCGGGCCTCGTAGGAGAGCTCGAGCTGCCAGGCCTCGCCGAGCACCGGCGCCACCTGGATGGTGCCGCTGGAGGTCAGCCAGCCCCGTTCCACGTCGGTGCGCCCCACCACCAG
>NZ_JBDNGD010000032.1:0-5175 GCF_041689495.1 Halomonas sp. | reverse complement strand
GAGGCGCCTGGGCCGAAGGATTGATCGGCAGAGTGCGTTAGAGAGTGCGTTAGAGAGTGCGTTAGAGAGTGCGTTAGAGGGCCTGGTAGAGAATGCAGTAGCCGGTCGACACCGGCAGTCCCGAAGCCATCTTCCCGAATGGCGCCAAAGACTATGGCCAACACAGCACCGGGCACGGCCGGATCCGCATCGGCCAATTGCCGGGCCAAACCGAGCAGGTCCCGGTCATGGGCGGATAGCCGCCCACCGGGAAGATCAGGCACCACCGCAATCAGAAAAGCCGGGGTCTCGATCTCAACGGTTGTGCGCCGATCGGCCGCCACTGCCTGGCGTTCAGTTCGCAAGTTCAGACTCGTATCTGTCTGAGCGCCGCTGCGGTCGATCCGCTTGATGTCGTTGGGGCCAATAAACCCCACCCGATGCGGGTTACGGCGCGGAAGAGGATCTGTGCCGTTATGCATCAGCGAGTACCTCCCCAGCTGGCACTGGCTGACCCGCCTTGTCTTTCCGGCCGGATTGATCTTTCTGCGCCGATGGCACCAGGCAGTCGGCCACGAGTTCAGCAATGTCACGAACCTCCGGCCCCGGTTCGACCACGCCCTCCAGCATGGCGGTGCATTGCGGACAACCCACTGCTACCACACTTACGCCGGTTTCACGGATGTCATCCATGCGCATGTCGGGGATCCGGCGTTTACCGGGAACGTCGATGGTTGCCGCACCCCCGCCGCCGCCGCAGCAGCGTGAGCGAGAGCCGCTGCGATGCATTTCCACCAGTTCCATGCCGAGCGCCTTGAGCACGTTGCGCGGCGCCTCGTACTCACCGTTGTAGCGCCCCAGGTAGCAGGGATCGTGATAGGTGACCTTGTCGCCTTTCCACGGGGAAATCGCCAGGTATCCTTTGGCGAGCAGCTCGGCTAAATAGCCGCTGTGATGATAAACCTGATAGCGGCCGCCCAATTCGGGATACTCGTTCTTGAGTACATGGAAGCTGTGGGGATCGCAGGTGAGGATACAGCCAAAGCCATACTGTGACAGTGTTGCTATGTTACGCCTCGCAAGGCTCTGAAAAGTTGCTTCGTCGCCAAGGCGGCGAGCGAGATCACCGCTATCGCGCTCGTCATTGCCGAGCACCGCAAAATCGACGTCGGCGGCGCGCAGTATCCTTACCAGCGCACGCAGTGTTCTCTGGTTACGCTGGTCGAAGGCGCCATCGCCTATCCACAGCAGAACCGCCGCGTCACGCACGTCGGCCATTAGCGGCAGGTTGAGATCCGCAGCCCAGTGCATGCGCGAATCGGGGGCGAAGCCGTTGGGATTGTCGGTCGCAATCAGGTTTTCGATAACCTCGACACCCCGTCTGGGTGTGGCGCCCAATTCCAGGGTAATGTGGCGGCGCATGTCGACGATGGCGTCGACATGCTCGATCATCATCGGACATTCCTCGACACAGGCCCTGCAGGTGGTGCAGGACCACAGGGTCTCGGCGTTGATCAACGCCTTGCCTGCTCTTGCGATGATGGGCTCATCGAGTGCGCCATGGTGCTCGCCCACTGGCTCGCCGGGGTGCGGAGACCCGTGATAGCCGGCATCACTGCCCCCGGCCAGCCCGACCACCATGTCTTGTATCAGTTTTTTCGGGTTAAGGGGCTGACCCGCCGCAAACGCCGGGCAGACCGCTTCGCAACGCCCGCATTGCACGCAGGCATCGAACCCCAGTAGCTGGTTCCAGGTGAAATCCGCCGGTTTCCCTGCGCCCAGCGGCGCCTGCGGGTCGGCGAGATCCAGCGCTTTCAGGCCGGTGGAACGACCGCCTCCGAAGCGTTCCGGCCGGCGATGGAAAGCCAGATGCAGCACACCGGCGAAGGCGTGTTTCATCGGCCCACCCCAGGTCATACCTAAAAACATTTCGGCCAGGCCCCAGGCCACCACAGCCGCGAGAAGCACGGCCAGTACCCAGCCGCCGATGGCAGCGGGCACCACACCCGCTGCAGGCAGAGTAACAACGAAAACCCCCAGCGAGAACGCAACCAGGCTTTTGGGCAGACGCATCCAGGGCCCTTTCGAGAGCCGAGCGGGCGGATTACGTCGGCGCAAGGCCACGAACAGGCTGCCAACAAACATGCATAGCGTGGCCGCCAGCAAGGGCCACGTCAGCCAGGCGCTGCTCAGGCCCAGGCCGTGCACCGCAATCGCGATCGGCGCCGCGAGGGCAAATCCCCCGGCCGTCGCCACGTGGGTGCGGGAAATGTACTTGTCGCGCTCCACCACGTGGTGCAGGTCAACAAGATAGCGCCGGGGCACCGCCGCCAGCCCACTGAAAAAGCCAACGTCCGAGGGACGCCCCTGTCGCCACAGGATAACCCGACGAGCCGCCCCGATGATCGCCAGCACCAGTGCCGTAAACATCAGCATGGGTAGGATAATTTCGAGCATGATGGTTCTCCTGTGACTTACTTGAACGGCTGCCCGACAACTGCGTCAGAAGTCCTTGCACAATCTGAGCGAATCATAAATGGCGGCGTGGATGTTGCGTGGCGCGTTGCAATCACCCAGGCGGAACAGCAGAAAATCGCTGCCGTTGCCACTCAGCGTACTCAGGCATGGCTGTGGCCTGATTTCAAACAGCGCCTCAAGGTCGATCTGGCCCTTGTTCAGCGAGCGCGGCTTGAGCGCGTAGTAAAGCGCTTCATCGGGTCGTACGCCGTTTTCAACCACCACCTGATCGACTACCCGCTCTTCCTGAACGCCGGTATAGTCGTTTTCGAGTACCGCCACCAGCTTGTCACCTTCGCGATAGACCTTCTGCAGCGCCAGGTCAGAGGTCATGATCACCTCCTTGGCGTACAGGCTACGGTAGAGGGTTGGGAAGCTGGTGCCGCCAACAGCAGCGCCGGGCTTGATGTCGTCGGTCACGATCTCGACCTGGGCGCCTTTCTCAGAGAGAAAATCGGCCGCTGATACGCCGGGGAATTCGCAGATTGTGTCGTACACCAGCACGTTCTTGCCGGGCGCGACGACACCGTTGAGGATGTCCCAGGTACTAACGACGAGGCCTTCTTCGGCACCCCACTCGGGCACCTGCGACAGGAAAGGCATGCCGCCAGTGGCGACGATCACGATGTCTGGACGCATCTCAAGCACGCCTTCGTCGGCTCGTACGCCGAGACATACTTCAACGTTGAGACGGGCCAGTTCGAGCTGAAACCAGCGGGTGATACCGGCGATCTGATCGCGCTGCGGCGCCCTGGAAGCGATGGTGATCTGGCCGCCAAGTGCAGGGCTCGCCTCGTACAGCGTCACAGCATGACCACGCTCGGCAGCCACCCTCGCCGCCTCCATGCCAGCAGGACCGCCACCCACCACCACTACCTTGCGCCGGGAACCCGTACTCTTTGCTATGATATGTGGCAGGCCCTTGTATTCACGGGAGGTTGCCGCATTCTGGATGCACAGCACATCCAGCCCCTGGTACTGCCGATCGATACAGTAGTTGGCGCCCACGCACTGCTTGATCTGGTCTATCTGCCCCAGTTTGATTTTATTGACGATATGCGGGTCGGCAATCTGCGCCCGCGTCATCCCCACCAGATCAACGTAGCCGGCCTCCAGTATGCGCTGCGCCTGATTCGGGTCCTTGATGTTCTGGGCATGGATCACTGGCACACTGACGACTGCTTTAATGCCCGCCGCCAGATGCAGAAACGGCTCGGGCGGGTAGGACATATTCGGAATCACGTTCGCCAGAGAGTTATGGGTGTCGCAACCAGAGCCGACCACGCCGAAGTAGTCGACCATGCCAGTCGCGTCGTAGTAGGCCGCGATCTGTTTCATGTCGTCATGATTGAGGCCATCGGGATGGAACTCGTCGCCGCTGATGCGCAGGCCGACGGCGAAATCATCACCGACTTCGGCGCGAACCGCCTTCAGAACCTCAAGACCAAAACGCATGCGGTCTTCGAAGGTCTTACCCCACTGGTCGGTGCGTTTGTTGACACGCGGGCTCCAGAACTGATCGATCAGGTGCTGGTGCACGGCCGATAGTTCAACGCCGTCCAGGCCGCCAGCCTTCGCCCGTCGCGCCGCCTGAACGAAATCACCAATGATGCGCCAGATCTCTTCTTCTTCGATGGTCTTGCAGGTCGCGCGATGGACCGGTTCACGTATACCCGATGGCGACACGAGCGAGGGCCAGTCGAAGCCATCCCAGCGGGACCTGCGGCCCATATGGGTAATTTGGATCATGATCTTGCCGCCATGCTTATGCACGGCGTCGGCCAGATTCTGGAAGTGGGGGATGATGCGATCGGTGGCCAGACTTACCGAACTCCACCAGTTATGGGGGCTGTCGATGGACACGACCGACGAGCCCCCACAAATGCACAGACCGCAGCCGCCTTTGGCCTTCTCTTCGTAATAGCGCACGTAGCGCTCGGTGGTCATGCCGCCATCGGTTGCATAGACCTCGGCGTGGGCGGTGCTGACCACGCGGTTGGGGATGGTCTGGGTGCCAATCTGGATAGGTTTGAACAACGCCTCGAAAGCCATGGGGAAGTCCTTAACTCAGGGGCTGAACGATGAATATGCCGTGGTCACAGCCAGGCTCCGCTGCGCTCTGGATCTGTTCAGCGCGGGTCCGCAACGAATGCCCCCGAGCTTCCTGAATCTGGTCCATGGCGCCGGCAAACCAGCCGGTGAACATATAGTCGACCTTGCGATCGACTTTTCCATAGACATAAACAAAGGCACTGTGGTCCAGGCGGACGCGTGCGACCCCCTGCTCGAGATCGAGCTTTTCAATGGTGAACAGGCCCCAGCCACGCTGCGAGAGGCGCAGCATGTAATGCTCAAACACGGCTGCACCTTCCAGGCCGTGCAATTCGGCCTCTTTTTCGCACCAGTGCCATGCCGATTTGTAACCAGCGTCGTAGAGAATTTCGGCATAACGCACGGCGCCTATTTCCTGCTCGATCGCCCTGTGATTATTGACAAAAAAGTGGCGCGGAACGTAAAGCATAGGCAGCGCATCGGTTGTCCAGACGCCGGTTTCCTTATCAACCTCGATAGGCAGTTCTGGCGCCATTGTCGTGCTGGTCGTGACAGTTGTGATAGTCGGCGTGGTCGGCGTGGTCGGCATAATAGTCGCTACCTATAACTCGCGGCATGGAGCGGCTC
>NZ_JBDNGD010000031.1:0-12316 GCF_041689495.1 Halomonas sp. | reverse complement strand
GGCTATTGGCTTGTTTCCAGGCCGGCGCAATCAAGTGATTTTTGTCATAGGTGGTTCCGCATCCTCCATGTCAAGTGAGCCACGGGTTTTGTGGGGCTGTGGGGCCTATCCGGGTTGCCAGTGACCGCGAATGATCGAAGCGACGTGCATGGGGTTGCCGCATTCGGGACAGGCGGGCTTGGGCCGCGTTGATGCCACCGGGAAGGCAGGCGTGACAAGTAGGCCCCCAGTGTCAGGATGAGGATCGTCCCTCCATGGAGATGCTGGCGCTGGCTTCCAGTCGCCTTCGCGATCTCAGTGGCGAGATGGTAGTGCCTCTGGAGGATACCATCGGCAAGGGCGCTACCAAGCTGTTCCCCGATCTTCAGCAGCGCTATGCATCCCTGGCCGGGCGCCTGCAGGCGCTGGGTCTGCCCGGCGATGACCGCTGATCCGCGAGCTGCAGAAGCAGCGTGGCGAGCTGGAGTATGCCCACGCCTGCGCTGGAGTCGAGGGTTGCGGATGACAACAGCGGCCAGTGACTGCCGCCCAGGACAGCAGGACAGAGGAGACAACAGGCTGTGCACAGGAAGGGATGTTGCGGCGGGATTTATGGGTTATTCTTGCTGCAATCATAAAATATGTTTCTAACCATAATAGAGCCATAAAAATGCACCTGCGCCACTATTCGCGCCACGCTTTGGCCGCCGAGATGATCAACGCCCTGCGAGGCCGGAGTCTGTTTGGTGATGAACATAACGGTATGTTCCTGGCCGCACCTAGGCGCACCGGCAAAACCACCTTCCTCAAGAGCGACCTCAAGCCCGCCCTGGAAGCTCAGGGGGTGTTGGTAGTTTACGCGGACCTCTGGGCCGACCAGCGCAAGGACCCTGCTGACCTTATTGCCATGGCCGTCGCCGATGCCTTGCGCCAGTACCGCTCCCGCTTACAGCAGCTGGCGGAGAGCATGGGAGTCAGCTCCCTTGCCCTCGGCAACTGGCTCACCCTTGATGTGGAAAATACCGCCCCTGATCAGACGATGGCGACCCTGCCCGATGCCCTGCGCTTTCTCGGTGAGGCAGCGGAAAAGCCCGTGGCATTGATCATCGACGAAGCCCAGCAGGCTCTCACCAGCGAAGCGGGAGCGGCGCTGATGGTGGCCCTCAAGTCCGCCAGGGATCAGCTCAACACGCCGGATGATATTCGTCTGATGTTGATCATGTCCGGCTCGGATCGGGACAAGCTCCTGCGCCTGGTCAATTCCCACTCGGCCCCGTTCTATGGCTCCAAGATCACCAGCATGCCCCTGCTGGGGCGGGATTTTGTCGAGCATCTGGTGGGCATTATCGAAGACCAACTCCCCTGCCTGGCCCCCGTGGAAACTGACGTACTGATGGAAGCCTTCACAGGCTACGGCCACCGCCCGCAATTCTTCATGTCAGCCCTGGGCACCGCCCTCAGCCCCATGGCCGACATTGAGGGACGCTTCGAGCAGGCGGTGCTGGAGGCCGCCAGGGAGCAGCAGGAAACCGACCGCGCCGACATGGAAAGCCTCTACCTGGGCCTGCAAACCCTCCACCAGGCTATTCTGTGGCGTTTGTTGGAAAGCGGCGGCCACTTTCGCCCTTACGACAGTGAGGCCCTGGCCTTCTACCGTGCCGTCACTGGCAAGGACAACATCACCCCTCAGAGGGTGCAAACCGCGCTGGAGTCCATGCGCAGGCGCACCCCCTCCCTGATCTGGAAATCCACCCGGGGGGAATACGCAGTGGAGGGCGCCGGTATGAACCTCTGGTATCAGGCCCGGGTCGAGGCCAACGCTTGGCCACCACAAGGAGATAGCTGATGGGCTTCGATCAAAGCACCCGCAACCGCCTTCAGAAGTTGGTCAGCGACTGGCGCAAGCGGCTGACCGAGGAGTTCACTCTTCAGCTGTAGCAGGATTACGGCCTCGACCCCAAGACGGGAGAGGTGACCGGGCTGGAACGCCTGACCCACCTGAGCGACCGCGAGCGACATACCGCCGCACTGGGGCCTCGCCATTCAGGGCAAGAGGGCCACGAGTCGGTCCTCATCCCCCTTACCCATCTTTGTCAGCTGGCGTAACATGGCCCAATAATACTCATAAGCGTGCTGGCCAGGGGGCTACGCCTCGTCGAGGCATACCTATGCCGGGCTTGACCTCGCCGCTTACCGGGAGATATCACCCCGGCGCGCAGCACTGCAGGGAGCAACCGATGCGAGACGTCCTTACCACCTGTCAGCCACGCCCCGAGATCCTGGCGGGCACTTTTAACCCCGAGATCTTCACGGCGAGCCTGAGCCGCGTGCTGGGTGACTACCGCAAGGGGGAGGCCCGTGAAGGGGCCAGCTCGCTTTATTCCGACCCCGTGGCCTTCTTTCGGGACGCCACGCATCCAACCGAGGGCCTCTGCACGATTCTGGACAATGCCCTGGCCAGGCTTACCAACGGTGATTTGTCTCGGCCGGCCATGCAGCGTCTGGATACTGCCTTTGGTGGAGGCAAGACCCACACCCTGATAGCCCTGGCGCATGCGGCCATGCAGGGTAAGCCGCTGGCGGAACACATGTCGGGCATCCTGGCTCCTGAGCGGTTGCCGGAGACAGGCCAGGTACGGGTGGTCGGTATCATCGGCGATAATGTCGATACGCTGCGCGAGACTGCCGGTGGCGCCTCGTCCAAGCCCAACACGCTGTGGTGGATGATAGCCCAGCAGACCCTTTCAAAAGAACAGCAGGCCTCTATTCAGGCGCGTCTGGACGACGCTTCGGCCCCGGCGTCTGATGAATTCTTCGAGACCCTGTTCGGCGACCAGCCCACACTGATCATCGTCGATGAGATCGCCCAGTATCTGTCCCGGATGGAAGCGGCCTTCCCGGGCGTGGGTGCCGAGCAGACCGCTGCCTTCCTGATGTCACTTTCGACCTATGCCGCCGGCAAGCCCAACGTGGCGGTGGTGCTGAGTCTGGCCTCGGCCACCAATGCCTTCGGCGATTTCAACAAGCTGATCCGCAGGTTGCAGTCCGATCATAGCATGAGTCCCGCTGAGGCTGAGGCCGTGGTGCGCAAGGCGCAGCGCGGCGTGCTGGACGTAGTCAACCGCACCTCCGAGGCTACCACGCCGGTTCAGGAGGGCGACCTGTCGCGCATCATGGCCAAACGGCTGTTCGTCTCGGTCGATATCGAGGCGGCCAACGAAGTGGCCTCAGCCTTTATCGAAACCTATCGGCAGGCAGGCACCGATCTGCCAGCCGGCGCCAACGATCCTCAGCTGCATGAGCGGCTGACCGCTCACTACCCCTTTCATCCGACGCTGATCGAGTTCCTCTCCGAGGAGCTGGCCCAGGTCGAGAGCTTCCAGGGCACCCGAGGCCTGCTGCGTACCCTGGCGCGCGCCGTGCGCCGCATCTGGGAAGCCAATCTCTCCATTCCGCTGATCCAGACCGGCCATATTGACCTCTCCGACAGCACCATCCGTAACGAGCTGCTGGGCAAGACGGAAAACAGCGACCTCGTCCCGGTGCTGGATTCCGACATTAGCAAGGCCTCCGGCACCCAGGCCACCAGCCGCACCGTTGCCGGTGAGCTGGATGCCGCCAACCCCCATCCCGATGGTTACCCGGTGCATGAGTGGGCATGGCGTGTGGTCTTTCTGCACAGCCTGATTGGCCGTGGGGGCGGGCTTCAGGATGAGAAGTTCGGCATCGACATGACCTCGGCGGTTTACGAGATGGCTTCTCCCGCCATTAAGCCAGCCACCGTGCGCTCGGCGCTGGAAACCATCGAGCGCGAGGCCAACTACCTCCGCGAGCGTAACGGTCGCCTGTATGCCGACACCGTTCCGACCCTCAACAATATACTTCGTCGCATCGAAGGCAACGTGGCTCATGCGGAGGCCATGACGCGGGTCGAGCAAGTAGTCCGCCGGCTGATCGAGCGCTCCGCCGTGTTCGATGTCCACGCTAACATCGATGACGGCGAAGGAGTCCCCGACAAGACGCGTAAGCCGCAGTTTGGCGTCATCGCCTTCGAGGTGGAAGAGCTCGACCCGGCTCGCTTCATCGAGCGCCGTGGCGAGGCGGTGCGCGAATACCAGAACCAGGTATTCCTGCTGGCCCCCAGCACGACCCATATTGCGGGCTCAACCTGGACGGAAGCGCGAACTCACCAGCAGCACCGCACCCGGCAGAACATCCTGACCCTGGCACGCAAGGCCATCGCCGTGGAGCGCCTCAAGGAAAACCCCGAGAACTGGGGCGTCAGCCACGACCAGCTGCAGAAGGGCGAGTTCAAGGATCGCGCGGCCAAGAGCCCGGCCGAGCTGCGCACGGCCATCGATGAAGCCTATCGTTTCCTGATCTATCCGGGCCGGGACGGCGGCCGTGTGGTGGTGCGCGATCTAGGCAAGCGAGGCGCCGGCCCCACCGCGGGTGGCTCCAGCGGCCTGCACCTGGAAGATGCCATCCTCAAGCAGCTGGCCGAGGAAGGAGAGCTGATCACCGAAGAGCGCGCCTCCACCGCAGAGACGATAACGCTACTGGGCAAGCTGTTCTTCGAGAGCCTCAAGCAGGTTAACGTCAGCGATCTCGTGGAGCGCTTCGCAACGCGCCGCAGTTGGCCGATCCTGCAGCGCCCCGCGCTGCTGGCCACCGTGCTGGTGGAAGGCGCCAAGCGCAGCAGCTGGTGTCTGGGCCACATGCCCGACAAGCAGGCCCACAAGCCCGATGCCCTCTATCACAAGGACAACCCGCCGCCGCTGACGGTAGAGCCCCTGGAAAAGGACGACGAAGGCTGGATCCTCTGTACCAAGGAACACGCCAAGCAACTGGGCTGGCTGGAGAGCATCGTACGTGACCCCAACACCGTGGCCTCCTGGATAGAGCAGACCATCCAGAGCCGCGACCAGGTCGACCTGAGTCAGCTGTCGAAGATCATCGAGCAGGAGCACGACAAGGTCGACCCACACGTGATGCAGCAGCAGTTGGAGAACCTCTTCGCCCAGCGGCAACTGGTGGCCTACCCGCAGGAAGCCTTCAATGAGGAAGGTGACGCCGCCCCCGACCAGGCGATGACCGGTGATAGCGTACCTGTAGGTGGTGTAACGAGCGGGATCGTGGTGCCCTACCAGACGGCCCAGGCGCGGGGTTGGATCAGCAAGCCCAAGGTCGAGAACCGCGCCTTCCTGTTGCGCACGCCCGACAAGGTCAAGCAGCTCTTCAACCTGCTCGCCGGCACCGCACTCGCCCAGTCCAAGACCGAAGTGCAGATGTTGCAGATTCAGGCGGAAACCCCCGACAAGGGGCGTTTCCAGCTGGCCATGGGCCCTACCAGCGTGGGGGCTCTGGTCGAAAGCCGCGCTCTGTTTGCGGCCCTGAACAGCCGATTGCGCTTTACGACTGAGCAGCATCAGGTCCGTTTGACCCTGGGTGAGCTGGATCAGGACTGCAAGTTCACCAAGATGCTCGAGCAACTGGAAGGATAAACACGACCAATGGCCACCACTGCCACCAAGGCGGCGCCCCGGGCCCGCCGAAAGAGCTCACAGGCCGATGAAGCGCAGCTGGCCAGGCTGGCCCGGCGCTCTCCCTATGTGCTGCGCCTGACCCGCCACAAGGATCTACCGCCCCCGGTGCTGGTCGTGAAGGAGCGCATCGCCCCGGAAGACCGCGACGACACCGAAGGGCTGACCAACCCCCGGGCCAAGCACGTCGAGCGCGGCACCCTGCACGGCGAAAGCGTGCGCGCCTGTTTGCCGGTGCTCAAGCGCATCCTGGAGGAGGTCAAGGACGAGCAAGGCATTCCGCTCGGCCTGGAGCGCTTCATGTCGAACCAGGGCCTGAAACAGACCGATATCAACTTTCCCCTGGATGAAGCCGCCGGTGCACGCCTGGCGCTGTTCTTCCGCCTGCAGACCAAGGTGAAGGACGTCGACCGCATCGAACTGATCGGCCGCCGGGTGGCGATGTTCTCAAGAGAAGAGGCCGTTTACTGGCTGGCCAATGTGACCACCGCCGACCCGGCGCTGCGTAGCTGGGCCACCAGTGGCCTGCGCATGCTGCTGTGTGGTGATGCCGGCGACAAGCGCGTGCCGCGTATCCTGGAACGGATTCGCGCCCGTGGCTGATGGATTGCAATCGACTTTGCTCGCTGAGCGGGCCGGATAGGGCAGCTAAGCAGTGACAAAAACTGCAGTGCCAAGAATGAATGATCAGTCAGGTCCCTTGCCTTGCTGATTCCTTGTTTGAGGAAGTAGAAATATGGATATCAACGAGTCAGGCCTGACAGCCGCCAGCATGCCGACCACCAGCACCGCACCATTGATCGACGACCAGCGCTTGATCGAAGCCGGTTTTCCCTGTCATCAGGTAGGGGCAGAGACACGGCGTGAGCGTGATACTGGTAAAGCACCAGGACCCCATAGACTTCACGTCTGGTGGGCACGGCGGCCGCTGACTCCAAGTCGTGCGGCGATTTTGGCTTCTTTGTTGCCGGCGAATGCCGACTCTGAAGACTTTGTGAAAGGACTAGGAATCAGAGTGTATGTCGCTGATGTCCATGGTAGCCCTTGGGTGGTTGGGGAAGATAAAATTCGGCAGCGTATTGCTAATGTTAACGGCATTCTTACACTCAAAGTTGACTCAGTTGTTCTCCGTGCTTATGAACGTGAGAAAACAATTCGTCAAGAAAATAGAATTCAAATAAATAAAATAGTAGATAATGATGAGTCTATAATCACTGATCCGGTGATAATGGCTTGGGAAGCGGAGTCTGGCAAGCTCCCTGAGTTGTCTTTAGGTGAGGCTTTGCATGTTTCAGAATTGATGGGCGATCCTGCTTGGGCCAAAGAGAAGATGGCTTTCACTAAGCAGCATAAAGTTCGATTCTCAGGAGATGCGTATAATTATCCACGAGCCTTTTCTCAGCTGATTAGTGCTGTGAAAAAAAATGAAAGTAAAGTTGTTCTAGATCCAACCTCTGGTGGGGGGTCTATACCTTTTGAAGCCCTTAGGTTAGGCCATGAAGTTATAGCGAACGAGCTAAATCCTGTTGGTAGTGTTGTATTAAAAGCAACTATTGATTACCCTAGGCGGTTTGGTGTGGGCTTGCTTGAAGATGTAGAGAATTATTCAAATAAGCTCCTGAGCTATATTGATGGCAAGATGAACCCTTATTTTTCGCTGGGCCAGTTTGTTCCTGATCTTGGTCAGCATGAGATAAGCATGCCGAGTCAACTAAACGAAGAAGAAATGGCGCTTTGTAATAGCGAAGATATTGCTGATTATCTATATTGCCGCCAGATAATATGCCCACACTGTGCTGGTGAAGCACCGCTGCTTAACTCCCTGTGGTTATCTAAGCAGGGAGATAAGTGGGCCGTGGCCGTCAAGCCTCAGCCCGATCGCTCCGTTCGCTTCGAGCCCTTTGAGATTACCGCCGGTAACCACGGCCTCAGCGGTGAAGATCTGGACGCCGGAACTGTGAGCCGCGGTGTTGGCCAATGTGTGCACTGTCATCAGGCCATCTCCGGGGATGAAATCAAGCGTCAGGCCCGCGGCGAATCCGAGCTTGGCAAGTGGAAAGATGTGCTCTATTGCTTGGTGGGTATCCGCCTGGAGCCCAAGCTAGACAATCATGGCAAGGTACAGCGTTTCGCCTCTGGTGAGCGCAAGGGTGAGATCAAGACACAAAAGATTCGGTATTTCCGCGCTCCCAACACCGCGGACATGAAGGCGCTCCAAGCTGCCGAGCGCAATCTGGAAGAACGCCGGCTGGAATTCGAAATGAAGGGGCTGGTGCCCAACGAGCCAATTCCATCTGGCAGCAAGACTAGTGAGCCCATGCGTTATGGTATGAATAGCTGGGAAGAAATGTTTACTCCACGCCAGTTGCTGGGCCATTTGACGGCGATGGAAGCAATACAAAAATATAAGAATAATATTATTGATGAGTTTGGTGAGGAAAAAGGTAGGGCGATTGTAACTTACCTACAATTTATAATTGATAAATTTGTTGACTATAATAGTCGTCAAACTCGCTGGATTCAGCAGAGGGGGCAGGTTTCAGGAACTTTTGGTCGACACGATTTTTCCCTTAAGTGGACCTTTGGTGAGATGGTTTTTTCGGGGCCATCATCAGGCTTCGCTTGGGCCCAGAAATCCGTATGTGAAGCGCTAGAAGAAATAATAGAGCTTTTGGGTGTTCCTTTTGAGGGTGTTGGTCAGGATTTTCAAAATTTGCCGAGTCAGTTAAAAGGCTCCGCATCTTCGATGCAAGAGGTGAAAAGCGAAACTGTCGATGCAATAGTGATGGATCCTCCTTACTATGACAATGTGCAGTACAGTGAGCTTTCTGACTTCTACTACGTTTGGCAGAAAAAGACCCTTGGTGATTTGTATCCGGGGTGGTTCGAAAATGAAGTGACCGACAAATCTCTAGAAGCGGTCGCCAATCCAGCGCGCGATGGATCAGCCAAGGGCGCCAAGGCGCGCTATGAGGAGCTGATGCAGGGCATCTTCGCCGAGAGCAAGCGGGTGCTCAAACCGGATGGCATTATGACCCTGATGTTCACCCATAAGAGCTCGGATGCCTGGGAAACCTTGACTAACTCTCTGATTCAATCTGGTTGGGATATTACAGGAACTGTTCCTGTTGACTCAGAATTTGGGTCATCCACACACCAGCTAAACCTTGCTGCTGCTGCCTCCACCATCTTTATTGCCTGCCGACCGGCGGATCGCCACGATCGCGAGCCCTCCAGTTGGGCCTATGAGGTCAAGGGCAAACTGGAAACCGCCGTGCGCGATGGCCTGGTCGAGTTTGATCGCCTCAAGCTTAACCCCGTCGACCGCATGATCGCCTCCTGGGGCCGTGCGTTACGCGTCTACTCCGCCCACTGGCCGGTGCAGGACGGTAACGACGACGTGCCGCCCACCCGCGCCATGCAGGAAGCGGCCCGCGTGGTAGCCGAGGAGGAAGTCAGCCGCCTCTCCGGTGGCCTGGTCACCGTCGATGACCTGGACGCTGAATCCCGCCTGGCCGTCATCGCCCTGGGCATCAACGGCCTGGGCGACTTCGCCTTCGACGACGCCCTGCAGATGAGCCGCTCGCTCAACTTCCGCCTGCAATTGAAGAACGGCAATTACAAGACCAATGACGATATGGTGGCCTATGCCAACGTCGGAGAGAGTGAGCGTGCAGCCCCGCTGGCCATCCGCGGCAACAAGCTTCGCCTGCTCAAGCCGGATGAACGCGCCGCTGCTCGCCTGGAGAACCCGCAAACCCTGTGGGACGTGTTGGGTGGCCTGATCGTCACCTACCGGGATGGTGGCATCGTGGCAGCACGTAATTTCCTGGCTCAACATGGCAAGCGTGACAGCGACGCCCTGCGCGGCCTGCTCAAGGTGTGGGCCAAGGAGTGCCGCGATGATGAGCTCAAGCGCGAAGCCCAGATGATCGACTACGAGCTGTAAGGAGAGTGGCCCATGCTCACTGAGCTACGAATACAGAACTTCAAGGCCTGGCAAGATACCGGAACCATGCACCTGGCCCCGCTGACAGTGATCTTCGGCACCAACAGCTCAGGCAAATCGAGCCTGGGCCATTTGTTGATGGCCTTGAAGCAGACGGCCATGCTAGCAGATCATAAGCGTTCACTGCACTTAGGCGATAGCAATTCACTCATCGACCTTGGCACGTATGAAGATTGTATTTATGGTCGTGAGGTTGACCGATCTATTCAATTCGATCTCCGATGGCAGCTTGAACGCTCATTGACAATAAAAAATATCTTGAATGCCTCTCAAACATATCAGGGAAGAGAACTGGCGCTGCACGCCGAAATCGAGCCCAACAGGATGCTCCAACCCGAAACGCATCGCTTTGAATACTCGCTTTGCAAGGGGCAAGAGGAAACCTTAAGGGTTTCCCACGGCAGAGAGGGGAGCAAGGCCTGGTTGAAATGCGAACCATTGAAATTGGTGCGTGCGCAAGGTCGTGGGTGGCCAGTCGAGCCACCGGAAAAGTTCTACCGATTTTCGGATAGAACGCTTTCACGATATCAGAACGCTGATTTTCTTGCGCAGTTTGTGCTGCAAACCGAACATCTGCTGGAAAATTTTTACCACCTTGGCCCATTGCGAAGTCATCCACAGCGTGTCTACTCTTGGTCAGGAGATATGCCTTCCAATGTTGGCGCTCAGGGAGAGTTGACGATACCTGCTATTCTCGCAGCTAGTGAGCAAGGACGTAAACTTAACCGAGGGCCTGGAAAGAAACGGCAACGGTTTGATGCGTTCATCGCAGGATGGCTAGCAGAGCTAGGCATTATTCATAAATTCGACGTCCAGCCTATCGCCCCTAACCGAAAAGAATATGAAGTGTTGATCCAAACTCATATTGGTACACCATGGGTAAAGCTTACCGATGTAGGTTTCGGTATTTCCCAGGTTCTACCGGCGTTGGTGCAAGCATTCTATACTCCGCCGGGCTCAGTTTTGTGGATGGAGCAGCCAGAGATCCACTTGCACCCTCGCGTGCAGGCCAACCTGGCGGATGTCTTCATCAGCGCTATCCAGGCGCGAGAGGACGGCGAAAATCGCAATACCCAACTGATCATCGAGAGCCACTCCGAGCACTTCCTCAATCGCCTGCAACGTCGTGTTGCCGAAGGCGAGGTGATGCCTGATGACGTCTCGATCTACTTCGTTTCACGCAAGAGTGGTGCCGCTCATATCGAACCGCTACAACTCAACGAGTTTGGAGATATCGAGAACTGGCCTGATGACTTCTTCGGTGACGACATGGAAGATATCACCCAACGGGCACTCGCCGCCGCCCGCAAGCGTAAGGCCCGTAAGGCACAGGGAGCCGATGCATGACTCGTGCCGTGGTCGATACCAATGTGCTGCTGGTGGCGAATGATGATCACGAAGGCGTTTCAGAAGAATGCATCATTGCCTGTATCGAGGCCATTGAAGAGATTCGCCGCCGAGGCGTCGTGGTCATCGATGACGAGTGGAAGATTCTTGGTGAGTACCATCACAAGCTGAACCCCAACAAAGGCCAACCCGAGCCTGGGGATGCCTTTCTCAAGTGGCTGCTACAGCGCCAGGCTAATACGAAGCATGTCGCTCATGTGCCGGTGACAGAAACGGTACAGGACTGGTTCGAGGAGTTCCCCGATCACGATCTCCAAGTGGCGTTTGATCCGCCGGATCGCAAGTTTATTGCCGTGGCAGCCGCCGATGATGGCAACCCCCATGTGTTTCAGGCGGCCGACTGCAAATGGCTGAGCTGGTGGCCGCAGCTTGCCGGGGCAGGCGTTCGCTTCCGCTTTGTGTGCCCGGAGGATGTGAAGCGCTTCTACCGCGGTAAGTTCGACGGACCTGTTCCGGAGCTACCGCAGGATGAGTGAGTTCTTCCGCTTCCCCCATACACCGCATCTTGCCTGGCTCGGCGAGGGGGAACCCCGCGACGACAAGCTGCTCGATCCGTTGGACGTGGAGACACTTCTGGCGGGTGAGGTGCTGGTGGAAGAAAAGTTGGACGGCGCCAATCTGGGCATTTCCTGGGGGGAAGATGCTCAGATGCGTGTGCAGAACCGTGGGGCCTACCTTGAGGCGCCTTACCGCGGCCAGTTCTCACGCCTGAACCAGTGGCTGATGCAGCACCTCGCGGTGTTCCAGCAAAATTTACCCGAGTACGTCATTCTCTTCGGCGAGTGGTGCGCTGCGCGCCACTCGCTGGATTATGCCGCCTTGCCGGATTGGTTCCTGGTTTTCGATGTTTACGACCGCCAGGCCCGGCGCTTCTGGAGTATGGGACGACGCAATGAACTGGCCGAGCTGCTGGGTCTTGCCACGGTGCCCCTGCTTCAACGAGGGCGCTTCACTGTCAAGGAGCTGGAAGCACTGGTACGCACCGGCCGTAGCGCCTACCGGGATGGCAAGCTGGAAGGCATCGTCATCCGCCAGTATGGCCCGCAGTGGTGTGAAGGCCGCGCCAAGCTGGTACACCCCGACTTCGTGCAAAGTATCGGTGAGCATTGGCGATCAAGGGCCCTGGAATGGAATGAGTTGGCGGTGCACTAGTTTTCGATACTTGGTGAACCCCCAGTGTCAGGATGAGTGTCTTACCCTCTGATACCCTGTTGCCATAAACCGACCAGGGGGCGAAAGGAGACACGCATGCCTCGCTACTCCGAGGAACGCCGACAGGCCGACAGGCCGACAGGCCGACAGGCCGTAGTGGCCAAGCTGTTGCCACCTCACCACCTTTCCCTGCAAGAGATTGCGGAGTAGGAAGGGATATCACTGG
>NZ_JBDNGD010000030.1:0-2068 GCF_041689495.1 Halomonas sp. | reverse complement strand
CTATGCGGTCGGGCTCGTCTTCTTTCCCGATGACGATGCCAGGGAGACTCGTGGCCGCAAGGCCCTGGAGGATGAGCTGGCCGAGCGTGGGCTGACGGTAGTGGGCTGGCGAGACATGCCCGTCGATGCGAGCGTCTGCGGCCCCATGGCGCTGGAATGCCTGCCACGCATCCGCCAGCTGTTCGTGGAACCGGGTGCCGATACCGATATTGCGACCTTTGACGTCGACCTCTACATGGCCCGCCGCCGGGCAGAGCAGGTCATGCGAGACGATGAGGATTTCTATGTCTGCTCCCTGTCGTCCCGGGTTGTTTCCTACAAGGGACTGATGATGCCGGTGGACCTGCCGGCCTTTTACCAGGACCTGGGGGATGAGCGCCTGGAGACGGCGATCTGCGTCTTCCACCAGCGGTTCTCCACCAACACGGCGCCGCGCTGGCCGCTGGCCCAGCCCTTCCGGCTGCTGGCCCATAATGGCGAGATCAATACCGTCGAGGCCAACCGAGGATGGGCGAATTCCCGCAAGGAAAACTTCGTCAACGAGCGTCTGCCGGACATCACCGAGCTCGACGAGATCGTCAACACCACGGGGTCGGACTCTTCGAGCATGGACAACATGCTGGAAGTGCTGCTGACCGGCGGCATGGAGCTGCACCGCGCCGTGCGCATGATGGTCCCGCCGGCATGGCAGAATGTCGAGATCATGGACGGCGATCTTCGCGCCTTCTACGAATACAACTCCATGCACATGGAACCCTGGGACGGCCCTGCGGGCGTGGTGATGACCGACGGGCGTCAGGCGGTCTGCATGCTTGATCGCAACGGCTTGCGTCCCGCCCGCTGGGTGGTCACCCGCAACGGCTACATTACCCTGGCATCGGAAACCGGTACTTACGCCTACAAGCCCGAGGACGTGGTGGCCAAGGGACGCGTGGGGCCGGGGCAGATTCTGGCCGTGGATACCGAGACCGGCGAGGTGCTGCACACCACCGACATCGACGAGCGCTTGAAGGCGGCCTATCCCTACAAGCGCTGGTTGAAAGAGGAAGCCCAGTACCTGGAATCGGCGCTCACGGAGCTTGCCAGCTTCCAGAACATGAAGCTGGACTCCCTCAACGTCCAGCAGAAGCTGTTTCAGGTCAGCTTCGAGGAACGCGACCAGTTGCTGCGGCCCCTGGCCGAGAGCGGCCAGGAGGCGGTAGGTTCCATGGGCGACGATACTCCCATGGCGGTGCTCTCCGGCAAGCCACGTCTGCTGACCGACTACTTCCGGCAGAAATTCGCCCAGGTTACCAACCCGGCCATCGACCCCTTGCGGGAAGCGATCGTCATGTCGCTGGAAACCTGCATCGGCGCGGAGCTCAATGTTTTCAAGGCGACGCCGGAACATGCCCATCGCATCATCCTGACCACGCCGATCCTCTCGCCGCGCAAGTTCACCGCCCTGGTGACCCAGGACGACCCGGCCTTCATCAGCCATACCCTCTCGCTGGGGTATGATCCTGAAGAATTCGGTCTCAAGGCCGCCCTTCATGAGCTTTGCCGCCAGGCCGAGGCCGCCGTACACGATGGCAAGGTGGTTCTGGTGCTGTCCGATGCCGACCTCCCCCAGGGACAGTTGCCGATCCATGCGGCGCTTGCCGTGGGGGCGGTTCATCATCACCTGGGGCGTCGGGCGCTGCGCCCGCGGGCCAATATCGTGGTCGAGACCGGCTATGCGCGTGATGCCCACCAGATGGCCGTGCTCTTCGGTGTCGGCGCAACCGCCGTCTTCCCCTGGCTGGCCTACCAGGTCATGGCCGACATGCACCGGACCGGTGAGCTCGTCGGCAACCCGGCGGATGCCCGCGAGAACTACCGCAAGGGGCTGCAGAAGGGGTTGTTCAAGATCCTGTCCAAGATGGGCATCTCGACCCTGGCCTCCTATCGCGGCTCCCAGCTCTTCGAGGCGGTCGGCTTGGGGGCCGAAGTGATGGATCTGTGCTTCACCGGTATGGCGTCACGCATCCAGGGCACCGGGTTCGCCGAACTCCAGCTTCAGCAGGAATGGCTGGCCCGCGATGCCTGG
>NZ_JBDNGD010000029.1:0-16268 GCF_041689495.1 Halomonas sp. | reverse complement strand
TTGGTAATCAAAGCTGTCTCCGACCCGCCAGCGGGTGAGAATATTCTGGTCGGGAACCTGCTCGAGCAGAGCCAGGACCTCGCTGTAACCGAGTCCAAGATATTGCTGGGCTATCACGGCAAGGGTATCCCCCCGCTGGATCCTGTAGGTTTTCCATTCCGGTACGAAGGTCTCGCGGGACGCGATTTCCCGATCCAGAATGACCGGGCCCTCATCGAACATCGTCAGTTCGTCTTCCGATACCTCTTCGTAGGAAGTGGCATTGGCGACCAGACTGCCATCATGATCGAGCATTCCGCTGGCAATGGTGCCGATCACCACCGCCATATGCAGCGACCCTTCGTCGAGCACCTTGACTCCGATCTCTCGGGAATGGTCGGGGCCATCTGGGGTCTCGGAGCGCTTGCTGGAACTGTCGGAGGACTTGGCCATTACCAAGGGAACCGATGCCACCAAGGGAACCGAGGTCTCTTGATATTCGGCTGCGGCGGACTGAACGAGGTCCAGGTCCACGATCTCGGTCGCCTTCAGGCTGGAAAGGGGAACATGATCCCGGGTGGCGTCGATGGCTTGAGTGGCGATTTCGATGGCGTCAGCGACGGCCCCGCGCTCGAATTGCAGTGAGGGAAGGCCGGGTCGCCTATCGGGTTGAAGGGGGAGAATGATGGTGTCCAGCGTCTGGTTTTCGCGTTGGACATCCTGATAAGTGGTAACGATTTTCTGTGCACCCAGCACGGTAACCATGGTGGCTACCGGTAACAATAATAACTTGTGCGTGCGGGGCAGCGAATGGAGGATTCGCAACATGAAGTTTTCGCCAGTGACAGATGAAAAGAAGAAAAAAGCTTTTGAACGATAACCCATGACGGCCGCCGTGCCTATACTGTATTAAATTACAGTAATAATGGAAGCCAAAATCTGGTCGCCTGCCACCACCTTGTCAGGCTGATAATATCACTACAGGACAGGTGCCTGCTCATCGAAATATCATTCGCGATCTGGGGTGGATTTTTCGAAGATCATGCCGTGCGTTTTGCCCCATGGATACAAGGAAGTCGAGATGTCCCGAGTTACCCTGGCCCAATGGCAGATGCTGGCCGCGGTGGTCGATCACGGAGGCTTTGCCAAGGCCGCCGAGGCGATTCACAAGAGTCCATCGACCCTCAATCACGCCGTTCACAAGCTCGAGGAACAGCTCGGAGTGCAGGTATTCGAACCGGTCGGACGTCAGGTGCGCCTTACCGAGGCCGGCGAGATGCTGTTGCGCCGCGCCCGGCAGTTGATCGAGGGGGCAGTGTCATTGGAGGAGGTGGCCGCCAGCCTTGCCCAGGGTCTGGAAGCCGAGATCGTCCTGGCCGTCGACCAGATCTTCTCGCCGGACAGCCTTGCCCGGGCACTGGAGGCCTTTTCGCTGGCCTTCCCGCATGTCCGGGTGCAACTCCATGAGACCGTGCTCAATGGCGGCATCGAGATGCTACATGACAAGAGCGCCGATATTGTCGTCTCGGGCATTTCTGCCCAGGGATTTCTGGGAGATCCCCTGGGCCTGGTTCATTTCATCGCGGTGGCCCATCCGGACCATCCCCTGCATCAGCTGACGCGGCCACTCAACCTGCGCGACCTGGAACAGTATCGCCAGCTGGTGGTCAGGGACTCCGCCCAGCGCCAATCCATGGACGCCGGCTGGCTCAAGGCGGAGCAGCGCTGGACCCTGGGCCATCTGGACACCTCCATCGACATGCTCGAACGAGGGCTGGGGTTTGCCTGGATACCCGAGACGCGACTGGGCCCCTCGCTGGAGGCCGGCAGGTTGGTGCCGCTGCCCTTGGAGGCCGGAGGCATTCGTGAATATCCCATGCAATTGATCTACCGGGATCGTGATCGAGCAGGGCCGGCCACCCATGCCATGGCAGAGGCCTTGAGGAATGCGGTGAGGGTCGATTCCGGCCCCCGGGCGACTTTCGATTCAGTCGAATGATCGGGCCAATAACATCCGCTTGAGCAGCGAAGGAATCAGTTTAAACTGTTGCCTTACGATTATTCTCGTGAGGGGGCTGTATGGGCCTGTTGATTGATGGCGTCTGGCATGACCAGTGGTACGACACCGGCAAGCATGGTGGCGAGTTCGTGCGCGAATCCGCAAAGCTGCGCGACTGGATCACCGCCGATGGTGGCGAGGGACCCGATGGCCAGCCGGGCTTGCCCGCCGAGGTGGGGCGTTACCACCTTTATGTATCCCTGGCCTGTCCCTGGGCCCATCGTGTCCTGATCATGCGCAGGCTCAAGGGGCTGGATGAGGTCTTCGGAGTCTCCCATGTCAGCCCCCTGATGCTCGACAGCGGCTGGAGCTACAAGGTGGAAGAGGGCTCCAGTGGCGATCCGATCAATGGCGTCGGTTTCCATCACGAGCTCTATACTCTGACCGATCCGGACTATACCGGTCGTGTTACCGTGCCGGCCCTCTGGGACAAGCGGCAGTCACGCATCGTCAACAACGAGTCCGCGGATCTGCTGCGTATGCTCAATGGGGCCTTTGACAACGAGACCGGCAATCTCCTGGATTTCTATCCAGCGGACCTTCGTGATGTCATCGATGCCGTTGATGCCGACGTCTACGACCACATCAACAACGGCGTCTACAAGTCCGGCTTCGCCACCGAACAAGCCGTCTACGAGAAGCATGTGGTGGCGCTGTTCGAGGCGCTGGATCGCATGGAGAGTCGCCTGGCCGAGCATCGCTACCTGGCCGGTGACTGCTTCACCGAGGCCGATATCCGTCTGTTCACGACTCTGGTTCGCTTCGATGCGGTCTACCATGGTCACTTCAAGTGCAACCTGAGGCGTATCGAGGACTATCCGAATCTCTCGCACTACCTGCGCGAGCTCTATCAGTGGCCGGGCATCAAGGAGACGGTGTACTTCGACCACATCAAGCGCCACTACTACTACAGTCATGACAACATCAATCCGACGCGCATCGTGCCTCATGGGCCGCTGCTCGACCTGGAAAGGCCCCACGACCGAGATCGGCTGCCGAGCCGGGGGATTCGCGAGAAGGTGTGATCTCCTCCAGATGGGAAAGCATGGGGGCTGGAAGTAGAGGCTCGACCATGGTAGTATGCCTGCTCCTCGCATGTGCTGACCCCACCATCATGACGACGCCACCTCCGCCCGACGGGCGAGGCAAGCGCCGAAACGCCAGGCCACCGGCCAAAAGCGTTCGAATTGTGTAGATGGAGCGCCTCGATTTGTTGTTGCCACTCCGGCAGCAATGGCGCAATTGGTCGCCACACCAGCTCGAGGGTCATCCATCCGATGATCCGGGCCGGATGCTAGGTGCGACCGGTGTCCCCGACTCCGCTGTTATGTCCTGCCCCAGGCAGGCTGATTGACTCTGTTGACCGAGTCAGGGATGCCATTGTTTATCTGCCGGCGATGCCGGCTCACCAAGGTGTGATAATGACCTCGACTTCTGTCGCTACGCCGAGTTTCGACGACCTGGCCCTGCTGCCCGATTTGCTTTCTGCTGTCAGGGCCCAGGGTTACGAGACCCCGTCACCGATCCAGGCGCAAACCATTCCTGCGTTACTGGAAGGCCGTGACATGCTGGGCCAGGCCCAGACCGGTACCGGCAAGACCGCTGCCTTTGCCTTGCCGTTGTTGTCGCGAATTGACCTGACTCGCCGCGAGCCCCAGGTGCTGGTACTCGCGCCGACCCGTGAACTCGCCCAGCAGGTGGCCATCTCCTTCGGCAAGTACGGCCAGAACCTCAAGGGTCTGGAGGTGGCGACCCTCTGTGGCGGCCAGGAATACCGCGAGCAACTGTCCGCCCTGCGGCGTGGTGCCCAGGTGGTCGTGGGTACCCCGGGGCGGGTGATCGATCACCTGGATCGTGGCAGCCTCAAGCTCGACGGGCTTTCCGCCCTGGTGCTCGATGAAGCCGACGAGATGCTGCGCATGGGCTTCATCGATGACGTCAAGCGCGTCGTAGCCGATACCCCCAAGGCGGCGCAGCGCGTCTTCTTCGCCGCGACCCTGCCGACCGAGATCGAGCGTATCGTCAACCGTTACCTGGTCGATCCGGTGAAGGTCGCCATTGCCTCCGCGGAGGGCACGGCGGCGAGCATCGAGCAATTCCTGGTTCGCGTCGATGGCGGGGCCAAGCTGGAAGCGCTGGCTCGCATCCTCGAGGTCGAGCCCGTCGACGGTGCCATCGTCTTCGTGCGTACTCGTGCGGCCTGTACCACCCTGACCGAACAGCTCAGCGCCCGTGGCCTCAATGTCGCCAGCCTTTCCGGCGACCTGGACCAGAGCCTGCGCGAGCGTACCGTCACCCGGCTCAAGCGTGGCAAGGTCGACATCCTGATCGCCACCGACGTGGCCGCCCGTGGCCTCGACGTGTCGCGATTGACTCATATCATCAACTATGACCTGCCCCAGGATGCCGAGGCCTATACACACCGTATCGGTCGTACCGGTCGTGCCGGTCGTACCGGTGTCGCCATCACCTTCGTGGGCTTCCGTGAGGGTCGCAAGGTCGGCTGGATCGAGCAGGCCACCGGCCAGTCCCTGAGCGAGATGGCGGTACCCGATGAGGCGGCCATTCGCGCCCATCGTGACGAGGCCTTCCACCAGCGCGTGATCGCGGCCCTGACCGCCGGTGCCGACGAGCAGCGTGCTCTGGTCGAGCGCCTGGTCGCCGAAGGACATGATCCCGTCGAGCTGGCCTGTGCCTTCTCGGCCATGGCGCGTGCCGACGAGGCGCCCATCGGACGCCTGCAGCCGCCGCGCAAGGAGCGCACCGAGCGCTCTCCCCGCGATGGCAAGCCGGCGCCGCGCCGCGAGCGTGGCCCCAGTGAGGGGATGACACGCTATCGCGTCGCCGTGGGTCATCAGGATGGCGTCAAGCCCGGCCAGCTGGTGGGTGCCCTGGCCAACGAGGGGGGTATCGAGGGCGCGAGGATCGGTCGCATCGATATTCGCAGCGCCTTCTCCGTGGTGGAACTGCCCAGCTCTCTGCCCGCCAGCATCCTGGCCAAGATGGCTCGTGCCCGGGTGGCAGGTCGTCCGCTGGAAATCAGTGAGGATGGTGGCGCGCTCGAGCGTGCCCCGCGTCGTCGTGCCGACGGCGATGCACCGATCCGGCGTCGTACCACCGCCTGATCGCCGCCGGGCCTGAGCCCGGCGTCATCTCGAGAAGGCCCCGCACCGGCAATGCCGAGGCGGGGCCTTCTCGTGTCAAGGCGAGTCGTCAGGGACTCAGGCGCCTGACAGTCGCTCGCCCAGTGCCTGCATGAAGCGGCATCCTTGTTCGAGCTGCTCGATCGCCAGAAACTCGTCGGACTGGTGGGCCTGGCCGATGCTGCCCGGGCCACAGATCACTGTGGGCAATCCCTCGCGCTGGAACTGGCCGGCCTCGGTGGCATAGGCCACGGCACCGGCGGGCCGTTCCCCCACCAGGTCCTGGCAAAGCGAGAGCACGGCGATATTGTTGTCGTCGGCCAGGGCAGGGACGGTGGTGTTGAGCGCTTCGGTGACGATGGCGGCCTCGGGAGCCCGGCGTCGCATGCCCGCTTCGAGTTCGAGGGCGGTGGCCTCGACCCGCGCCAGGAGTTCCTCGAAGCGGTCGCTGGGCAGGTGGCGGATCTCCCAGTCGAAGGTGCATTCCCGCGCCATGATGTTGATCGCCGTACCACCCTGGATCCTGCCGACGTGCAGGCTGGAGTGCACTACGTTGAAGGCTTCGTCCACCCGCCCCTCGGCGCGCAGTTCGGTCATGATGTCCTCTATGCGGGTCACCAGGCGCGCCGCGACATGGATGGCGGAGACACCCTGGTCCACCTGGCTGGAGTGGGACGCACGGCCGGTGACGGTGGTTCGCAGGTTGGTGGCTCCCTTGTGGGCGACCACGGGGTGCATCATTGTCGGTTCCCCGACGATGACCGCCGATGGCCGAGGGTGATCGGCCAACAGGCGTTCGATCATGCGTGGCGCGCCGATGCAGCCCACCTCCTCGTCATAGGAGAAGGCCAGGAAGATCGGCTGGGTGAGCTCCAGCCTCACCCAGTGCGGCACCTGAGCCAGGGCGCAGGCGATGAAGCCCTTCATGTCGCAGGTGCCGCGGCCGTAGAGCCGGCCATCGCCCTGGTCCACCAGACTGAAGGGGTCGGTGGACCAGGGCTGGCCATCCACCGGGACCACGTCGGTATGTCCCGACAGGACCACGCCGCCCTCTACCGCCGGGCCGATGCGGGCCAGCAGATTGGCCTTGCTGCCGTCGTCACTCTCGATCCGCCAGTGCGGGACCTCGTGCGCGTCGAGGACGGTCTCGACGAAGCGGATCAGTTCGAGGTTGGAGTCGCGTGACACGGTGGCAAAGGCCACCAATCGTTCGAGATACTCAAGGACTGACGTCATGCGGGCTCCATGGCTGGCTCTGGCGAGGGCCAGACTACCATGATCCGGCGTTTCGGCCAGGCCGGAACCCCCGCCGCATGCGGCGAGTCGAGCATGACAACCGGCCATTGGCCTATCCTATCGGAAAGCTTGCAGGGAGAGACCCATGAGCCCACGACAAGATGCCGGGATGGCGTCCGTTGCCTCCACGGCCACCAGCCGGAGGCAGGGGGAGAAGCTGAGTGATCGTGTCTACGGTGACATCATCGACAGGATCATCCAGGGCGAATACCACGAGGGTCAGCGGCTCCCCTCGGAAGAGAGTCTGGCCCAGAGCCACGGAGTCTCCCGGCCCATCGTCCGGGAGGCCCTGGCGAGGTTGCGCGAGGATGGCCTGCTGCGCTCCTACCGCGGTGCCGGGAGTTTCGTGTGCCTGCGGCCAGACCGGGCGATGCTCGATTTCGCTCCCCTGGAGAGCCTTGCGGATATCCAGCGCTGTTTCGAGTTTCGAATCGCGGTGGAGGCCGAGGCGGCAAGGCTGGCAGCACTCAATGCCACCGATGAGGATCGGGCGGACATCTCGGCGGCCTTCGGCCTGCTCGAACGGCGGATTCGCGAAAATGCCCTGGGCGTCGATGCCGACTTCGGCTTTCACCTGGCCATCGCTCATGGCACCCACAATCGCTTCTTCGCCGATACCCTGGTTTCCCTCCAGCCATCGATTACCTATGGCCAGTGTCTGGCAAGGGGGCTTGGCCAGCGTCGTCCCAGCTTTCATCTTCCCGAGGTCCAGGAAGAGCACCGTCGCCTCCACGACAGCATCATCGCAGGGGAGGCCTCCCGGGCTCGCCTGCTCATGCGTCAGCACCTGAGCAACTCGCGCCGCCGAGTCTTTCAGGGTTGACAACTTTTACAACTTCGCTAGAATGTAAGGGGTGACTGTACCACCCCTGCCCGCGGTTCGGCTGGTTCAGGGCCTCTCATTTTCCAGCACAATAATCATATCGGGAGCATGCCATGAAATTCTCCAAGTCCACCCTCGTCGGTGCCGTGTCGGCCATCGCCCTCGCCGGCATCGCCGGTAACGTCCAGGCGGCCTACCCGGAAGAGCCGATTTCCTACGTGATCCCGTTCAACCCGGGTGGTGAGTCCGACATCACGGCGCGTTTCCAGGAGCCGATACTTGAGGAGATCCTCGGCGTCAGCGTCAATGTCTCTCACCGTCCCGGTGGCGGCGGCGCCGTCGCCTGGAGCGAGTTCCAGAACAATGCCGAACCCGACGGTTACGAGCTGATCGGTGTCAATATCCCGCACATCATCGGCCAGCCGATCCAGCGCTCCGATGCCGGTTTCGAGACCGACAACTGGGAAATCATCACTTTCTTCCATTCCACGCCCAATGCCCTGATCGTTCCGGCCAACAGTCCCTTCAACACCCTCGAGGACCTCGTCGAGTATGCACGGGAGAATCCCCAGGCCGTGACCCTGGGCGGCAGCGGTACCTACAGTGCCAACCACCTGGACATGCTGCGCCTGGAGCGTGAGGCCGACATCGATTTGACCTATATTCCCTTCAGTGGCACCGGGCCTCTTCCGGCGGCGCTGGAAGGCAACCACGTTGCCGGTATCTTCAACTACACCATGCTCGGTGTGCAGATGGAGGATCGGGTCAAGGTCTTGGCAGTGGCCTCAGAGGAGCGCGTGCCGGCGCTGCCCGATGCGCCCACCTTCAAGGAACAGGGCTACGACATCGTGGGCGGGGCCTATCGTGGTGTCGCGGCGCCCGCGGGCACACCGCAAGAGATCATCACGGTGCTGGAAGACGCCTTCGCCGAGGCCAACCGTCGCATCACCGCGAAGCAGGAACCGCTTGGCTTCGTGATGGAATACATCACCGGTGATCAGGTCGACGAGGTCATCACGCAACTCAGAGAGGCCTACGCTCCGATCCTCGAAGCAACCGAGTAATCCTGCCGTCCCTCCTGCCAAGGCCCTGATCAGGGGTCTTGGCTTTTCCTGTGTTCATCGTTGCGGCTCCCGAGGGAGCCGTCGGGGGTACTGACTCATGGAAATGCTGCTCGAGGCACTGGCTTCCTTGATGACCTTCGAGAGTATCATCACGGTGCTGGTCGGGGTCTCGGCGGGGCTGTTGATCGGCTCCCTGCCGGGCCTCACGGCGACCATGGCGCTGGCTGTGCTCCTGCCGTTCACCTTTTCCATGGAGCCTCTCCAGGGCCTTATCGCCCTTGGGGCCGTTTACATGGGGTCCATCTATGGTGGCGCCTTCACCGCCATCCTGATCAATACGCCGGGGACACCATCGTCCATCGCCACCACCTTCGATGGGTACCCCATGGCACGCCAGGGGCGGGCCTACGAGGCGCTGGCCGGGGCGACCATCGCCTCGGTGATCGGCGGGCTGGTGGGGGTGGCCTTCCTGTTGCTGCTGGCTCCTCCCCTGGCCCGCTGGGCCGTGGCCTTCGGTCCCTCGGAGATGTTCTGGGTCGCGATGCTCGGCCTGACGCTGGTGGCGAGCCTGTCCAGTGGCTCCTTGCTCAAGGGCATGATCGGGGGCTGTATCGGCATGCTGCTGAGCACCGTCGGGGTGTCACCGGTGGGTGGGGAAACCCGCTTCACCTTCGGCTTTCCCGCCATGCAGGGGGGGATCGAGCTGATCGTGGCCCTGATCGGGTTGTTCGTGATTCCCGAACTGCTGAACATGGCCGCCGAGGGCCGCAGCAATATTTCCGAAAGCGGGGAATTCGGCAAGACCAAGGTCGGTATCCGACAGGTCGCGCGCCATATCCTGGGCAAACCCGTCAACCTCATCCGTTCGTGTCTGATCGGCCAGGTCATCGCCATCATCCCCGGGGCAGGGGGCAATGTGACCAGCCTGGTGGCCTACAACGAGGCGAGGCGGTTCTCGAAGGACCCCCAGAGTTTCGGCAAGGGCAATATCGACGGGGTGGTGGCCTCGGAGTCGAGCAACAATGTCATGGTCGCGGGCAGCATGATCCCCCTGCTGACCCTGGGCATTCCCGGTGCGCCGCCGGATGCCATCATCCTCGGCGTGCTGCTGATGCATGGCCTGCGGCCGGGGCTCGACCTCTTTACCGAGTCCGGTGTCCTGACCAATGGCTTCATCCTCTCCATGGGCATGGCTGCCCTGATGCTGCTGCCGGTGGGGCTTCTCGGCGCTCGCCTGATCCACAAGGTGGTGATCAAGACCCCGTACCATTTCATGGTACCGGCCATCGCCATGGTGACCATCCTTGGCACCTTTGCCCTGCGTAACAGCCTGCTGGACGTCGGCATCATGATGATCATGGGCATCGCGGGCTATTTCCTGCGCCTCATCGGTATCCATGCGGCGCCCATCGTGCTGGGGCTGATCCTCGGGGGCATCGCCGAACAGGGTTATGTGCAGACGATGCTGGCGGCCGTGGTCGATCCGATCCCCTGGTTGCGGCTGGTCAGTAATCCCCTGTCGAAGGTGCTTGCCGCGCTGGTGGTGCTGGGGGCCGCCACGGCGATGTTGCCGGCCTGGCTGGAGCGGAGTGGTCGGCTGGACAAGGGCTCGCCGAACCGAGGAGATGACTCATGATACTGCGTCTGAATACCGATATGGCCGCGGGAGGTTTCGGCCTTGTCTTCGCGGCCGTGTTGTGGCTTGGAGGAACGGATATCGGACGGCTCAGCATCCTTTTTCCCCGCGCCATTCTGGTGATTCTGGTCGCCTTCTCCCTCTTGCTGTTCGTCAAGGGATTCTTCAGGCCGGGGGGGCGCTCCATCGAGATACCGGGTAGCCCGCAGCGTCTGGTGATCCTGATCCTTCTCCTGCTGGTCTGGTGGTTCGCCATCGGCAAGCTGGGATTCGTGGTATCGAGCTTCCTGGTCATGCTCTTCATCACCTGGTTTCTGGCCAGGGTCGAAGGACCGGTCTCCTGGAAGCGCCTGCTGCTCTGGACGCCGATCATCGCCGTCATGGTGGGAGGCTTCTATTCCATCTTCACCCAGGTCCTGAATGTCCGCCTGCCCTCAGGCCTTCTGTTCTAGGAAATCAGCATGAGAATCACCGACATTCGCGAAGCGCGCGTCTCCATCGCCTCCGACATCGCCAACGCCTACATCTCCTTCTCGAAGATGGATGTCTCGGTGCTGGCCATCTATACCGATGCCAGGGTCGATGGCCGCCAGGTGGTGGGCTACGGCTTCAATTCCAACGGCCGCTATGCCCAGAGCGGCCTGCTGCGTGAGCGTTTCCTGCCGCGCCTGAAGGAAGCCGATGCCGCCGCCCTGCTCGACGAGAGCGGGGCCAACCTGGACCCCTTCAAGGTCTGGTCGGTGCTGATGGCCAACGAGAAGCCCGGCGGCCACGGCGAGCGTTCCGTGGCGGTGGGCATCATCGACATGGCGATCTGGGACATCGTCGCCAAGGTAGAAAACAAGCCCCTGGCGAGGCTGCTCGCCGAGCGTTTCGACGACGGCAAGCCTGATGCGCGGGTGCCGGTCTATGCGGCAGGCGGCTACTACTATCCGGGCAAGCAGATCAGCGCCCTGCAGGAGGAGATGCGCGAGTACCTCGGCATGGGCTACACCTGCACCAAGATGAAGATCGGTGGCGTGCCCTTGGCCGAGGACCTGGAGCGCGTCGAGGCCGCCATCGAGGTGGTGGGAGAGGCCGGCCGCCTGGCCGTGGATGCCAATGGCCGCTTCGATCTCAGGACTACCCTGGCCTTCGCCGAGGGCCTGGCGCCCTATGGGGTGCGCTGGTACGAAGAGGCGGGCGACCCGTTGGACTTCGCCCTTCAACAGCAGCTCGGCGAGCACTACGCCGCCCCCACGGCCACCGGCGAGAACCTCTTCTCTCATCAGGACGTGCGAAATCTGCTGCGCTACGGCGGCATGCGGCCCGATCGAGACATCCTGCAGATGGACCCGGTACTCAGCTACGGCTTGGTGGAGTACATGCGCATGCTCAAGGAACTGCGTGCCCATGGCTGGTCTTCCCGCCAGTGCATTCCCCATGGCGGCCATCAGTTCGCTCTTAACATCGCCGCCGGCCTCAAGCTGGGGGGCAACGAGTCCTACCCCCATGTCTTCGCCCCCTTCGGCGGCTTCGCGGATTCCACGCCGGTGGAGGAGGGCCTGGTGGCGCTTCCCGACATGCCGGGTATCGGTTTCGAGGACAAGCGTGAGCTGATGGCGGTGTTCAAGCAGCATCTTCACTGAGGCGCTCGCCGCTCATTAGTGGCGAATACCGCCTGCGTGACTCACGCTTGAATCAGGTATCTAGTGTGAGAGGTGTCTGTCATGAGCTATGTCGACGGCTTCGTTGTGCCGGTCCCCCTGGACCGGCTGGACGATTATCTGCGCTTGACTCGCCACGCCGGCGAGATCTGGAAGGAATACGGCGCCCTGGAGTATGTGGAATGCGTGGGTGATGACATCAGGCCGGGAGAGCAGACCTCTTTCCCCCTGAGCGTCAAGCTCGAACCGGGCGAGACGGTCGTCTTCGCCTGGATTCGCTATGCCTCGCGAAATGACCGCGACCGTATTCTGACCCAGGTGCTGGAGGATCCCCGTTTCGGCGACATGATGGACCATGCCGATCTGCCCTTCGACAGCAAGCGGCTTTTCTGGAGCGGCTTCATGGAGCGAGTTCGACTGTAGGTGCGGGGCCGCCAGGGGGCTTGCGACTCACGTTGGCAAGCCATCTGGTGCCGGTTAGTGGAAGGCCGGCTCTGCCGGGCGAGGGGTACGACTCACTTGGCAAGTCATCTGATGCCGGTTTGTGGGAGCCCGGCTCTGCCGGGCGAGGGGTGCCCCTGTGGCAGCACGATCAGACGAGATGCTCCCAGAGCGAAAAGTGATACTATAGTGTCACTAATCATTGGGTTCGGGGTGATCCTCATGAAAGTTGAGTTGGTGACAAGCCTCAAGCGTCAGGCAACAAAAATCCTCGCGGATCTGCATGTGTCGAAAGAGCCGGTGTTGATCACCGAACATGGCCAGCCATCGGCCTATCTGGTTGACGTTCAGGACTATGAACTCATGCAACGTCAGCTAAGGCTTCTGGAGGGGCTCTCACGCGGGGAGCGGGCGGTACTCGAAGGGAAAATTTACAGCCACTCGGAGGCCGGGGAGACCATGAGTAAATGGCTGACATAATATGGACGGAACCCGCCCTTCAGGCATTGAATGCCATAGCTGAATACATTGCCCTGGATAATCCGTTGGCTGCCAGCCGTCTGGTCAAACAGACCTTTACTCATGTCGAACGTCTGGAAAATTTCCCGAAATCGGGGCGTATACCGCCGGAACTTCCAGACTCGGTCTACAGGGAGGTGGTGGTGCCGCCGTGTCGAGTTTTCTATCGAGAAGACGGGAACCGAGTGTTGATACTGTATGTGATGAGAGATGAGCGGGAGCTTCGTGCTTTCATGTTGCAAGGAGTGTAAGAAATCGGAGAGGTACCTTTATTTCTCGCGCGAGCGGCCGTTCTCCGCGCTGATGCTTTCGACGTTGACCTCTCAGGTCGAGGAGGCGGGGCGTGAGAACTCAATTGGCGGTTTCCGTGTCGCCACTGAGGGTAGCGATCAATCGCCGGGAGCCGCCATGGTCGCGATGCTCGCCGAGCCAGATGCCCTGCCATGTGCCCAGCGCCAGGCGGCCGTTGCGCACCGCCAGGGTCAGTTGGGTGCCCAGGAGGCTGGCAATGACGTGGGCCGGCATGTCATCCGGCCCCTCCATCGTGTGTCGGAAGTAGGGCAAGTCGCCCGGCACCAGGCGGCGCAGAAAGGCATCCATGTCGTGGCGCACGTCCGGGTCGGCGTTCTCGTTCAAGGTCAGCGAGGCCGAGGTGTGCAGCAGTTGCAAGTGAAGCAACCCGACGTGGCAGCGTGCCAGGTCGGGCAGGGCCTCCACGACACGGTCGGTGACCAGGTGAAAGCCCCGCTCCAGGCCGGGCAGTCGTAACTCCTGTTGCCGCCACATCTCGGCCTCCTCATGACTGGGATCAGTGGGGTGTTGACATCAAAGCAAGCCCGCCTCAGAGGTGAGCGTCACGCCCTTACGCTGGAAGACCTTATTGACCCCGGTAAGGTCCGGCGCCTTTGCTGAGATCTCCCGGCTCAATTCTACCGATTCCAATGAGGGAACGTCATGGCAGGGCAGGCCCTATCCCGGTCCAGGGTATGGAGAAAGGCGTGGAAGCCATACTCGACCGGGGCGCCTTCCACCAAAGGCGTAGGGGAATCCAGACCCGCTCAGTAAGCCATTGCCCACTGGTGCTCAGGCCGCTTTGCTGCCAGGCTGTTTAGTCAGAGAATGTTGCCGGCAGCGCTGGGGCTCCAATCACAGCCGGCGAATCGCGCAGGGATGAGACGATGATCCTTCGAGAAAAGGACGCCTACACGGGCGCCGACGAGCGCGGCTACTATGGCCACAAGCAGGAACAGGACGTGGCTTTCCTTCTGCGAACCCCATCACCTGACCGGCATGTACGGCCAATACGGCTACTACGCGAAGTGCCGCAGCTGCGGCACCAATACCTCCATGAAGCAGCCGTGCCCCGCCTGTGGATGGAAAAGCGTTCAAGTGTCCAAGGATGGCCAGGTCTACACCGGGACCTGCCGGAAATGCGAACACCAGTATCTGGTTTATCAGCAGGGATAGGGGAGGGCGTGATAGCAGAAAACGCCCCAAAGGGGACGTACCGACAAAGGCAGTAAGCACGTTCATCCGTGTTATGCAGCATGCACGGTGATTGGTGTTATACTGCCGAGCCATACTTAATTCCTAGTAATTTCAATAGGTTAATAGGCGGTCGAGCATGCAGAATAACATTGTTTAACGCGCGAGCGCGTTCAAGTGGAATATCGATCACGCTATCTAATACCTGTTAGGCCAAAAAACAGTATACGTGCACTATAGGAGAAAGAATGAAAACGATTGTGAAAAAGATATTTAAAGGCTTGGGCTACGAAATCATGCGTGTACCAGAGTCATCAAAGCTTAAGGGAGATGGCCGCGTTCAACACAATATCGAATTTATTCATGATGAAAAATTTTGATTTGAGTTTACACATCTAACTTTAGACGGAAACCAATATTTCGTCCCAAAGTATGACTTACATCGACCGGCAGTTAAAAACTTGTTAAACGGCAATCTATACGAGCCTGATACTCATGATTTTGTTAAAGAGTTTTGCAAATCATTCAAAGGCTCAATGGTGCACGCAGGTACTTTCTTCGGAGATATGATTCCCAATTTCTCTAATTTTGTATCGGGAAATGTCTATGCATTCGAGCCTGTTTTTGAAAACTACATTCTCGCCAAGTTATGCGTGGACAGTAATAACTTAGTAAATGTGATATTAATGAATTCTGCTCTTTCTGATAGTTTAGGTAATCTTTATATCAATACAAGCCAGAGCGGCGGTAGACATGCGGGTGGCGCTTCGACCATATCTGATAAAGGAGCGATTTGTGCTGCAATAAATATTGATTGCCTTAATATTGAAGACTTGGTGCTAATTCAGTTGGATGTAGAGGGGCATGAACTAATCGCATTAACTGGTACTCATGAAACAATTCAAAAAAGCAGGCCAGTAATAGCCATAGAAGACAACAATGACAATTGCACAGATTTTCTTTGCAATATCAAATATGAGAACGCTGGTCATATACCAGGTTTAACCATTTGGGTTCCAAGTGAAAATAATAGATACAAAGAAAAAATCGCATCATTACAATGCTGAACCAGTTTTTGCCATTTGTAAATGACCTAACAAGACAAATGCACTCGGACGTCAAAAAGCGCCGCTCCTTCGTCGCTCTGCTTTTTGACACCGGTGATTTGCGGCGTTAGGCGGCTTAAACCTAAGCGTTAGGTTTCTCGGGAGCAACCGCAAGCGCACTGTCTCCCCAAATCGCAGGCAAACCCCAAAGGAAGTCGGCCCCATGAGCATCAAACGCATCTTCCCCAGCGCCAATCATCTTCAGCCGGTTGATGGCGAGCCCTTCAGGTCTGTCATTACGGAGTCGGTTGAAGCCGCAATCGTGGCTTGGTACGTAAAGCCAGGCCAAAGAATTTCAGCTCATCTGCATCCTGAAGGTCAAGACACCTGGACAATCCTATCCGGCCACGGCCAATATCAACTCGATGCCGCCGGCAGCTCAAAGCAGATCACCGCAGGCGATGTCGTCGTTGCTCACAAAGGTGATGTTCATGGCGTACTAAACACTGGTTCTGAACCGCTGGTTTTCATATCTGTCGTGTGCCCCGCTCTTTCCGGGTTTGAGCTACTCGAAAGCCAATATGCGCACACAGAGATCTAATCCTTCCGTCGAGAGAACGTGCCCCGGCAAGCCAGGGCACGGCCCTCACCTCAAACGTTAGGCGGCTTAAAATAATTACGCCGTTTATTTACGCTGTGACAATTGGCCTTTACGTGCAGGCTATCGCACAAACGCCGCCCAGGCTGGCGCTCGGGCATCGTGCAAAAGTGTCTTTTCTGAACATCCTTTTGGATTTGTTGGTTTGTGGCGCTCGGCTAAACTCCATGTACAAACGTATGTACAAACGTAAGTTTGGTCGAGCCAAGCCCAAGCCCAAGCCACAGTCGTTGTAGTCACTTTCAGCGTCAGCATTAAGCCCTGCCTAACCAAGGGTTCAAGGCGTTCGCTGCGCTCACTGGGACTGGCTAAAGCCAGCCCCTTAACCTAAGCGTTATGCATCAAGGAGATGGTTATGGAGAAAATCTCGGTTGCGGAGAAGTTTTCGCTCTTTAGTAAAGAGTGGACTCCAAAAATCATCGCGGAGTCTAACGGACAATTGGTGAAGCTGGCTAAAGGCAGCGGTGAGTTAG
>NZ_JBDNGD010000028.1:0-23869 GCF_041689495.1 Halomonas sp. | reverse complement strand
GAATTATGCCACCAAATCGCGGCTTGGCAAGATCAGCGCGATCAAATCCAAGCCAAGGTGAACTGGCAATTCACCGCGCACGATGCGCGCATTAAACTCAAACGACTTTATCCGACGTTTGATGCGTGACGTGACACTAGCATGCCGGTCGCCCCTCTCGCCCTCACGCGAGCAGGTAGTGTCAGTAGGTCAGGCCATTGTCCTCGCTGGCGGTGAAGCGCTGCTTGTTGCGGTAGGGATAGACGTCGATCACCCTGCCCTCGGTGATGGCCTTCTGTAGACCCTTCCAGTAGTCGGCGTCGAAGAGCTCCGGATGAATCTCGTGAAACAGCTTGCGCAACCGCATATCAGCGAACAGGAAGGGGCCGAACTCCTCGGGGAAGATGTCGTTGGGCCCCACCGAATACCAGGGTTCATCGGCCAGCTCCTGCTCGGGGTAGAGCGGCTCGGGGATGTGCCGGAAATGGCAGTCGGTGAGGTAGCTGACCTCGTCGTAGTCGTAGAAGATCACCCGACCATGGCGGGTCACCCCGAAGTTCTTGAGCAGCATGTCCCCGGGGAAGATATTGGCCGCCGCCATCTGCTTGATGGCATTGCCGTAATCCTTGAGCACCGCACGCGTCTCGGTGGCGTCGCACTGCGCCACATAGAGGTTTAGTGGGGTCATCATGCGCTCGGTATAGCAATGCTCGATGATCACCTTGTCGTCCTTCAGGTGGACAGTGGAAGGTGCCACTTCCAGCAGGTGTGCCAGGCAATCGGGATCGAAGTGGTCCTGGCGCGCCACGAAGTGCGAGAACTCCTGGGTGTCCGCCATCCGCCCGACCCGGTCGTGACGCTTCACCAGGCGGTACTTCTCGCGCACATTCTCGCGACTCATGTCCTTGGTGGGATCGAAGCGATCCTTGATGATCTTGAAGACGGTGCGATAGGACGGCAGCACGAAGACCGCCATCACCATGCCCCGCACGCCGGGGGCGATGATGAACTGGTCCTGGCGTAGGGCGACATGACGGTTCAGGGCACGGAAGAATTCCGTCTTGCCGTGCTTGAAGAAACCGATGGCGGCATAGAGCTCGCTTTCCGGCTTGTCGGGCATCAGTTCCTGCAGGTACTGGACGAACTCGCCGGGTACCTGGACATTCACCTGGAAGTAGGCGCGCGTGAAGGAAAAGATGATCGAAACCTCATCGGGCTCGATGATCACGGTGTCCAGGTGCAGCCCCTTGCCCTCGTCGTGGAGCACCGGAAGCACCAGCGGGACCTGTTCGCCACCGCCCTTGATGCGGCCCACCAGGTAGGCGCCCTTGTTGCGATAGAAGACACTCTTGAGCAGCTCCATCTCGGCATCCGGCGCGTCCAGGATCGCCGCCGGCAGAGCGTGTTCGAGGAAGTCCCCGCCTAGCTGCGCATCGTGTGCCAGGTCATCGAAGGGGGTCTGGAAGCATGCCGCCGACAGGGCCCAGCGAATCGCCGCCTCCCAGTCACCCTGCACCGCCAGGCGCCGACAGCGCTCGATACCGGAATGATGGGCCGCCCTGTCACGGGAGCTGTAGACGAACATCCAGTCGTTGCGGATGTGTCGATGATGGAAGAGCGAGCAGAACATGGAGTTGAAGAAGGTTTCCGCCAGCTCGTAGTCGAGACGCTGACTGATCAGGTCGGTGTAGTGGCGCTTGCCTTCCCGCCAGGTCTCGAAATCGATCAGGACATCGTCTTGGAAGGTGCGACGCAGCCGATCCCGGGTCTCGTGGAGCTTTTCTTCGTAGAGATTGATGCGCTCCGCCGAGGCCTGCTGGGCCTCGCGCCAGGCGGCATCGCGAAAACGCCGGCTGGCATCCACGGTGATCTGCTTGAAGCGGGATCGATATTCGTCGAAGCCATGCAGGATGGTGGCAGCCATTCGGTACGCGGACGAGTGCTTCATGGACGAGCCCCCTGGCAGTGTGGGCCTAGCATGACGAATTCGCCTGAAGGAAGCGAGGCAACCATGGTGGCGCATTGAGCATCGATCGCAACGGCCGACTGACCGGGATCGTCATCCCGGATTGTCATGAGGTGATCACGAGGCTGTCGCCTGGTCGCCCGATATCAATGGTGTCGCTAGTTCCCTCCCTGTCGGAGACCTACAGTGATTAGACTGCGCGTTCCATGGCTGGCTTCCTTGGAGAGTCACGCGCCGTGATACCCGTCCTCATCGGGGTTTTCATGGGCACCCCTGGGCAGTTCGCCCACCCACTGCATGGCGGCGGCATGCTCGCGACTGGGGAAGGTGCGAATTTCCATGGCCTTGAACAGCCGGTCTTCCAACTGGGCGATATGCGTGATCCACGCCTTGTCGGTGATCACGGCGGCCCGGTGGTAGCGGTCGAGATTGCCGAGCTGGGTCAGTCCGTAGCCGATATCCTTCAGCAGCGCGGTCAGCGTCATCCAGCGCAGGTCGTCGAGTTCCGCCACCATGCTGATCATGGGATGGTCCCGCTTGGCGGCCTCGATGGCATCGATGGCGCGCTGTAGCTCCTGCGCCGTGACGATACCGCCGACTCGCATCGCCACGACATGGTCCGCCGGGTGGGGTATCAGTTCCAACATGGAGGGTCTCCTGGGATCTCGGGAGGCAGAGCGCCTCGGTTGCTTTCAGCATAGCGCCTGAATGGGTAAGGACGCTCAGGAGCACTGAACCGCGGTATCGGCACGCGCGTATTTCAGCAGGCAGACGATCGCCATGCTGCCGGTCATGGCCGGCAGCAGGAAACCCACGGCATAGCTGCCGGTGAGCCAGACGATCAGGCTGAACAGCGCCGGGCCCACCAGCACCCCCATATAGGTCAGGACCAACACGGCGGCGGTGGCCTCGCCCACCTCGCTGGGCCGGCAGCGCCGGGCTACCTCGGCCAGGTAGACCCCATTCCAGCCCACCGCCGTGGCGCCAGCGACCACCATCAGGGTGATCGTCAGCCAGGTGGGCACCAGGGTGCCGAGCAGCGCCAGCAGCAGGAACACCGTGGCGATCACGCCGGCCAGGCCGAACAACATCGGCAGGCTGCCCCCCAGGCGATCGGCCAGCGCGCCCCAGGCCAGGCGACCCGAGACCCCGGCGACATGCACCAGCGAGACGATCGCCCCGGCCATCACCAGGGTCAGCAGCAGTTCCTCGACCATGAAGGCCACCGCAAAGCTGAGCAGCGAGAGCTGGGCCGCCGAGAGGCAGAAGCCCGTGGCGCCCAGCCAGCGCATGGCAGGGTCCCGTTTCAGCACGGCCAGGCTGCCCGCCCTCTGCATGCGGGCTGTCGGATCACGGGTGGCATCCCAGCGGGCACGTCGGGGCTGAAGCAGCAGCAGTGTGGCCAGGCAGGCCGCGCCCACCGCCAGGAAAGCCGCCTGCCAGTTCCAGTAGGCCGCCAGGGGCGGTGCCAGAAGCCCGGTCAGCACACCACCCAGCGGCACGCCGGTCTGTTTGATGGAGAAGACGAGGTTGCGCCGTTCGGGAGGCGTGAAACGCGCCAGCAGATGGGCCGCTGCCGGGTTGGTCATGCCATAGGCCATTCCCAGCAGCAGGGTGGTGGCGAACAGCCCCAAGAGCGTACCGACCAGGGCCAGGAGGCAGCCGCCCAGCACCAGTGCCATGGCCAGCTGGCTGGCCCGGCAGCCCCCCAGGCGCCTGGACACCACCGCCGACTGCAGCGACGCCAGCATCGCCACGCCGTACAGCAGGCTGACCTGCAGGCCGACCAGGCCGGTGGGCACCCCCAGGGCCGCCGCCACCTGGGGCGCCAGGGTCGGCAGCAGCAGCATCCCGGCACTGCAAAGCACCTGGACCCAGGTGGTCGCCAGGAGGACAACCAGACCTTCCCGCCGGGCGGTCATTGCATGATGGTTCGATGAAGCGGGAGGGGGCATCCCGGCGTCTCCGCAAGTTTGGCAAAGTCGTTAGCCTACACATAATTGGCCACCTACTACCACCCACGCTCGCGGCACGGGCACCTTGCTCGTGCCGCATCAGACGCCCAGGTCGCCTGCACAGAGACCTACCAGGGCAGTGGCTCGCCATTGCTGTGCCAGAAGCCGCCGGTCGTCTCCAGCGTCAGCGCCTCGATACGCCCGGCGATACCGGCGGCGGCCTCCTCCGGGGTGATCATCCCACCGAAGTTGACCATCCGGGTCTTCACGTAGCCGGGATGAATCTGGGCCACGGCGATGCCGCGGGGCTGGAGATCCATGGCCAGGGATCTGCCGAAGGCGTTCAAGGCCGCCTTGGAGGCGCGATAGCCATAGCGCCCGCCGGAATCGTTGTCGGTCATGGACCCCATGCGGCTGGTGATATTGGCGATCTTCCCACCCTCGCCGAGGTTGCCGAGCAGCGCTTCGGTGACCCGCAGCGGCGCATAGGCGTTGATCTCCATCTGCTCGCGGGTCGTATCGAAATCGATCTGGCCCAGGGACTCGTCATGCAGCACGCCGGCATTGTTGATCAGGAGGTCGAGGGGCTGGCCCTTGAGCACTTCGGCCAGGTGGGCGACATCCTCGTCCCGAGTGACATCGACGTCCTCGATCAGCCGGCTGGCCACCTCGGCCAGTTCATGGGAGGCGTTGCGGCAAACCCCGATCACGTCCCAGCCCTGGTCATGGTAGTGGCGGGAAAGTGCCAGCCCGACGCCACGGTTGGCGCCGGTGATCAGTACGGTGGAAGCCATGTCAGCTCTTTGATGAGGAAGTGTCGTTGCCTGATCAGATATGGGGGGTTCATTACGGACTTCAACCGCTGAGCACTATCAGCCCCTCTCACCCAGTGCCAGCAGATGGAAGGTGGCTCGCCACAGCACCCAGCCATCGCGCCATCCCGGCGACAGGGCCACATGCTCGAGACCTTCGGCCTCGAAGAGGCGCACCTGACGGTCGGGCAAGGCATCCCGAAGACGACGGCTGTGGCTGATGGGGATCACCCGATCCTCTGGACCATGGATCAGGACCAATTGCGCCTCCAGCCTGCCGAGATCCCGGGCCGACAGGTCCAGGGCCTCGAGTTCCGCCACCAGCGACGACGGCAGCGCCTCGATGAGCGCCTCCACTCGTCGAGGATCCTCGTTGGTCACCAGGGCGTACAGGGCCTGGCCCTGTGGACCGAGTCGCTCCAGCTCGGGCTCCAGATCGGGCTCCAGCTCGGCGCGGGGATTCTCCAGCCGGCGCCTGGCGATGGTCGCCAGAGCGGACCGATCCTGTTCGTTGTCCAGCCAGTGCAACTGACTCAACAGCACCGCCCAACGCGCCTCCCGCTGCGGTGGTGGTGCCGCTTCGCCAGCGCCGTGGCGATCCTCGCCGGTGGTGACATAGCGCAGCATGTCCGTCATATCATAGTAGCCGCCCACGGCGACTACGAAGCTCACCCGCTGGGCCGTGTCTTCCTGCAGGGCAGCGATCACCGCCGGGCCCACCGCGAAGCTGATCGCCGCCACCGAGGTCCCTGACGCCGCCTCGGGCACCTGCTCGGTGGTATAGCGAATGGCATCGCCGATCGCCTCCACCTCGCGGGTGCTGATGGAATAGTCCCGCAGTCCCTCCAGTTCCGGCACCATCACCGTGAAGCCCACGCGGGAGAGCGTCGTCGCGAATTCCATCAGGCGCGGATCACGGCGGCCCGCCTCGGTGAGGCCATGCACCAGCACCATGGCGCCCCGACGCGGTTGCGCCGGACGATAGAGATCCGCCTGGTAGGCTCGGCCATTCGCCGCGTAGCGGAGGTCCTCGCGGGTGGGTGTCGAGGTGCGCTGCTTCAGCCGACTCTGCTCGCTGCCCGCGGCGAGATCGCCCAGCACCAGCAGGGCCTCGTGACCCCGGCTCAGGGTGGCGCATCCCGACAGCAGAGTGGGTATCAGGGTCATGACCATCAGGAGGGCGCCGATTCGCGGGATAAATGCCATGCCCGATGAGACCATCCATCGGCCCACCAGTAAATACCGCAATCGGACTGGCCGGAGTTGCATCCGGGGGTGTTCAATCAGTACCTTTTTGGTACTCTTTGCAGCTGACAGCCGAGACACCGCCGAGTCTTCGAATGCCGCCCAGGACAGCAAGCATGCAGAATCCGGACCTCAACCACACACGCGATGCCCTGAGAATCACCTATCTGGCCGTCTTCGTGGACGCCCTGCTGGGATTTGCCAAGGTGGCCGCCGGCTTTGTCGTGGGTTCAGCCGCCCTGATCGCCGATGGGGTGCACTCCTTCTCGGACCTGATCACCGATGGCTTCGTTCTCGCCGCGACCCACTACGGGCGCCAGGCACCGGATCAGGATCACCACTATGGCCATGGGCGGATCGAGACCCTGGCTACGCTATTCCTGGGCAGCGTGCTGATCTTCGTGGCAGGTGGTATCGCCTGGTCGAGCCTCGGCCGCCTGCTGGCCGGGACCGAGACACCGCCGCCGGGCCTCTGGGCACTGCTGCTCGTGGTGGCGGCGCTGTTCATCAAGGAAGGCCTCTTCCAGATCACGATGCGTGTCGCCCGCCGGCAGAATTCCCGCCTGCTGGAAGCCAACGCCTGGCATTCCCGCTCCGATGTGCTGTCCACGGCCGTGGTCCTGGTCGCCATGCTGGGCACCCAGTACGGCATCACCTGGCTCGACGCCGTGGCGGCCGTGCTGGTGGGTCTGCTGGTAGGCAAGATCGGCTGGAGCCTGCTGTGGGACTCCGGGCGAGAGTTGATCGATACCGCGCTTCCGCTGGACGAGCAGCGCGACATGAAGGAAGTGACACTGGGCGTGCCCGGGGTGGAAAGCGTGCATGATCTGCGGACCCGCCAGTCCGCCGGCCGCACCATGCTCGACCTGCATGTGGTCGTCTCGCCACGGATCAGCGTTTCGGAGGGCCACGAGATCGGTAACGAGGTCAGCCGGCGGCTGCGCCGTGCCTTTCCCGCCCTGACCGACCTGACCTTCCATGTCGATCCCGAAGACGATGCCGGCGAGGGGGACCCCAGCCGTTTCCCCGGCTTACCGTTGCGCCCCGAAGTGGAGGAGACCCTGACCCGACACTGGTCGAACCTGGACGTCTGGCCACGGATACGGGATCTGGAACTGCATTACCTCGACGGCCGAATCACCGTGGTGGCGGAACTGGACGAGGACGCACCGGTGAGCAGCGAGTCCACTCGCGCGGCACTGCATGCCTCGGCCCGGGATCTCGACTGGTTCTCCCACGTGGAAATTCGGCGGCTGGCGTGAACCTCTGGAGAAGGCAGCCCTTGGCAGGAGCTACCACCGGCGGCGACAATGGCCAGCCTCCACGAAAGGCCGGGCCCGCATGTCGCCTACATTGACGATTCTCCATCGGGATGACCACCTGGTCGCCGTGCACAAGCCGGCGGGGCTCTTGGTGCATCGCTCCGCCCTGGCCCGCGGCGAGCGCGAGTTCCTGCTTCAGCGACTGCGCGACCAGCTGGGCCGACGCGTCTATCCGGTGCATCGACTGGATCGACCGACATCGGGCGTCATGGTCTTTGCGCTCTCGCCAGAGGTCGCCACGCAACTTGCCGAGGCGTTCAGCCAACGTCTTGTGGCCAAGCGCTACCTGGCGGTGGTTCGGGGTATCGGCCCGGAACAGGAACGTCTCGCCTACCCGCTGCGCGAGGAGGACGGCAGTCGCCCCAAGGCCGAGATGCCGGCCATGGAGGCCTACCGCCTGGTCTTGCGTTGTGGCCTGGACGCCTCCATGTCGGGGCTCTTCGAACGCTTCGGCTGGGTCGCCCATCTGCCGGTGGACGGCGTCCACCATGCGTCCCTTGACCCGCTCACCCTGAACGACCAGGAGGCCTGACCTTACGCCATGACCGCCCCTTTTCCGCCCTTACCTGTCGTTGCCACTCCGGCAGACGACGATCATGATCTGCGCTTCGGTGGCATCAGCCGGCTCTACGGCAGTCGCGCCGCCGGCCGCTTCCGAAGTGCCCATGTTGTAGTGGTCGGCGTCGGCGGTGTGGGCAGCTGGACGGTGGAGGCCCTGGCCCGGTCGGGCATCGGCAAGCTGACCCTGATCGACCTCGACGACGTCTGCGTTTCCAATGTCAATCGCCAGCTCCACGCCCTGGACGGCACCATCGGACGCCCCAAGGTGGAGGTGCTGGCCGAACGCTGCCGCGCCATCCAGCCAGGCATCGAGGTGGTGGCGGATAGCGCCTTCGTCACCCCCACCAACCTGGCCGAGAGGATTCCCGAGGATGCCGACCATCTGGTCGATGCCATCGACAGCGTGATCGCCAAGGCGGCACTGATCGCCTGGTGCAGGCGACGCAAGCTGCCGATCACCGTGACCGGTGCCGCCGGCGGCCAGACCGACCCGACCCGTATACGGGTGGCGGATCTCTCGCGCACCGAGCAAGACCCGTTGCTCGCCAAGGTGCGCGCCCGGCTGCGTCGGGACTTCGGCTTTTCCCGCAACCCGAAGCGGCGCTTCTCGGTAGAGTGCGTCTATTCCGATGAACAGCTGGTCTATCCGGCCGGGGATGGCGAGGTGTGCTTTCAGAAGCCCGGTGCGGGAGAGTCGACCCGGCTGGACTGCGCCTCGGGTTTCGGAGCGGCCAGCTTCCTCACCGGCAGCTTCGGCTTCGTCGCCGCCTCCCGGGTGCTGGCTCGCCTGGCCAGGTGAGCCGGCAAGCCCACAAGTCCACAGGCTAAAAGCCCCTGACGCCAGGAACCCTCATGCCAGAAACCCTTCCCGTACCCGGCATCTACCGCCACTACAAGGGCCCCCTCTACGAGGTGATCGGCCCGGCCCACCACAGCGAGACCGAAGAGCCTCTGGTGGTCTACCGCGCTCTCTACGGGGACTACGGCCTCTGGGTGAGACCTCTGGCGATGTTCATGGAAACCGTCGAGGTTCAGGGCGAGCCGGTCCCGCGCTTCGCCCTCGAGAAGGGCTTTTAACAAGGGTCCAGGCATTGGCGGGGCGAAGATCCCCAAGACGCGATAGCCGGTATCAAAGGCTGGCGGCAGCTGTCGTCTCGGGGCAAGAACGAGTAACCGGCGAGATTACTCCTCGCCGGCTTCCTGCATCTGCTTGTGAAGGTAGTTCTCGAGGCCGACCTTGTCTATCAGGCCGAGCTCGGTCTCGATGTGATCGATGTGGTCTTCCTCATCGGCGAGGATATCGCGGAAGAGGTCACGACTGACGTAGTCCTTGACCTGCTCGCAATGAGTGATGGCATCGATGTAGTCCTGGCGCCCCTCGTGTTCGATCTTGAGGTCACACTCGAGCATCTCGCGCACGTTCTCCCCGATGTGCAGCTTGCCCAGATCCTGGAGGTTGGGCACACCTTCGAGGAAGAGGATACGTTCGATCAGCTTGTCGGCGTGCTGCATCTCCTCGATGGATTCGCCGTGCTCCCAGCTGGCAAGCGCCTTGAAGCCCCAGTCCTTGTACATCTTGGCATGCAGGAAATACTGGTTGATGGCCACCAGCTCGTTGCCGAGCGCAGTGTTCAGAAACTCAATTACCTTGCTGTCACCCTTCATTGTCGTGCTCCTCAAACAATCAGGCAGCCACAAATGTGGCTTGCCGCAATAGATATCGACGCCCCAGTATTGCCAAATAACAAGCAAAAGTCTAACGGCAACAATCTATTGGAAGGGGGATCCAGGAAGGGAAACGGCTCACCATCGCAGGCGGGAGGAGGATCACGGCAGCGTCAGACGGCGTAGGCCAACCCTTTGGCACTGGCCTTGAGTTCGGTCATCACGGCATCGCAGGTGATGGTCTTGGCGGCACAGGCACACTTGCCGCACTGGGTTCCACAACCGGTCGCGCTCTGGACCTCACGCCAGCTGCGAGCACCAGCCTTCACGGAATCGCGGATCTGGTGGTCAGTTACCCCCTTGCAAAGACATACGTACATGGCCATCCCCTCGCTGCGGACTGTCGATGCCGACTATAAGGTGAATGTAAATGATTCGCATGGCCTATTGCAACGGTTGAGCACGATTTTTTTGGACCAATCTGGTCCACTATGCAAACAGATCACTTCATGCCTGGAGATCACTTCGCAGGCTTGGGGAGCACCACCACCCGTGTTCCCGAGGCGATATCCCCCCAGCTTCGACGCTCGGCATCGAAGAACACCCAGACGTAGCCCAGACCGAACACGGCCAGCGATAAACCGGCCACCAGATAGCGCACCAGGCTCTGCAACAGGCTGATGGAATAGCCGTCCCGGGTCTGCACCCGCAGGCGCCAGGCCTGCATGCCCAGGGTAGTGCCACCCCGGACCCAGAAAAAGGCGAAGAAGGTAAAGCCCGAGGCCAGCAACAGCAGCCTCAGACTGACCACCTGAGCCGGGTCGAGACCGATACGTTCGGCCGGGATGCCCAATCCATGACGCAGGAAGAGCAGGTGCAGGCTGGCGACGAGGATCCAGATGGCCGCGACGAGGAGAGCGTCATAGAGCATGGCGCCCAGCCGGCGGCCCAGACCGGCGGGCCAGACATCATCGAGTTGGCCGAAGCGTCGTTGCATGGGGAGGCGCGTCCTTATCCGGTTCTGCGGAGGAAATAGAGACCCAGGCCGGCGCATACCAGGGTCGGCACCAGCACGGCCCAGACCGGCGAGAAGCCGAACAGCGATGAGGCCGGTGCCAGCAGGTCCTGCAGGTACTTGAAGGTCAGGCCGGTGACAACGCCGTAGAACACGCGAGTACCGGCGGCCACGCTACGCAGGGGCCCGAACACGAAGGAAGCCGCCACCAGCACCAGCGAGCCGAGCGTCAGCGGCATCAGCATCTTCTGCCAGAAATACAGCAAGGGCTGGCTGGCCTGCTGCCCCTGGGACTTCAGGTAACCGGCATAGGCCCAGAGTCCGCTGGGCGCCTGACTGTCGATGGGCCTCAACAGCCGATTCAACTGCTCGGGTGTCAGATCGGTATCCCAGCCCAGGCTGTCGTGCGTGTCCACCTGGGTGCGCCCCGATTCGAAGCGGGTCAGTTCGACATCTTCCAGCACCCATTCCCCATTGCGCCAGACCGCTCGCTCGGCGGTCATCGTCTCCTGGAGGACGCGGCCCTCGAAGCGGTAGCGCAAGAGGTCGAGGACGGTGTCATCGGCGCGGATGACGCCGAAACGATAGAAGCTGTCCCCTTCCCGTTGCCAGCCACCCCGCTCGGTGAGCACCGCGTCCTCTCCCTGCATCTGCTCCAGTCGCCAGGCACTGGCGAACTGTTCGGTACGTGGCGTGACATACTCGGCCATCAGCATCAGGAGCACCACTATCAGCAACACCGGCTTCATCACGCCCCAGAGGATGCGCATCAGTGAACGTCCGGCGGCCCGTATCACCGTGAGTTCGTTGCTGGACGCCATGGTACCCAGGCCGATCAGGGCACCGATCAGGACCCCCACCGGGGCATACTGGTAGAAGCGCCAGGGAAGCCGCATTCCCAGGTAGAACAACACTTCGAGGGCACCATAGTTGCCTTCCACGTCACTCAGGTCATTGATGAAGGTGATCACCAGGTCAAGCCCCAGCAATACCACCTGGACCACGAGGATGGCACCGAGCACATTGCGGGCAATATAACGGTCTAGCCGGTCAGCGATCATCCACTCATCCCCTTGTGCTGGGCACGCGCCATCATGCCCAGCCCCAGCGCCAGGAAGGCGGCATGGATCGGCCACAGGCCCACCGTGGCCGAGAGGCTCCCCCGCCCGATGGCATCCATCGCCGCCAGCAGCAGGCTCAGATAGGCGATATGCAGGAAGATCGCCGGCAACAGCTTGGCGAAACGCCCCTGCCGGGGATTGACCCGGGAGAGCGGCATGGCCATTAGTGTCAGGATGAAGACCATCAGCGGCAGACTCAGCCGCCATTGCAGCTGGGCACGTGCCGGCAAGGAATCATCGCGGAGAAGAGACGCCGTGGTGGCATATTCCGGTGAGTCCAGCTCAGGCCTGTCACCGCCCTGGGAAAGCCGCACCGCATAGGTGTCAAAGCTGAGGCGTTCGGCCTCGTGGCGACCGGCTTCCACACTGTAGCGTTCGCCGTCGGCCAGCACCAGGAAGCGGCTGCCGGTCTCCTCGTCGACGGCCTGGTAACCGCTGCCGGCACGGGTCACGATGCTCTCCGGCGTGCCGCGGCGACGCTGACGCTCGCTGATGAACACTCCCTGCATCCGCGTCTGACTGTCGGCGAAGTCTTGGGTATAGACGGTACGCCCGCTGCCGACATCCTGGAAACGACCCGGCACCAAGGCGGTGAAATCCAGTTGGCTGCGCTGCTCCTCGAGCATCACCGCGTTATGCAGGGTCCCGGCCGGGGTCAGCCAGAAACTGCACAGGCCCACCAGAATGGCCACGATGGTTGCCGGCACCAGACTCACCTGCAGCAGCCGGTTGGGACTGGTGCCACAGGCGACCAGCACGGTGATCTCGCTGTTCAGGTAGAGCTGGCCATAGGCGAGCAGGATCCCCAGAAAGAAGGCCAGCGGCAGGATCAATTCCAGGAAACCCGGCAGGTGGAAGAGCATCAGGGTACCGAGGATGCGCAGCGGGATCTCGCCTTCCGCGGCGTTGCTGAAATAGCGGATGAAGCGGTTACCCATGATCACCAGCAGCAGCACCCCGGCCACGGCGGCCATGGTTAGCAGGATCTCGCGGGTCAGGTATCGAAAGATGATCATGCAGCCGCCTTCCATGCATTCGGGCCGTGCCTTGGGTACACTGGCGTGATTCGGCCGGGTGTCGGCATTATCCAGAATCCCTCTATTTTTGTAACCCTTGGGCGCGTAACCCCTTACGCCTGTCTTGTGGAGATACCATGGAATTCCCAGTGCAAACGGGCAATCCCGTCAAGGTCGAGACGGCCTGTCTCGTGCTACCGGTATTCGAGGCGTCCGACCTGCTGCCCACCGCCGCCAAGCTCGACGACGCCAGCGAGCGCCTGGTCGGCCAGTTGATCGAACGCGGTGATTTCGAGGCCAAGCTCGGCAATGTCCTGTTGATTCCCTTCGCCCCGGGCGTGGGGGCCGACCGTCTCCTGCTGGTGGGGATGGGTGAACGAGAGAAGTGCCTGGAAAGTGGCTTCATCAAGGCGCTGGACGCGGCCTTCAAGGCGCTCGCCGAACTGCCGCTGGACGAGGCGACCGTGGCCTTCACCGACGTCCCCTTGCCGGGCCGCAACTGTGACTGGAAGGCGCGCATGGTGGCCGAGGCGGCCCATCGTGCCGTCTACCGCTTCGACAGGTTCAAGTCCGAGGCGTCCGCCGCCCCCAGGCTTGCCGCCATCGCCCTGCAGGTCAGCGAGAACGGCAATGCCGCGGCCGCCCGCGAAGGCGCTCGTATCGGCAAGGCGGTGGGTGAAGGAGTGACCCATGCCCGTACCCTGGGCAACCTGCCGGGCAATATCTGTACACCGAGCTACCTGGCCGACCAGGCGCAGGCCCTGGCCGAGTCCTCCGACGGGGCACTCAAGGTGGAAATACTCGACGAAGAAGCCATGGAACAACTGGGAGCCAACAGCCTGCTGGCGGTGGGCCGCGGCAGCGAGGAACCCTCGCGGCTGATCGTGATGCGCTACCAGGGCGCCGACAGCGCCGACGACGCTCCCCATGTATTGATCGGCAAGGGTATCACCTTCGACACTGGGGGCATCTCGCTCAAGCCGGGCGCGAACCTGGACGAGACGAAATTCGACATGTGCGGTGCCGCCAGCGTACTCGGTACCGTCAAGGCCATCCTGGCGATCAAGCCGAAGCTCAACCTGGTATTCCTGGTCGCCGCCGCCGAGAACATGCCCGACGGACGGGCCCTCAAGCCAGGGGACATCATCAAGACCCTCAAGGGCCTCACCGTGGAAGTCCTGAACACCGATGCCGAGGGTCGCCTGGTGCTCTGCGACACCCTGACCTACGCCGAGCGCTTCACGCCCGCCAGTGTGATCGATGTCGCCACCCTGACCGGCGCCGCCATTGTGGCCCTGGGGCATCACGCCAGCGGCCTGCTGGCCAACGACGACGATCTGGCCCTGGATGTCCTCGATGCCGGCCAGACGGCCTGGGACCGTGCCTGGCACCTGCCACTCTGGGACGAATATCAGCAACAGCTCGACTCCAACTTCGCCGATCTGGCCAATATCGGCGGCCCGCCGGCCGGCACCATCACCGCGGGCTGTTTCCTTTCCCGATTCGCCGACAACTTCCCCTGGGCCCACCTGGACATCGCCGGCACGGCCTGGCAGACCGGCAAGCAGAAGGGCGCCACCGGCCGTCCCGTCGGCCTCCTGACCCAGTACCTGCTGGATCGCGAGGAAGACGCACGCAGCATCGAGAATGCCAGGGAGATGTAGGCTTGCCGCGCCCATGACCCGTATCGATTTCTATATCCTTCCCGACACCACCCTGGAAGCGCGTCTCGACTTCGCCTGCCGGCTGGCCGAGACCATCCAGGGCAAGGGCTATCGTCTCCACCTCCATGCCGAGGACGAGGCCATGGCCCTGGACCTCGATGACCGCCTCTGGACCTTCCGACCCGATGCCTATGTGCCCCATGCCTTGCTGGACAGCGAGATGGCCGACAGCGTGCCGGTGACCATCGGCTGGGAAGGCCCTCCTCCAACGGCAGTCAACATACAGGCCATGCTCAATCTGCACCCGGGCATTCCCGAGTGGTTCTCGCGATTCGAACGGGTCGCCGAGATCATCAACCAGCACCAGAACGTGCTAACCGCCAAGCGCGAGTGCTGGCAGACCTACAAGGACCGCGGCTATCCGGTCAAGGCGCATCAGCTGCGCGGGCAAGGCAGTCACAGCTGAGCAAGGAGGGGGGGCCGGCGTCATGGTCCCTTTGTGGTCAGAGCCCAAAGGGACCGCCAACGTTGGAGGCTTAGTCTCTATGCGGGCAGCCAGGCTGACGCCTGGTGACCAGTCGCGCTATAATCAGCCCCATTTTTCGTCGCCATCTCCTGCCGTCCGGCCCCCTGGCCGGCGGTGATCATTTCTGGACCCGGAATGCCCATGGACAAGACCTACCAACCCGAGCAGATCGAATCCCGCTGGTACGAGCGCTGGGAGGCCGACAACCGCTTCGCCCCGTCCGGACAGGGCGAGTCCTACTCCATCATGATCCCGCCGCCCAATGTCACCGGCAGCCTGCACATGGGCCATGCGTTCCAGGACACCATCATGGACGCACTGATCCGCTGGCGGCGGATGCAGGGGCGCAACACTCTCTGGCAGGTGGGCGCCGACCATGCCGGCATCGCAACGCAAATGCTGGTGGAGCGCAAGATCGCCGCCGAGGATGACAAGACGCGCTTCGATCTTGGACGCGACGCCTTCATCGACAGGGTCTGGGACTGGAAGCACGAATCCGGCGACCATATCACCCGCCAGCTGCGGCGCATGGGAGCGAGCGTCGACTGGTCGCGCGAGCGCTTCACCATGGACAACGGCTTCTACCAGGCGGTGCAGGAAGTCTTCGTGCGCCTCTTTGAAGAGGACCTGATCTACCATGGCAAGCGCCTGGTCAACTGGGACCCCACCCTGCACACCGCCATCTCGGATCTCGAGGTCGAGAACCGCGACCAGCAGGGCAGCTTCTGGCACTTCCGCTATCCGCTGGCCGATGGCGTCACCACCGACGACGGCCGCGACTACCTGGTGGTCGCCACCACCCGCCCCGAGACCCTGCTCGGCGACACCGGCGTGGCGGTCAACCCCGAGGACCCGCGCTACGCGTCGCTAGTGGGCAAGTTCGTCGAGCTACCGCTGGTGGGTCGCCGCATTCCCATCGTCGCCGACGAGCACGCCGACATGGACAAGGGCTCGGGCTGCGTGAAGATCACCCCGGCCCACGACTTCAATGACTATGCGGTGGGCAAGCGACGTGACCTGCCCTTGATGAATGTCTTCACCCAGGACGCTCGACTCCTGGCCCGCGCCGAGGTCTTCGACTATCAGGGCCGCCCCCTGCCCGGTATCGACCCTACCCTGCCGGAAAGCTACGCCGGCCTGGACCGTTTCGCCGCTCGCGAAGCGATCGTCGCCGACATGGACGCCGCCGGCCTGCTCGAGCAGGTGGAGACGGTCAACAACACCCTGCCCTATGGCGACCGCTCCGGCGACGTCATCGAGCCGCTACTCACCGATCAATGGTTCGTTGCCGTGGAGAGCCTCGCCAAGCCGGCGATCGATGCGGTGGAAAACGGCGATATCCAGTTCGTGCCGAAGAACTACGAGAACATGTACTTCGCCTGGATGCGCGACCTCCAGGACTGGTGCATCTCCCGCCAGCTGTGGTGGGGCCACCGCATCCCCGCCTGGTACGACGCCGATGGCAACCTCTATGTCGCGCGAAGCGAGGCGGAGGCCCGGCAGAAGCACGACCTGCCCGCCGATCTTGCCCTGACCCAGGACGAGGATGTCCTCGACACCTGGTTCAGCTCCGGGCTGTGGACCTTCGGCACCCTGGGCTGGCCGGAGCAGACCGAGGAACTGGCCACCTTCCACCCCTCCAGCGTGCTGGTCACCGGCTTCGACATCATCTTCTTCTGGGTTGCGCGGATGATCATGCTGACCGGCAAGTTCATGGGCGAGGTGCCCTTCAGGCAGGTCTACGTGCATGGCCTGGTGCGCGACGGCCAGGGCCAGAAGATGTCAAAATCCAAGGGCAACGTCCTCGACCCCATCGACCTGATCGACGGCATCACGCTGAAAGAGCTCGTCGAGAAGCGCACCGGCAGCCTGATACAGCCGCAGAAGGCCAAGGCGATCGCCAAGGCCACCCGCGCCGAGTTCCCCGAGGGCATCGAGCCCCACGGCACCGACGCCCTGCGCTTTACCTTCCTCTCCCAGGCCACCACCGGGCGCGACATCAAGTTCGACATGGGGCGCCTGGAGGGCTACCGCAACTTCTGCAACAAACTGTGGAACGCTTCCCGCTATGTGCTGATGAATGCCGAAGGAGAAGACTGCGGTGTCGACGGCGGCAAGGTGGAGCTGACCCTGGCCGACCGCTGGATCGTTTCGCGCCTGCAGCAGACCGAGGCCCAGGTGACGAAGGCCCTGGAGGAGTTCCGCTTCGACCATGCCTCCCAGGCGCTCTACGACTTCGTCTGGAACGAGTACTGCGACTGGTACCTGGAGCTCTCCAAGCCGGTGCTATGGGATGATTCGGCGAACCCCGAGGCCAAGCGCGGCACCCGCCGCACCCTGGTGCGCGTGCTCGAGGCGATCCTGCGCCTGGCCCACCCGATGATGCCCTTCATCTCAGAGGAGATCTGGCAGCGTGTGGCCCCGTTGGCCGGTACCTGCCAGGGCGAGGGGGACTCCCTCATGGTCCAGCCCTGGCCGCAGGCCGATGACAGCAGGCTCGACGAGGCGGCCACCCGCGACATCGAGTGGCTCAAGGGCGTGATCGTCGCGGTGCGCAACATCCGCGCCGAGATGAATATCGCCCCGGGCAAGCCGCTGGGGGTCCAACTGACCAAAGGGGGGGCCGCCGACCGCGAGCGCCTGGACGCCAATCGCCTCTACCTGGCCAAACTGGCCAAGCTCGAGCGAATCACCTGGCTCGACGACCGCGACCAGGCACCGCTGTCCGCCACCCAGCTGGTGGGCGAGATGGAGGTGCTGGTGCCCATGGCCGGTCTGATCGACAAGGACGTGGAGCTTACGCGCCTGGCCAAGGAGATCGACAAGCAGGACACGCTGATCGGCGGCATCGAGAAGAAGCTCGGCAACGAGAGCTTCGTCGCCAAGGCCCCCGAGGCGGTGGTCGAGAAGGAGCGCGGCAAGCTGGCGGACTTCCGGGCCTCGCGCCGCCTGCTGGTCGAGCAGCGCGACAAGATCGCCGCACTGTGACGTGCAGTCAGCCGACCTTTCCAACTCCCTCAGTGCCAAGTGTTATTCTCCCGGTTGGGGGATCACGAGCGGTGAGCAAGGGTTCAGAGCAGTTGCTTCAGCTCCCCGTAGTCACCGCCGATACGCAGCACCACGGTCACCTCGTTGTCGTTGCGGTTGCGGAAGAACCAGCCGTGGTTGCCGGTAAAGGCCGCCTCCAGCTCGCCCTCGTCTTCGGGCACGCCGCGCCCCTTCTCGTAGCTGATCGAGTTGCCATTCCGGTCACCGTGAGTATCCACCGTGTCTTGAGGCGCAGCGGTTTGCGACGCTTCTACCGCAGCGGCCTGTGTCGTCACCCGGTCAAGCTCGGCCTCCTCGGCCAGTTGCAGTTTGATTTCCCCCATCTCGGTCAGCCCCAGCAGGCGTCCCGCCCCTGTGGGGTCGATGGCGTACTCCGAGGGCAGCACCACGGTGGCCAGTAACACCGGAGCCATCACGGCGGCCAGCAGGGTCGAGCGGATCAGCTTGCCGGAAGAGGGCAGCTCGGCACGGGTGGGAAGGTCAGTATTGTACATAGCGAAACTCCGTGAATCAGGCAGTGAACAGGCCGGTGAGCTGATAGCCGATCAGCACGAAGCCATGGAAGAAGCCGAAGACCAGCGTCGCCGCCTTGGTATTGGGCTGGAAACCGAACCAGCGCTGGTAGGCACCGAGATTGTCCAGCGCCTTGTAGACGACGCATAGCCCGATAATGGCATCGATGAGATAGCTGTTGATGCCGATATTGAAGTACACCCCCAGCAGCATGGTCGTGGAGTGACCGATGGCGAAGAGGCTGACGTAGATGGCGATGTGCTGCATCCGGTAGAGGAAGAAGATCACCCCCAGCAGAAACAGGATGTGGTCGTATCCGGTCACCATGTGCTTGGCGCCGGTCTTCCAGGCCACCATTCCCGACATCCTCAAGAACGAAGGGCAGTACACGCGAGCGTTGTCGTTGTCGCGCCTCGCCTACGATCTGGAGAACCTGCTCAGCCCGATGGCTGCGGCGGCGCTACTGGTGGTGATAAGCTTCGATGCCCTATTCCTGCTCAATGCTCTGGCGTTTCTGCTCTCGGCCGCCCTGGTCGTGTCGGTGACGCTGCCGTCTCCTCGTCCCGTAGAGGAAGCGCCCAGCGTCTGGCAGCGCGTGTCTCATGGCGTGCGGATCTATCTGAAGACGCCGCGACTGCGTGGGCTGCTGGCGTTGAACCTGGCAGTGTCGGCCGCCGGCGGCATGCAGATCGTCAACACCGTGGTGGTCGTGCGCTCTGTCCTGGGCCTGGGCGAGCGCGAGGTGGCCATGGCCTTCGCGGCGGCCGGAGGAGGCTCCATGCTGGTGGCCTTGATGGTGCCGAAATGCCTGGAGCGGGTGCCCGAGCGGCCGATCATGCTGCTGGGCGGTGTCCTCATGACGCTGAGCCTGTACCTAGGCCTTCTCACCCCAGGGTTTATCGGGTTATTGGGGCTGTGGTCGCTGCTGGGCGCCGGTGCCTCGCTGGTCATGACGCCCACCGGACGCCTGCTCAAGCAATCGTGCCAGCCCGAGGATCGTCCGGCGCTGTTTGCCGCGCAGTTCTCGCTGTCACATGGCTGCTGGCTGTTCACCTACCCGCTGGCGGGCTGGATGGGGGCGCACCTCGGGATGACCGGAACGTTCGCCTTGCTGGGGACGATAGCGCTCGCGGCGACGGGGCTCGCGGCCCTTGTCTGGCGTGCCCATGACCCGATGGTCCTCGGGCACGAGCATGCCCCCATCAACCACACCCATTTGCACTACCACGATGAACACCACCGGCACGCGCACGAGGGATGGGAGGGACCGGAACCTCATAGCCATCCCCACCATCACCCTGGTGGCCGGCATCGGCACGTCTTCGTGATCGATGACCACCATGGGGAGTGGCCAAGGTGACGTGGTAGATCACCCGATACCTGGCACGCGAACGGCTAGGGGGATTTGCGGTAGATGTCGCGTCGATGGCCGACTCGAATGACCAGGATACGCACCTCGTCATCCTCGATGCTGGCGATGATCCGGTAGTCACCCACTCGGTAGCGCCATAGCTCACTGAGCTGTCCGGTCAGTGGCTTACCCAGCTGCCGAGGATCGTCCAGGGACTGTACTCGGAAGCGGAGATAGTCACGGATGCGCTTGGCATCCGTATGTCCCATCTTCTTGAGCTGCTTGACGGCATCGTTCGTGAGTTCAATCCGCCAGGCCAAGCTCATGCTCCACATCATCCAGGCTGTGGGTGGTCATTTCGCCACGGCGTACCTGTTCAAGAGTCTTCTCGGCCAGGTAGATATCCTCGAGGTCGTCGAGATGCTCGAGGATCGCCTCGCGGGCATAGTAGGTCTTGGTGCGGCCGGTAGCCTTTGCCAAGGCTTCGAGGCGTGCCTCGATGTCGGGGGGGAGTCGTATGGCCAGCATGATGGGCCTCCAGCAAGGTTGATATACACGTATATCATACGCCTCGCCCAACCCGACCGCCATACAGGTCAGCTGGCGCGGCGAAAGCCCCCCAGCACCCGCTGGTCCGGGCCGAAGAACACCAGGCGATCGTGGTCGATCAGGAAGCGATAGGCGGTCTCGAGCATCTCCCTGACGCGCTCGGCGTCCGCTGCCTGGGCGCAGCCCCGACGGGTGGTGGCGAGGTCCTGGAACTCGATACGCTGACGCTCACCCAGGCGCACCTGGCCGCGCAACTGGTTACACCCATCGCTGCCGCTGACGCTGCCGTCGCGAGCGATCACGAAATGCGCGCGCTCCGGCAGCGAGAGACGCTCGTGGGTCCCCACCAGCAGCAGGTTCCAGCGCGGTCCCACCACCGGCGAGCTGACCGCCGTGGCCTGGTCGCCACGGTAATCGGGGGCCGGCGCAGTGCTACAGCCCGCGAGCAGGGCCGCGGTCGCGAGCCCCATCAACCATCCCTTGTGCATCATGACTCCTGTTGCCATCCACTTGCCTGCGGCCGTCGCGGCCACGTCGCAGGCTCTGTTGTATACTCGCAGACACCGCATCGCAAGGCGGCACCTCAAGAAACGTTCGCACGGAGAGACCCCATGCTCAACGCCCTTCACAACGACGCCCTCGGCAAGTTGATCCTGCGCCTCGCCGTGGGCGGTCTGATGCTCTTCCACGGCGTGGCCAAGCTGCTCAATCCCGGCAGCCTCGACTGGATCGGCGGGATGCTCCAGGGCTACGGCCTGCCCTCCTTCCTGGCCTACGGGGTACTGATCGGCGAGGTGATCGCGCCCCTCATGGCCATCATCGGCTGGCAGACCCGCATCGCCGGGCTGCTGATGGCCGGCAACATGCTGGTGGCCTTCCTGCTGGTCCACACTGGCGAGGTGTTCATGCTCAACGACAATGGCGGCTGGCAGCTGGAGCTGCAGGGCCTGTTCCTGTTCGGCGCCCTGGCGATCGTCTTTCTCGGCAGCGGCCGCATGGCGGTCAAACCCGACTGAGGCTCGCCCTACCAGGACCCAGTATTCTCCATCGACGCCCAGGGCTCCTTCGGGGCAAGGGCGTCGCCCTTCTGCAGCAGCTCCACGGAAATGTTGTCGGGGCTGCGCACGAAGGCCATGTGACCGTCGTTGGGGGGCCGATTGATGGTCACACCGTTCGCCTGGAGATGCTCGCAAAGGGCGTAGATATCGTCGACGCGATAGGCCAGGTGGCCGAAGTTGCGGCCACCGGTGTATTCCTCCGGGTCCCAGTTCCAGGTCAGCTCCAGCTCGGGCGCCTTGAGCTCGGCGGAGCGCGCCTCGTCCTCGGGGGCGGCAAGGAAGACCAGGGTGAATCGGCCTTTCTCGTTCTCCTTGCGGCGCACCTCCGTCAGCCCCAGCAGGTCACAGTAGAAATGCAGCGACGCATCGAGGTCGCTGACGCGAACCATGGTGTGCAGATATTGCATGATCGACTCCTTTTGTGAGGGATGCCATCCTGACAAGCGCGAAGGGAATTGCCAATAGCCACAGTTGGAGAGGCATCGATGGCGCATTACTGTGACCTGGCACCGGGCCACCCGTTTCACGGTCCCTACCACGACCATGAATATGGCTTCCCGGTGGATAACGACAGTGACCTCTTCCAGCGCCTGGTGCTGGAGATCAACCAGGCGGGGCTTTCCTGGCTGACGGTGCTGAAGAAGCGCGAGGCCTTCCGCGCCGCCTTCGAGGGGTTCCAGATCGACCGTGTCGCCGCCTATGGCGAGGCTGAATGTGCGCGGCTGCTGGCGGATGCGGGCATCATCCGCAACCGCCTGAAGGTGGCGGCCGTCATTCACAATGCCGGAGTGATCCGTGAGCTGCAGGCCGAACATGGCAGCTTCGGCCACTGGCTTGAGCACCACCACCCGCTCTCCCACGCCGACTGGATCGCGCTGTTCAAGCAGACCTTTCGCTTCACCGGACCCGAGATCACCGGCGAATTCCTGATGAGTACCGGTTACCTGCCCGGTGCCCACCGGGACGACTGCCCCGTGCAGGCCCGTATCCTCGCGGCCGTCCCGGCCTGGGCGAGATCGTGATGCGCCTCCGGAACCCCCTGGCCGGAATGACGTCATAGAGGGCTCATTCGCCTTTCATTCAAGGATGAATCACCATGGACTCCGTCACCCAGGCCGCTCTCGGTGCCGCCATCGGCGGTGTCGTTCTCGGCCGACGACTGGGACGCAAGGCCGTGCTGATCGGTGCCGTCCTGGGCACCCTCCCGGACCTTGATGTGGTGCTGGATTACGGCGATGCCGTGGCCAACTACACGGAACACCGGGGGTTCAGCCATTCGCTGTTCGTCCTGGCGGGCCTGGCCACCGCCCTGGCGATACTCACGGCGCTTTTCGCCCCGACCCGTGATATCCGTTTCCGACACTGGTGGGCCTTCTTCGGACTCTGCCTGCTCACCCATCCCCTGCTGGATGCGCTGACCACCTATGGCACCCAGTTGTGGTGGCCCCTGGTGGTGCGTCCCAGTGCCCGTCCCCTCATTTTCATCATCGACCCGCTGTATTCCCTGCCCCTGCTGGTCGGGATCATCATCGCCCTGGTCACCGGCAACGGACGCAAAGGCCCGGCCTGGGGAGTGACGCTTTCCAGTGCCTACCTGGTGTTTGCGCTGGGCGCCAAGGTGCTGGTGGAACACCGACTAGAGCCGGTGCTGGCCGAAAGGGGGCTGGTCGATGCGCCGCGTCTGGTGCAGCCCACACCCTTCAATACGCTGCTGTGGCGGATCACCGTGGTCGATGGCGCTGACCACTACGAGGGCATTGCAGGGATTCTCGATGGCCAGGCGCCCATCGAGCTGGAACGGTTCAGGCGTGGGACACAATGGGAAGCGGCCGCCCTGGCCAGTCACAATGGCCAACGCCTGGACTGGTTCGCCGGCCCCTTCCTGCGCTATGACGTCTCACTGATCGACGACACCCCGACGCTGACTGCCACCGACCTGCGCCTGGGGCTCCCGGGGTTTCATCCCTTCACCTTCACCCTGCTCGCCGGCGATCTCGAAGCGTCGCTATGGCAGCCCCTGAGCAGCGAGGAACTGGACCCGCCGGAAGGCGACAATGGCCAGGCCCTGGTACAACTGGCCAGGCGTGCCATCGACCCGGGCGAATCCCTCTGTCTAGGGGACTATGTCCAGCAAGTCTGGCACGCCGAGGTCAGCTGCTGAACCTGCCTCAGGGCGCGATACCCTGGCCACAGCCTCGATACTGCTCGCCGTCGAAGGTGAGGGTAACGCGTGCCGGGAAGGGTTCACCGCTCATGTCATCGAAGCAGGAAGCCCCCTCGATACGCAGCGTAAAGGGGATGTCGGCCCGGCCGCTGGCCAGGATCATCCGCCCTGCTTCGTTGTCCAGGACGATGACGCGGTAGGGCAGCGTGACTTGCCGGGTGCTGGCGTCCAGCAAGAGGTCGAGTTCGGTCGCGTCATTGGGCAGGCTGACCGTCCAGCCCGGTTCGTTGCCGCGCCCGTGGAACATGATGCCGGGGCGTTGCTGACGGGTCATCGCCT
>NZ_JBDNGD010000027.1:0-2682 GCF_041689495.1 Halomonas sp. | reverse complement strand
TTCATTGGCACCGGCCAGACAGCGATCACCGGGACCAGCAACCTGGCGCGCCTGCAGGCTCGCTTTACCTTGCGCATCGAGCTTTCGGATGCCGACGTGGATGCGGTGATTCGGCAGGTCATCCTGGCCAAGAAGCCGGAAACCAAGGCACCGATTACCGAGGTCATGGAAGCCAATCTCGGCGAGATCTCCCGTCACCTCGCCGAGACTTCCATCGCCCACCGCCAGGAGGATACCCGGCACTTCGCCCAGGACTACCCCATCCTGCCGGTACGCCGCCGTTTCTGGGATGCCGCCCTGCGTGTCCTCGACCAGACCGGTACCGACAGCCAGCTGCGCAACCAGCTAAGCATGATCCACAAGGCGATCCAGACCAACCTGGACGAGCCGCTGGGCAGCATCATCCCCGGTGACTATCTGTATTTCGACGCCACCGACAAGCTGCTGCAATCCCGCATGCTGCCTCGCAAGCTGCACGATGCCACCCAGCGCTGGATCGGGGGTAGCGACGATCAACGCCTGATGGCCCGGGCCTGCGCCGTTGTCTTCCTGATCAACAAGGTCGCCAGTACCAACACGGACCTTGGCCTGCACCCCAACCTGGCCAACATCGCCGACCTGCTGGTCGATGACCTCAAGGCCGGCAGCAGTTCACTGCGCAGCCGCTTGCCAGCCCTGCTGGAAGAATGCGAATTCATCATCAAGGTGGGTGAGAAATACAGCATCCAGACCGAGGAAAGCGCCGCCTGGAACGACGCCTTCCTGAGCCAGAAGGGGACTCTCAACAACGCCACCCACCAGATCGAGACCGAGCGTGCCGACCTGATCCGGCGGTATTTCGCCAAGCTGGTCGGCAACCTGTCGGTATCCCATGGTGAGTCGAAGGTACCGCGCGCACTCTCCCCCGTATTCGATGTCACCCTGCCGAAGGATTCCGACGTGCGCCTCTACGCCTGGATCCGAGATGGCTGGTCGGATGACGAGAGCCAGGTTCGCGCCGATGCCCGCCAGGCAGGGTCCGAGTCTCCCACCCTGTTCGTGTTCATCCCCAAGCGTTCCGCCGATGAACTGCGCAATCAGCTGATCGAACTCAAGGCCGCCACGGCTACCCTGGAAACCCGTGGCACGCCGGGAACGTCTGAAGGCGAGGAAGCGCGTGGTGCCATGCAGACCACCCGGGATAGCGCCCAACGCCGCGTCAACGAACTGCTGGACGAGGCCTTCTCAGGCGCCCGGGTGTTCCAGGGTGGCGGCAACGAACTGCTTGGCGCCAGCCTTCGCGAGACCATTCTGGAGGGGGCAGAAAACGCCCTGGCTCGCCTGCATCCGAAATTCCACCTGGCCGACCATCCCGCCTGGGACAAGGTCTACGCCAAGGCCAAGCAGGGCGCGCCGGATGCCCTCAAGGTCATGGGCCACGACGGTGAGCCCCAGAGCCACTCGGTATGCAAGGCCATCCTCAGCCACCTGGGCAACGGCAAGAAAGGCAGCGAGATCCGCGACCACTTCGAGCACGGTGACTACGGCTGGCCCCAGGACGCCATCGACGGCGCCCTGCAGGTGCTGCTGGTCAGCGGCCAGATCCGTACCTCCGACGGCACTGCCCCCCAGGAGCTCGACCGCCGCGCCATCGGCAAGACCGATTTCCGCGTAGAGGCCACCACCATCTCCGCCGGTGAGCGCATCAAGATCCGCAAGGTGATGCAGAAGCTGGGCGTGCAGGCCAAGTCCGGCGAGGAGTCAGCCAAGGCGCCCGAATTCGTCGACAGGCTCCGATCCCTGGCCGAGCAGGCCGGTGGCGAGCCACCGGCACCCGAGCCGCCCGTCTCGGACGCCCTGGAGGCCGTGCGCCTGAGCAGCGGCAACGACCAGCTCAAGGCCATCGTCACCAACCAGGACGAACTGCTCGTCGCCATCGACGACTGGCAAGCCACCGCGGACACGATCGCCCAACGTCAGCCCGCCTGGGGCACTCTCAAGCGTCTGGCCGATCATGCCAAGGGGCTCAAGGATGCCGATGCCCTGCTCGCCCAGGTCGCCCAGATCCGCGAACACCGCTCCCTGCTCGACGACCCGGACCCCGTGCAGCCGCTGCTGGCCAACCTGACCCAGCGCTTCCGCGAGTCCTTCAACGAGCTGCAGCAGCGCTACAGCGAGGAGCACCGGGCCGGCATGCAACGCCTGGAGGCCGACGACAACTGGCAGCAGCTCTCACAGGAGCAGCGCCACGACTTCCTGGCCGACAACCACCTCACCGCTGCTCACGCCCCACAGATCAGCCTGGGCTCCACCCAGGAAGTGCTGGAGACCCTGGGCCATGTGCGGCCCGATGCCCTATCCGATCGCATCGCGGCGCTGTCCAGCCGTTTCGACGAGGTGCTGGTAGCCGCAGCCGAGGCCATGGAGCCCGAGATCCAGTTCGTCAGCCTGCCACGGCGCACACTGAAGAACGATGCAGACATCGACGCCTGGCTGGACGAGGTGCGCAGCCGGCTCCAGGAGGCCCTGCAGGAAGGGCCGGTGATCACCCAGTAGGACAACGCCATGAGATCAAGCCGTGAGGTTGAGTCGCTGCTGGATGAACTGGAGCACGGCATTGCCGACGACCTGGAAGACCAGGACCTGGACTTCAAGCAGTGGGACACCAAGAGCCGTGACAAGGCGGTGCAGAAGGTCGTCCAG
>NZ_JBDNGD010000026.1:0-5686 GCF_041689495.1 Halomonas sp. | reverse complement strand
GCCCTGACTTTTTTCATCGGCCTGACGATCTATGCGGTTTGGCGCAAGCAACGCCATGACGCCTGCTGTGACCGCCCATCAAACAAGGAACCACGTCCATGAATGATGACAACAACCTGCATATCGCCGTGATCGGCAGTGGCGGCGCGGCCATGGCGGCAGCCCTGAAGGCTGCCGAACGCGGCGCCCGCATCACCCTGATCGAACGCGGCACCCTCGGCGGCACCTGCGTCAATACCGGCTGCGTGCCCTCGAAGATCATGATCCGCGCCGCGCATATTGCGCACTTGCGCAAGGAGAGCCCCTTCGATGCAGGCCTGAGTGCCCAGGCACCGGTGGTGGATCGAGCTAGGCTGCTTGAGCAACAGCAGCGGCGTGTCGAGGAGCTGCGTGACGCCAAGTACGAGGGGATTCTGCGCGACCATCCGGCCATCACGGTCCTGAACGGTGAGGCCCGGTTTGTCGATGCCCAACATCTGACGGTCACGCTGAACGAGGGCGGCGAGCAGACCGTCCGCTTCGATCGCGCCTTTATCGGCACCGGCGCCCGGCCTGCGATGCCGCCGGTGCCCGGTTTAGCGGACACGCCCTATCTCACCTCCACCAGCGCGCTGGCGCTGGATCATATTCCCGAGCGCATGGCGGTGATCGGCGCCTCGGTGGTGGCCGTAGAGTTGGCCCAGGCGTTCACCCGGCTGGGCAGCCGGGTCACGGTGCTGGCCCGCAGCCACCTGTTGTCTCAGGAGGACCCGGCGGTGGCTGACGCCGTAGAGGCGGCATTTGGCCGCGAGGGCATCGAGGTGCTCAAGCATACCCAGGCGAGCCGCGTGGACTACCTCGATGACGAATTCGTGCTGGACACCAATGCCGGGACATGGCGGGTGGATCAACTGCTGGTGGCCACCGGACGGACACCCAACACCGAGGCGTTGAACCTGGGGAGCATCGGCGTGGAAACCAAGCGTGGCGCGATTCGGGTGGATGAGCGCCTGCAAACCACCGTGCCGGGTGTCTATGCCGCCGGTGACTGTACCGACCAGCCGCAGTTCGTGTATGTGGCCGCCGCCGGGGGCAGCCGGGCCGCCGTCAATATGACCGGTGGCGAGGCCACCCTGGACCTCAGCGCCATGCCGGCGGTGATCTTCACCGACCCTCAGGTAGCCACCGTCGGCCTGACGGAAGCCGAGGCGCTAAAGCAGGGCTTCAGCGTGGAGACCCGCGTGCTCGAGCTGGAGAACGTGCCGCGTGCGCTGGTGAATTTCGACACCGCTGGTTTCATCAAGATGGTCGCCGAACGCGACTCGGGGCGGTTGCTGGGTGTGCAGGCGGTGGTAGGGGACGCCGGTGAGTTGATCCAGACGGCGGTGATGGCACTACGCGCACGCATGACCGTGCAGGAGATCGGCGACGAACTGTTCCCCTATCTGACCATGGTGGAAGGACTCAAGCTCTGCGCTCAGACCTTCACCAAGGACGTCAAGCAGCTATCTTGCTGTGCGGGATGAACTGTCACGGGAGAATGAGGCGATGAACCTTTTGACACGAATCACCGACAAGGCGGGCCCTATGGGCAGCGTTGTCTCGGGGATGGGCTGCGCCGTGTGCTTTCCGGCGCTGGCGAGCATTGGCGCCACCCTGGGCCTCGGGTTTCTGGCGTCCTGGGAACGGGTCTTCATCACCACCTTAATTCCCTTGTTTGCCGTGATCGCCCTGGTTACCAATATCTTGACATGGCGCATCCATCGCCAACGCTACCGCGGCCTGCTGGGTGTGTTCGGGCCGCTGCTGGTACTGGTGGGCGTCGTTCCCTTCCAGCTCAAATTAGGTCAGTACGCCACCTACGCACAATTCGTCTTTTACACGGGTCTCACATTGATGATCATCTCGTCGGTCTGGAACGCTCTACACCCAGCCAAGCGTCATTGCGCCTTACCGCACTCCGCCCCACGCGACAGGAGAGTGAGGTTATTAAAACACCACAAGGCACAGCGCTGGCGCAATGCATTATCAATGCAAGCCAGATATCTGCTAGTCAGCACACTGAACCCCATCAGGAGATTATCAGCATGGCGCAAGCATTCGATCTTATCGTCATCGGCGTCGGGATGGCGGCGGTCAGCGCGGCCAACAAATGCGCCTCGACGGGCTGGTCGGTGGCAGTAGTGGATGAACTGCCTTACGGCGGCACCTGCGCACTGCGTGGATGCGACCCGAAGAAGATCCTGCGGCGGGGTGCGGAAATCATCGATGCCGCACAACTGATGCGTGGCAAGGGGATCGAGGAAAACGGCGTGACAATCAACTGGACGGACCTCGTTGCCCACAAACGCAGCTTCACCGACAAGATGCCGGATACCATCGAGAAAGGGCTCAAGAAAAACGGAGTCGCCACCCTCCATGGAGCGGCCCGCTTCGTGGGGCCCAACACGGTCGAGATCGGCGACGAACGGTTCGATGGTCGCTACTTCCTGGTGGCGACTGGCGCCATGCCAAGCCCGGTTGACGTTCCCGGTGAAGAGCACCTGATCGACAATGCCCAGTTCATGGAGCTCGACGATCTGCCGAAACGCATCCTATTCGTCGGGGGTGGTTACATTTCTTTCGAGTTCGCCCACATGGCGGCACGCGCGGGGAGTCGTATCACGATCATCAATCGCGGTGCTCGACCGCTCAAGGTGTTCGATCCTGACCTGGTAACCAAACTGCTGGAACGTAGCGCAGCAGCGGGGATCGATGTCCAACTTGGCACGACGCTGAAGTCGATCGAGAGCACATCTAACGGCTTCGTCATTGTCGGCGAGCAAGATGACAAGGAGCAGCAATGGAACGCCGACTTGGTGGTGCATGGCGCTGGCCGAGTCCCGACGCTCGAAACGCTTGATCTGCAAGCCGCCGACATCCAGGCCAGCAAACACGGCGTTGTCGTCAACGAGTATCTGCAAAGCGTGTCCAACCCAGCCGTGTACGCCGCAGGCGATGCCGCCGACACGAGCGGTGCGCCGCTGACGCCCGTGGCCGTGTTCGAGGGCAAGGTGGCCGCCTCCAACATACTCAAGGGCAACCACAAAACCCCTGACTATTGCGGCGTGCCCAGCGTTGTCTTCACCCTTCCTGAGCTTGCCCGTGTCGGCATGCTCGAATCGGAAGCCAAGGAGGCGGGCCATGATGTACGCGTCCAGTTCACCGATACCAGCGGCTGGTTTTCCAACCTGCGCATCGGCGAGCCTACCGCCGCGGTCAAGGTTCTCGTCGATAACGCGACCGACGAGATAGTGGGTGCCCATCTGCTCGGCCCCGGATATGCCGAATTGGTCAACATATTCGGGCTAGCGATCAAGCTGGGTCTGAAGGCCTCCGACCTGAAGACGATGGTGCCGGCTTACCCCACCGTCGGCTCGGATCTGGGTTCAATGTTGTGAGAGGCCCACCTGGCCACGAGAGCATCGAGACGATAGGACCGAAGAAGGGGGACAACTATCGTTCCATGCTGGTTATTTCAATATTGCATGAAATATATAATTCAACTACCATTGAAATATGGCAATCGCTGATGATGAAATCGCCGCTAAGAAGCTCTCCGCACTTGCCCATCCTGTGCGCCTGGCCGCCATCCGACGACTGGTGGTGGCCGGCCCCGCTGGCCTACCCGCCGGTAGACTCAGTGAGTCCTTGGGCATCAACCCGAATGCCCTGACGTTTCATTTGCAGAAATTGGCCCTTACCGGACTCGTCCAATCCCGCCGACAAGGACAGTTCGTCATTTACTGCGCCGTATTCGACGACCTGCTGGACCTGGCGAATCATCTTGTCGGCGCCTGCTGCGCCGATGCGGCGGAAACGTGCGGGCCGCGCTGTCCCTCAAGCGGAGGCGACGTAGTACGGCCATCGCACCCTCATTGCTCTGAAAAAGGAAGCCAAAATGACTGAAGCCCTCACTTCCGATAAGTCCTGGCTGCGCGCCGCCGGCATCGGCGTGGTCGTAGCACTGCTGACAGCGGTGGTCTCAGTGGCATTGCTCAAGGCCGGGGTATCACCATTCCCCCAGCCACCGTCACTGGCCTTCGCCGAAACCCTGATGGGCCGCCAGCTACCGCTTCCGGCGGGCCTGCTGTTCCATACGGCCTATGTCACCTTCTGGTCAGTGGTGTTCGTGCGCTACTTCCCTCGCAAGAATCTCCTGACGGCGCTTGGCCTTGGTGTAGGGCTTTGGCTGGTGATCCTGATGGTGTTCTTCCCCATCGTGGGCTGGGGAGTGGCTGGGCTGCAAATTGGCCCCACGCTGATTCCGGCTTCTGCCGTACCACATCTGCTGTTTGGCGTGCTCTTGTGGGGGCTGGACAAGTATCTGCCCGGTAACTCGGTCCGCGCGACGTAGGAGGGAGCATGGCGACGACGATCGACACGACAACCTTGCGAGACTGGCAGCTGCAACAACGCGAGTTCACCTTGGTGGACACCCTGCCGGCAGGCAGCTTTGTCGAGGGGCATCTTCCCGATGCCATCAACATCGTCTCGGATGACGTCCTGGCTGTAGCGCCCGATAGGCTCCCCGATAAGCAGGAAACCATCGTGGTGTATTGTGCCAGCACCTCGTGCAAGCGAGCCGGACTCGCCGCCGATAGGCTTGCCGGCCTCGGTTATACCCAGATTTATCATTACGTTGGTGGCAAAAAAGCTTGGGTGAACGCCGGGTTGCCATTAGCGCAGTGACCACCGAGGATAGATGCGCCTTTAGAGGCCCTGCTGCCGGGTTTTCCCGGTGGTGGGGCCTCTTCACTTAGCGTCCCATTGATTACCAAGGTAATGAACCTCATGTCGACCGTATTCATCTATTTCGCGGCCGCACTCGCCGAAATTGCCGGTTGCTTTACCTTCTGGATCTGGTGGCGGCTCGACAAGACGATGGGCTGGTTATTGCCGGGGTTGGCCAGCTTGGCACTATTCGCCTGGCTGCTCAGTCTGGTTGACACTGACTACGCGGGGCGCGCTTATGCCGCCTATGGCGGTATCTACATCGCCACGTCGCTGCTCTGGTTGTGGTTGGTGGAGCATCGCCCACCCGATCGCTGGGATATGATCGGCGCAAGCATCTGCTTGATCGGCGCCGGCGTGATTCTGTTTGGTCCGCGTAGCGTCTGATGCAGAGTTTCAGTGCGAATGCTGGTTGACCCGCTTCGATAGCCCTCTGGCACCCCGGCGAGCACCACACCATACCCTCCGATAATTCGGCGGGTTCGCGCAACTCCGAGACCTTGAGGTGCACAGCGGGCTTATTAGCATCGGACAGCGGCAGGTTGAAGATGTGCGTCTCGGCGCCCATCGCCTCCAGCAAGCGGGCCGCGTGGACTACACCGGCAATGAGTTTGTTCTCGACACCAACGCCGGGACATGGCGGGCGAATCAACTGCTGGTGGCCACCGGACGGACACCCAACACCGAGGCGTTGAACCTGGAGGGCATCGGAGTGGAAACCGCACGTGGCGCGACTCGGGGCGGTTGCTGGGTGTGCAGGCGGTGGTAGGGGACGCCGGTGAGTTGATCCAGACGGCGGTGATGGCACTACGCGCACGCATGACCGTGCAGGAGATCGGCGACTAACTGTTCCCCTATCTGACCATGGTGGAAGGACTCAAGCTCTGCGCTCAGACCTTCACCAAGGATGTGACGCAGTTGTCGTGTTGCGCGG
>NZ_JBDNGD010000025.1:0-3919 GCF_041689495.1 Halomonas sp. | reverse complement strand
CTCACTCGGCCACCGACCTCCTTCATCAGCAGGGCCACGGTAAGCACATCGGAGGGATGGGCGGCCATGGAGATGATGTAGGTTCCCAGGGCCTCCGGTTGCTCACCGGCGATGATGCGGAAGGTGTCGATGACTTCCCGCGATTCGGTGGAGCATTCCCAACGCCGGGGAATCAGGGGCCGGTTGGAATGCAGTTCCTCAAGCAGGAAGGCCTGGCGCTGCGACTCGTCCCAGTCACGGTAATGCCCCAGGGACAGGTAGTCGGTCAACTCCTCTATCACCTGGGTGTGGCGGCTGGCCTCCTGGCGAACGTCGAGCTTGGTCAGGGTGACGCCGAAAACCGCGATGCGCCGAAGGGTATCGAGCAGCGAGCCGTTGGCGATGGTGTCGAGCCCCACGTCGCACAGCGACCGGTAACAACTCAGCAGGGGCGCATAGAGCTGGTCGCGACTCTCGATGATTGCGCCCTCCTCCAGGCGCTGCCCCTCGAGCTCGGCCTTGGCCCAGTCACGGGTGTACTCGACGCGTGCCGCCAGTCGCTTGAGCAGTTCCCGGTAGGGCTCGGTGACGTCGCCCACGTCCGCCCTGAGGGCGCTATTGGCCTTCCACATCGACAGCTCGGACTTGAGTTTCTCGAGATCCCGAAGGTAGAGATCCGCGGCCATCCAGCGGCCCAGCAGCAGGACCTCACGAGTCACCCGGGCGGTCACATTAGGATTGCCATCCCGGTCGCCTCCCATCCAGGAGGCGAAACGGATGGGGGCGGCATCCAGGGGCAGGCGTTCGCCGGCCATCTCGATCAGCAGGTTGTCGAGGTCTCGGTGAAAATCGGGCACCGCATGCCACAGGGAGTTCTCGATGACCGCAAAACCCCACTTGGCCTCGTCCACCGGCGTGGGTCGCTCATGACGGATCTCGTCGGTATGCCAGGCCTGGCTGATCAGTTCCTCCAGCCTCCCCTTGGCACGAATATCCCGCTCGGGATAATCCAGTGAGGATTCGATGACGCTCAGGCAATCGTCGATGGCATCATATTTCTGGATCAGCGTCCGTCGGATTACCTCGGTGGGATGGGCCGTGAGGACCAGTTCCACGCGCATGTCGGCCAGGGTCTCCACCAGCTGGCGGGGGGAATGTCCCGACGAGCGGGCGCGCTCGAGTAGTTCGGACAGTACCGGCTGGGAGCCTGGCTTGTAGTCCTCGACCCGACGGAACCTGGCCCGGTAATGTTGTTCGGCGATATTGGCCAGGTTGAGGAATTGGTTGAAGGCTCGGGTCACCGGCAACAGGTCCCGCTCGGGCAAGCGACGCAGGTAATCGATCAGTTCCCGGCGGCTCTGCTGGTCACCCTGTCGCCCGCGCTTGGCGAGGGCGCGGATCGTCTCGATCCGGTCAACGAAGTGGCTGCCCAGATCATCGGCGATGGTGCGCCCCAGGCTGTCGCCCAGGATGCGGACATTGTCTCTTAGGGATTCGTGAAGGTCCTGGCTCATGGCTGACGGCCTCCTTGGACGAAGGGTGAAGATAAGGGCGCGGCAACACCGGAGACACCGTCGGACGGTGTCTCCCGAGTGACCTCACCACGCTTGGCGGCCTGCCAGTGGCCTTCCATTGCCTCGAAATCGGCATCCGGCATCGGCGTCCCGGCGGCCTCGAGGGCGGCCTCCATCGACCGGAAACGTCGCTCGAACTTGGCATTGGTGGTGCGCAGACACTGCTCGGGGTCGGCCTTCAAGGTCCGGGCGAGGTTGGTCACCGCGAACAGGAGGTCACCGACTTCCTCGATGGCGTGTGCCCGGTCATCCACCTCCAGGGCTTCCTCCACCTCGGCAAGCTCTTCGCGGATCTTGTCCAGCATCCCGTGCGCGTCGGGCCAGTCGAAACCCACCCGCGCGGCCCGCTTGGAGAGCTTGGCCGCCCGTAACAGGGCCGGCAGCGTGCGCGGAACGTCGTCGAGTACCGAATGCTGCCGGTCGTGGTGTACGGCGCGACCGGCACGCTCCGCCGCCTTGAGCGATTCCCAGCGCGAGTGGACCTGGCGGGTCTCCACCTCGGCGGCGGTGAGTCCCTCCCGGCGGGAGCTCAGGGTCCCGTCGGGAAACACATGGGGATGGCGGTGCAGCATCTTGGCCGTCAGCACGTGGATGACATCGTGGAAGTCGAAGCGCCCTTCCTCGGCACCGAACTGGGCATAGTAGACCACCTGAAACAGCAGGTCGCCGAGCTCGCCCGGGAGCTCATCGAAGGCACGCCGCTCGATGGCATCGGCCACCTCATAGGCTTCTTCCAGGGTATGGGGCACGATGGAATTCCACTCCTGCTTCACGTCCCAGGGACAGCCCTGGCGAGGATCGCGGAGCACAGCCATCAACTCGAGCATGTCCTCCAGGCCATGGCGATGTTCACTCATGTCTTCTTCCCCTTGCGTCTGGCGGGCTTTCCCGGTTGGCCACTTCCCCGCAGCCGCCGGACTTCGATGACATTGGACAGCTGCTGGATACGCGAGAAGAGGCGGCCCAGGGTCTCCAGGCCATCCACCTCCAGGGTGATCAGCATCCGGGCGATGCCATCCTCGGTATCGGTCAGGGTATTGACCGACAACACATTGACCTTGTCGCTGCTCAGCACCCCTGTGACATCACGCAGGAGGCCGGAGCGATCCCAGGCCTGGATCTCGATATTTACGGGATACTGGGTCCGCGCCTTTTCGCCCCATTCCACCTCGATGATGCGCTGGGGTTCGTCCATACGCAGTTGCAGGATATTAGGGCAATCCTGGCGATGCACGGTGACACCACGCCCCTGGGTGATGAACCCCACGATGGCGTCTCCCGGGACGGGGTGGCAACAGTTGGCCATGCTGGTCTTGAGGTTGCCCACCCCCAGAACGGTGATATCGCTCGCGCTCCCCTGGCTCACGTCCTTGCGAGGCTTGGCCAGCAGGCGATCGAGTTTTTCCTGGTCGTCGTGCTCACCGAACAGGTGCTGCGCCTGATGCAGGACCTGGCCGATGCGCAGGTCTCCGGCTCCCAGGGCCGCATACATGTCATCGACACTGGTGTAGTTGACCTTTTGCGCCAGGGCCTCGAGATCCATGCCATCGACATCCAGGCGTTTCATCTCGCGCTCGAAGAGGATACGACCCTCCTCGAGGTTCTGATCCCGGGCCTGGTGCTTGAACCAGGCCTGGATCTTGGCCCGGGCGCGGGAGGTCCGCACATAGCCGAGGCTCGGATTGAGCCAGTCGCGACTCGGCCCGCCCTTGCTGGCCGTCAGGATCTCGACCTGCTGGCCGGTCTTGAGCTTGAAGGTCAGCGGCACGATACGGCCATTGACCTTGGCGCCGCGGCAGCGGTGCCCGACTTCGGTGTGCACCCGGTAGGCGAAGTCGATGGGGGTGGCGATACGGGGCAGGTCGATGACATGGCCATCCGGCGTGAATACATAGATACGATCCGGTGCCACGTCACTGGTCAGGCCCTCGCGGATGTCACCGAAGTCACCCACTTCGTCCTGCCATTCCAGGACCTGGCGCAACCAGGCGATCTTGTCCTCGTAGCTGGAGCTACGGCCCCGGATGTCATGCCCCTTGTAGCGCCAGTGGGCACATACCCCCAGCTCGGCCTCCTCGTGCATGGCGAAGGTACGGATCTGGATCTCCAGCACCTTGTTCTCGGGGCCGAGTACCGCCGTATGCAGCGATTGATAGCCGTTCTTCTTGGGATTGGCGATGTAGTCGTCGAACTCGTTGGGCACGTGATGCCAACACGAATGCACCAGGCCCAGGACGGTATAGCAATCCGACACTTCGGGGACCAGGATGCGTACCGCCCGTACATCGTGGACCTGGGAAAAATCGATGTGCTTGCGTTTCATCTTTCGCCAGATCGAGTAGATATGCTTGGCCCGGCCATCGACG
>NZ_JBDNGD010000024.1:0-9248 GCF_041689495.1 Halomonas sp. | reverse complement strand
ATGCATCGCCTGGAAACCGAACTGACCCCCCTGCCCGGGGTGTCCGAGGCGTTGGCGGCCCTGTCCGGCTACTCCATGGCAGTGGTGTCCAACGGCGCCGAGGCCAAGGTGCGCACCTCCCTGGCCAGCAGCGGCCTGGCCGAGCATTTCGGGGACAGGATCTACAGTGGCTATACGGCCAGGTGCTGGAAGCCCGACCCCAGCCTTTTCCTCTATGCCGCCGACCTGATGGGCCATGCACCGGACGATTGCGTGGCCATCGATGACTCCATCGTCGGCGTCAAGGCCGCCCTGGCCGCTGGCATGACGGTGGTCCACCTCAACCGCTACCCGGATGCCGAGGAGACCCCGGAAGGGGCCATCATGATCAGCAGCATGTTCCAGCTTCCCACCGTGGTCGCCAGCCTGACCCGTTCGCGGAACAGAGCCGTCTCCAGTCACTGAACGAGCGTTCCTCTCCTGGCCAATCCCCGATGCTGGACGATATCCTCTCCGTTGCAAACCTGACAGCCTCTTAGCCCTTGACGACCGAGGAGCCAACCCAACCATGGCCTCCCTGAAGGACCAATTGAGCGGACTGGTGTATTCCACCGAGCACGGCGATATCTGCCCCGACTGCCGCCACCCCCTGGCTGACTGCCGCTGTGCCGAGCAGGACGACCAACAACGCCTCGACGCACTCGACGGCATCGTGCGCATCCGTCGCGAAACGAGTGGGCGCAAGGGAAAGGGGGTCACCACGGTAACCGGAGTGCCCCTGGCAGAAGCCGAGCTCAAGACTCTCGCCAGGGCGCTCAAGAAGCGCTGCGGGAGTGGTGGCGCCCTCAAGGAGGGGGTCATCGAGATCCAGGGGGATCACCGCGAGACACTCAAGGCCGAACTGGAACGACAGGGCTTCAGGGTAAAGCTGGCGGGAGGCTGAGCGCCGAGAGCAAGGACGTCAGCCCTTGCTCGGCGGGCATCTCGGCCTTGAGCGTGAAGAGGTCATCGGCCCGGGTGCGGCCCAGGTTGAGGCAGGCGATCGGCTTGCCGGTACGCGCCGCACTCCGAGCGAAGCGAAAGCCCGAATAGACCATCAAGGACGAACCCACCACCAGGAGGGCATCGCTCTCCTCCAGGAATTCGAAGGCGCTCGCGACCCTGGAGGCGGGCACATTGTCGCCGAAGAAGACCACGTCGGGCTTCCAGATCCCGTCGCCACAGCGCCCACAACCGGGCACCCGGAAGGCGGAGAAATCCGTTTCCAGGTCGGCGTCGCCATCCGGCCCGATGCGGGCACCCGAGGTCAGCCAATCAGGATTGTGTTGCGCCAGCTCGGCGTGCAGGTCATGGCGCATGCGCAAGGCGTTGCAACCCATGCAGCGCACTCTGTCGGCCCGCCCATGCAGGTCGATCACGCGACGTGAACCGGCGAACTGGTGCAGACCATCGACATTCTGGCTGATCACGCCCGACACCCGACCGAGCGCCTCGAGCCGAGCCAGGGCCAGATGGGCCGGGTTGGGTCGTGCCTCGCTCAGGGCGCGAAAGCCCACCAGGGCCCGTGCCCAGTACCGCTGTCGGGCCGCATGACGTGCCATGAATTCCTGATGCGGCATGGGCGGGGAACGTTTCCAGTCGCCCTGCGCATCACGATAGTCGGGAATCCCGCTCGCGGTACTGATGCCCGCACCGGTCAGCACCGCCAGGCGCGGATGAGACACAGCAAAGGCGATCAAGGCCTCGAGATCCCCCTCGACCGATATTTCCCGCTCCTGCATGCCCCACTCCTCTCGTTTGAGCCAGCGATCATCGCCGTGACCGAGATCGCCCGATGGCGTTCAGAAGGTCGCGATTCGCACCCGGGTGGCACAGCGCCCCGATTCCTGCGGAAACAGGCTTTGCGCAGCGGGGAAATCGGCCAGGTGGTCGATATCGATGCCGATCCGCACCTCGGTCAACAGGCGATTGCCTCGCCCGCGACACTCCAGACGCAGCGCCCTGGCGGTCCCTTCGCCGAAGGCCGCCTCGAAGGCACCGACGAGGTCACGACGATAGACCTCCCCGCCCTGGTTGAGTACCACGTAGGCACCGAATGCGCTTTCGTTCACCGCCTGGAGGAGCGCTAACGAAGCGGCGAAATAGTCGTCTTCCGGCAGGCTCAGACAGGCCGCATGCTTGGCATACTGGTAGCGATCCAGGCAGCTTTCCCGCCCCGGCATGGCCTCATCCAGGGCGTCATCCAGGGGGGCGAGGAAACCGAAGGGTGGATGAGCCCGACAGAAGCTCCCGTCTGCCCGGGGTCGTTCCAGAAAACAGCCCTCCTCCCACCAGCGACGACGATCGACGCCCTCGGCGGCGAAACGCTCGGGCAGGGACGGCCAGAGCCCATGGAGCACGAAACCCTGCCGGCTACCCTGATACAGCGAGGGATCACGACACTCACGCGGTGGGTTCGAACGGCTCTCGCAGAAGCCGGGATGCCAGGTCAGGGCCAGGGTGTAGTGATCGAACCCCTCGGCCTCCAGGCGAGCCAGGGGGTCGGCAGCGGCCGACGGCGCCGACACCCAGATAAGGGCCATCAACAGGGCCAGCGTCATCACGCCTGAGTGCCTTGCTAGCGTCATCTCATCTGTCTCCCCGAAGTCGGCCGCCCATCTCCTGGGCCAGATCCACGGCATAGTGGTCGGTCATGCCGCCGATGAAGTCGAGCATGCGTCGGTAGCTGTCATACAGCGTCCAGGAAGAACGCGGGGTATTCTCGCCGATCAAGGCCAGGACGCGCTGGTGCTTGAAGGTCGAGCGGCCGGTGTGGTGCAGCTCGTGGGCGGCCCCGATGAAGGCCTCCAGGAGAATGCCTAGCGTCGTGTAGGCGCCGATCTCCAGCTTGGCCTTGCGCTCGTTCTGGAAGATACGCTCCCGCGCCAGCTGCTTGGCTGCGGTCACCCCCCACCCCAGATCGGGATGGCAGAGATCCAGGAGGTCATGGGTCAGGGCACCACTGCGCAACTCGCTCTCGTACTGGACGAAGACCGCCCCCACATCGTTGACCGCCCGCTCCATGGCCGCCCCTCGCAGTGCGGCAATGCGTCGCCGCTGGGAGACCCCGGTGCGCTGCATGTCGGCGTAATCCGGCGGCTCTCCGCCGGCGATCTGGGTCAGCACCTCGGCCACCTCCTCGAAGCGCAGGATGCCCATCTCCAGGCCATCCTCCAGGTCGAGGAGCGCATAGCAGATGTCATCGGCCGCCTCGACCAGCCAGGCCAGTGGATGCCGGCACCAGCGTCCCTGGCCGCGGGGCAGCAGACCCAGCCGCTCGGCCACCTGGGCCAGCAGCGCCGTCTCGCTCTGGTAGCAGCCGAACTTTCCCGCCGCGCCGCCGTGCTCCACGGTCCAGGGATACTTGAGCAGGGTCCCCAGGGTCGCCGTGGTCAGCCGCATACCGCCCCGGAACTGGTTGTACTCGATCTGGGTGACGATCCGAAAGCCCTGGGCGTTACCCTCGTAGGTCAAGAGGTCCTTGCGTTCCAGCTCGGAGAGCCCTTCAAGCAGGCCACTGCCGCTGCCCTCGGCATGCTTGAACCAGTCGCGGATGGCATATTCACCAGCATGCCCGAAGGGCGGGTTGCCGATGTCGTGTCCCAGGCAGGCCGCCTGCACGATCACGCCCATGTCCGCTGGGGTGATCCAGTCGGGAAGTCGCTCACACAGGAGTTCACCGACAATCATGCCCAGGGAACGGCCGACACAGCCCACTTCCAGGGAATGGGTCAGGCGGGTATGGATATGGTCGTTGTCGGTGAGGGGATGTACCTGGGTTTTGCGGCCCAGGCGACGAAAGGAACCGGCGAAGACGATCCGGTCATGATCCTTGTGGAAGGGGCTGCGGCCGATCTCGTCGCGGACGCCGCCGGAAGGCGTACCCCGCTTGTCATGCAGGCGACCCGGATCCAGCAGCCGCTCCCAACTCATCTGCGTCATGGGCAATCTCTCCTTGGACGCCCATTCTGGCAGCCTCGCGGTCCCTCGCCCAGCCCGAAGCCTTCAGCCGGCGTCGATCCGTCGCTGCCTGACCAGCCAGCCATAGACGAGACCCGCCGATATCAGCGTGATGGCGAAGGCATAGATGCCCACGGAAATGCCGCTGTTCCAGAGGATGTCCCAGTCGCCACCGGAAATCGCCATGGCCCGTCTCAGGTTGTATTCCATCTGGCCACCGAGCAACAGACCCAGCACCACCGGTACCGTGGGAATCTCGAGTTTCCTGAGGACATAACCGAGCACCCCGAAACCCAGCATCATGTAGAGATCGAAGGCGCTGTTGCCTAGCGAGTAGACGCCGACGAAGGCCACCATCACCACCATGGGCATCAGGAACCAGCCCGGCGCCCGGAGCACTCTCGCAAAGAGCCCCACCAGGGGAATATTGAGCACCAGCAGCATGAGGTTACCGATGAACAATGCCGCCACCAGTCCCCAGACCATCTCGGGTTGCTGCTGGAACAACAGAGGGCCGGGGGTAATGTTCATGGACAGCAGCAAGGCCAGCAGGATCGCCGTGGTCCCGCTTCCCGGAATACCCAGGGAGAGCATGGGAATCAGCGCCCCGCCGGCAGCGGCGTTGTTGCCTGCCTCTGGGGCCGCCACCCCTCGCGGGTCACCATTGCCGAAATCGCCGCGGCGTCCCAGCCAGCGTTTCTCCAAGGTGTAGGAAAGAAAGCTTCCCAGGGCGGCCCCGGCGCCCGGCAGCACACCAGCGATGAAGCCGATGAAGGAGCTACGGGTGATGGTGGGGGCACACGTCCAGGCGGTACGCATACCGGGGATTGCCGAACCGAGTTTCATGGTCGGCTTGTTGCTGTGGCGAATATCCTCGAGGAATACCAGGCATTCCGAGATCGCGAAGAGACCGACAAGGGCGACGATGAAGTCGATGCCATCGTAGATCTCGAACCAGCCGAAGGTGAAACGCGGCACACTGCTGACGGCATCGATACCCACGGTGCCCAGCAGCAGGCCCAGGCAGGCAGCGACGAAGCTCTTGGAGAGGCTGCCACTGGTCACGCCACCGATGGTGGCGAAGGCCAGCATGAAGAGGGCAAAGTATTCGGCCGGACCGAACCGGATGGCGAAGCCCACCAGCAGAGGGGCGAAGAGGGTCAGGCCGATGGTCGCCACGGTCGCCCCCACGAAGGACGCCACCCCGGTCAGGCCCAGGGCCTCGCCCGCGCGACCCTTGAGTGCCATGGGATATCCATCCATGGTGGTCATCATGGCCGGTTCATCGCCCGGGATGTTGAGCAGGATGGAACTGATACGACCGCCATACATGCAGCCATAGTAGATGCTGACCAGCAGGATCAGGGCGGCGGTCGGCGCCAGGTCGAAATTGAAGGTCAGGGGAATCATCAGCGCCACGCCATTGACCGGCCCCAGGCCCGGCAGGGCACCGAGCAGGGTGCCCAGGGCGCAACCGATGAGCGCCAGCATGAGGTGCTGGGGTTCGGTCGCCACTACGAACCCCTGGGCGAGATAAGCGAGAATATCCATGTCGACGGGGTTACCAGTTGAGGCCGGGTATATCCGGAAGCGGCATGCCCAGGGCAAATTCGAACAGAAGGTAGAGCCCAAGCGTCAGGATGACGCCGGAGACCAGGGATGGCTTCCAGTCGGCACCGAACAGTCGGATCAGCAGGATGAGGGCGATCAGGCTGGCCGGCAGGAAACCCCAGGGCTTGAGGAAGGCCGCATAGACCCCCAGCAGGAGCAGCGCACCGGCCTGGCGCAGCAGGGCGGCACGATGCGGCCAGCGCTGGTTCAAGCCGGGACGCAGTATCAGATAGAGAGAGAAGGCACCGAGCGGGACACTCACCAGACGGGGAAACACCCCCGGCCCCACCGGCTGCATGAAGCCGGTGGTGAAGGTGTAGGAATACCACCAGGCGAAGACAGCCAGAACCAGTAACACGGCCCCGGCAATGCGGTCGCCGATGACGCCGGAGACACGCTCGGTGAAGATATCCTGCTCACTCACTCCATGACCCCGATCTCTCGGGAAATCTCCTCGACGTCACCGATGGACTCCCGGACGAAGTCATTGAAGGCCTCGCCACCGCGCCACAGCGGCACCAGGCCATTCTGCTGGGCGACATCCTTCCACTCGTCGCTCTCATAGAGGGTCTCGAGGGTCTCGACCATGGCCGAATAGTCCTCGTCGGAGACATCGCCGCCGGTGTAGAAGCCGCGCCAGTTGTAACCGGTCACGTCGTAGCCCTGGGAAACCGCTGTCGGCAAGCCAGCGAAGGGCTCGGGAAGGGGTTCATCGGAGAGCACCGCCAGCACGCGCACATCACCGGATTCGATGAAGCCGGCGATCTCGCCGAGGTCGGTGGACACTGCATTCACATGGCCACCCATCATCTGGATGACGGCGGGACCGCCCCCGTCGTACTGCACCCAGCGCACGCTGCTGATCTGGTCAGCAGGCATCCCGGCCTCCTTGGCCAGCATCAGGGCGCGGATGTGGTCCCAGCCACCGGCGCCGGTGGAGCCCGCCATGGCCAGTGAATTCGGGTCATTGACCATGGTGTCGAGCAACTGGTCGAGACTCTCGTATTCGCTCTCGTCATCGACGAGGATGACCCCCACATCGGTGCCGAGCATGGCCAGCCAGCGCATAGTGTCCGCGTCTCCCGGATACTTGCCCTGGGCGATCTGGGTCATGCCCACCGTGCTCGTCGCCACGATCAGATTGCTGTCGTCCAACCGATTACCGGCGACATTGGCAAAGGCCACGGCCCCGACGCCACCCGGCATGTTGGTGACCTGGACTGGGCTATCCACCAGTTCGAGGTCGAGTAGCAGCTTGCCCACCGAACGGCAGGTGAAGTCCCAGCCGCCACCCGGGTCCGCCGGGGCGAGACACTCATCGATGGGCAAGGCCTGGCTGGGTGCACTGACGGCCAGGCCGAGACCCAGCAGGGTCGCAGCGGCGAAACCGTGGCGGGTGTGAGTAAAAATTGTCATCTTGTTGTTCCTCCATTTGTTTATATGGTCGAACGAAGCGGCCTACTTGCAGGGTAGTTCAAATCACGCCATGCGCACGCATGGCGGTGATCTCGCCATCCTCGACACCGAGCTCGCGCAGGATTTCCCGGCTATGTTCGCCGAGTTGCGGCGCGGGATGATGCACCCCTGCCGGGGCCTCACGCAGCTTTACCGGAAATCCCGTCACGGGAACCTTGCCCAGGCCCCCCTGGTCGAGATCGATCTTCATCTGCTGGGCCTGCACCTGCGGGTCCTCGAATGTCTCCCGCAGCGAATAGACACGCCCACAGGGTACACCGGCCCGGTTGAGGTGTTCTATCCATTCCTCGACGCGGCGCGTCTCGATGACCTCCGTCAGGCAGGCACGTAGCGCATCGCGATTGGCCATCCGGCTGGTATTGTCGGCGAAGCGTTGGTCAGCGAGCAGGTCGCGCCTGTCGAGGGCATCGAGCAGGCGCTCGACCATGGTGTCGTTGCTCGGCGCGATGGCCACCTCGCCGTCCTGCGCCCTGAAGAGCCCATAGGGATAGAGCATGGGATGGTCATTGCCGGTGCGTGCCGGCACCCGATCCGTGGCGAAGAATTCCGCGGCCAGGTAGCCCATCATCGCGATCAGGCCATTGGTCAAAGAGGTCTCGACGATATCGCCGCAGCCGCTGCGTTCTCTCCGCACCAGAGCCGCACAGATACCGAAGGCCAGGTTCTGGCTGGCCACCATGTCGCTGATCGGCGGTGCCGCTCGCATGGGCTCTGCGTCGGCAGGGCCGTTGACCCCCATGAAACCGCTCATGGCCTGGGCGATGAAATCATAGGCGGGGCGATCACTGTAGGGGCCGCTGGAACCGAAACCGTTGATGCGGCCGACGACCAGGCGGGGATAACGCTCACGCAGGGTCTCGTCGTCGAGACCCATCTTCGCCAGCACACCGGGCCTAAAGTTCTCGACCAGCACATCGGCCTCGCCGAGCAGGCGATGCAGGATCGCCTTGCCCTCCTCGCTGCGCAGGTCCAGCGTCAGTGACCGCTTGTTGCGGTTGAACTGGGCGAAGTACCAGCTGAACCCGTTCACCACATTGCCCTGGGAACGCAGTACATCCCCGCTTGCCGGCGACTCGATCTTGATGACATCGGCGCCGTGGTCCCCCAGCATCTGGGTGCAGAAGGGGCCGGAAATCACCCGGGTCAGATCGATGACACGAATACCCTCAAGGGAGCCCGAACCGGGGCGTTCGGACGACGTCATGTTCTCCCCAGGGCCGTCGGAACGGCGGAACAGTCACTCAGGGCCAGGCGTGGTCCGGCCTTGGAGACCTGGGCGGGCAGCGGACGACCCATCAGCCGGGTGGCGATACGGGCGGCGGCGATCATGCCATCCAGGTTGATACCCGTCTCGATACCCATCTCGGTCAGCAGGTAGACCAGGTCCTCACTAGCGATGTTGCCCGAGGCACCGGGGGCGAAGGGGCAGCCCCCCAAGCCACCGATGGAACTCTCGTAGCGCTCGACCCCCAGTGCCAGTCCCTGCATGACATTAGCCAGGCCGATCCCGCGGGTATTGTGGAAGTGCAGCGTAGGAGATAGCGTCGGCACCACCTCGCGAAGGTGGATGATGCGCTCGGCGACCAGCGGGGGCGTCGCCATGCCGGTCGTATCCCCCAACGAGAGCTGGGCCGCGCCCAGGTCGGCGAAGCAACGGGCGATACGACCCACCGTCTCCACCGGCACATCGCCCTCGAAGGGACAGCCGAAGGCGGTGGCGATAGCCCCACGAAGCGCTATACCGCTGCCCTGGAGTCGTCTGGCCACGGCCTCGAACCCCTCGAGGGAGGCATCGACACTGCGGTTGACGTTCTTGGCGTTGTGGCTCTCCGATGCCGAGACGAACAGCACCACCGAGTCCACTCCCGCCTCCAGGGCACGCTCGGCACCGCGCAGGTTGGGAACCAACGCCGACCAGTGCACGCCCCGGGTATCACGCAGCGAGGCGACGAGATCAGCGGCATCGGCCAGGGCCGGCACCGCTCGCGGGCTGACGAAGGAGGTCAGTTCGAACTCACGTACACCCGCCTCGACCAGAGCCCTGGCCAGCGCCATCTTCTCGGCGGTCGAGAGCAGGACCGCCTCGTTCTGCAAGCCGTCGCGAAGTCCAACCTCGGTGACATGAACCTGGCGGGGTGGGATGGCCGGGGCCGGTGATTCGAAATACATGGAAAGGTTGTCCT
>NZ_JBDNGD010000023.1:0-2638 GCF_041689495.1 Halomonas sp. | reverse complement strand
TATACTAATAAAGGATGTTAAAGGCAGAAAGCCATTGCCGCCGGCTCAGCTAAGAGATTTTAATGCTCTGGTGAATGCTTTTGCTGACGACATCGTGAGGAAGTGGGTGGATTATTTTGTTTATCACAAGGCTGTGCGCTGTGTGAAAATTGAGGGGAAGATAAAATGATTCCTGACGAAGTCTATGTTGAAGCTGTAAAGCAAGTGGGTACATACCGGTTGAGCTTGACGTTCTCTGATGGAAAAGAGACTGTGATTGATTTCGAGGGTTTTCTCAAAGCCTCGTTGAATCCGCATATCAGCAAATATCTTGATACTGCCAGGTTTCAGGAATATTCGGTCGTGGATGGTGACTTGCAGTGGAATGATTACGATCTCTGCTTCCCGATCGATGATTTGTATGAAAACCGGCATATTGAACGCGATAAAAGTGATGCGGCCTGAAGGGGCTAATGTGGACAGACGGCGGTCTCAAATTCCAAGCGCAACGCTATTGAAGGGTCTTCGGCTCGGCGACCGACGTCTTGAGCACCTCGGCATAGACTTCCAGTGGCGTTCGCCAGTCCAGTGTCTTGCGAGGCCGTGTATTCATTGAGTCAGCGATGGCGTCGAGTTCTTCCTGGCTGTAGATCGACAAGTCCGTGCCCTTCGGCAAGTACTGCCGCAACAGCCCGTTGGTGTTCTCATTGGACCCCCGCTGCCATGGGCTATGCGGATCAGCGAAATAGATCGCTGTGCCGGTCTTCTGCGTGATCTCGGCATGCTTCACCATCTCTCTGCCTTGATCGTAAGTCATGGACAGGCGCAGAGACCGTGGCACCTCATTGAGCTTGTCGCTGAAGCCGACGGCCGCCGCCGTGGTGCCATCCACTTTTGCCAGGATCACCAGTCGCGTGGTGCGCTCCACCAGCGTGCCGACGGCAGAGCGATTGTTGGCACCGATGATGAGGTCTCCCTCCCAGTGGCCAGGCATCAAGCGGTCTTCGATCTCAGGAGGCCGCAGGTGGATGCTGACCATGTCCGGGATCTGTTGCCGCCGATCCTTGCCACGGCTGCGGGGGCGTCGCTTACCTTTGCCCTGTCGCAGGCAGGCGATCAGCTCCTTCTTGAGCGAGCCGCGGGGCATGACGTAAAGCGCGTTATAGATGGCTTCGTGTGAGACCTGGCGGTCAGTGTCATCGGGGAACATGCGTTTCAGTGTGCGGGCTATCTGCTCTGGTGACCAGTACTTGCGCAGCAGGTAAATCACCAGTTCGAATAGCTCACCATCGAGGTGGAGCTTGGAACGACGGCGTGGACGGCAGCGCGTCAACCGAGCTCGGTATCCGGCGAGACTCGCGTCATACGCCTTGTCAGACCTGACCATGTGGTGTGCCAGCTCCCGTGAGATGGTGCTGGGTGCGCGTCCCAGTTGCTGCGCGATGGCCCGGATCGAGTGGTGAGTTCGCATCAGCATGATGGCGGCTCGGTCTTCAGCAGTGAGGTGGCGGTAGCAGTGAGTCATGGCAATACCATACCGGATGGGTCAGGTGTTGCACTTGGTTATTGAGACCGCCGTGTTAGGAAGCCCCCAGCGTCAGGGCTGATCGTAGTGTCCCCCGATGGCGAAAATGTAAATGGACCTGTCGTCGAACCGGTAGATGAGCCTGTCCCTCTGTGAGAGGCGTCTTGACCACAAGCCGGCCAAGTTGTGTTTGAGTGGCTCAGTTTTGCCGATGCCAGTTGACGGGTCTTCCGAGCGGAGCATCTCTTTCAAAAGCTTGCAGAGCGCTTTGTGCAGCTTCTTGTCTTTCTCCCGCATCCTTTCATAGGCTTCCCAGGAGCTGCCCTCAAATACCAGTGATCTCATTCATCTGCTCATCATCAGGTGTATACCCCTGGCCGCGGCTGTGAGTATCGAGGGAGGCCGCAATCTGTTGCATCAGGTCTCGGTTCTGAAGGACATGGAGGGTTTCTTGCTCTCTTTCCCAGTCCTCGGCACTTATAATCACGAAGGCCTGTCCGGCACGACGCGTCACCTTGAGGGGTTCGTGCCTGCTAATAACCTGTTCAACAAGGCTTTTCAGGTTGTCTCTGAATTTGTTTACACTGATGATATCCATCATTCCACCATTATGTACGGTAATTCAGTACGACTTTAGCGTAGTAGGCTTTAGAAAGCCAAGTTGTCGACGTTCTTTGCCACTTGGCGCTATGATGGTGCCAAATGGCAAAGAAGGGAGGGCCACATCATGACCGTTGCCGAGAACCATACCGATCAGGCGTCTAATCTCCTGGAACGCACCCTGAAGCGACTGATGGGCAACCGAGCCACCCAGGCGCGGTCTGCCTTCGAGATCCACGAGATGATCGAGAAGGGGCTGTCGTCGCAAGACATCATTCACTTCGTCGAGTCGATCGAGCTGTTCCATGACAAGAGGGTCGTGGCCAAGGTGATCGGCATGTCCGAGCGCACGTTGTACCGTCGCGTCAAGAAGCCCGAGCCGCTCACCGCTGAGCAGAGCAGTCGTACCTGGCGCTTCGCCGAGATCCTCACCAAGGCGGAGGACGTCTTCGGTGACCCCGAGGAAGCCCAGCGCTGGATGAATACGACGGCCATGGGGTTGGAAGGGCGGAAACCGATCGACCTGATCACCAC
>NZ_JBDNGD010000022.1:0-1539 GCF_041689495.1 Halomonas sp. | reverse complement strand
CTGTCGGTATCGTCAGCGTCAAGCCTGTCGGCACGCCTGGCACGCTCGGCCTGGATCTTCTCGATGCGCCACCGTTGCTGGCGGCTCAGGTTTCGTTTGCTCATGGGGGCCCGATGCTCGGTACAATGCAGGTATTGTACGCATTCAGGGCGTCCGCTGTCGCCGGCGTCGAGAGGACCCACTACCATGACTGACAAGGCCGCCATGACTACCAAGCCGCAGAGTGACTCAACGGATCCGCGCAAGAACCGCCTGGTGTGGATCGATCTGGAGATGACCGGGCTCGACCCGAACCGCGAGCGGATCATCGAGGTCGCGACCCTGATCACAGACAACCAGCTCAATCTCGTTGCCGAAGGGCCGGTGATCGCCGTTCGACAGCCGGAGAGCCTGCTGGCGGGCATGGACGACTGGAACCGCAAGACCCACGGCCAGTCAGGGCTGGTCGAGCGCATCAGGGGCAGCGATATCGAGACCGCCGAGGCCGAGCGTCTTACGCTCGACTTCCTCAATGCCCATGTGGACCCGGATACTTCGCCGATGTGCGGCAACAGCGTCCACCAGGATCGGCGCTTCCTGGAACGGGAAATGCCCGAGCTGCTGGCCTTCTTCCATTACCGCAATCTGGATGTCTCGACCCTCAAGGAACTCGCCCGCCGCTGGAATCCCGGGGCCCTGGCAGGCTTCGAGAAACACAATGCGCACCTGGCCATGGACGACATCAAGGAGTCCATCGCCGAGCTGGCGCATTACCGTGATACCTTCCTGCGCCTGCCGAGCCAGCGGAGCGACGAGGAGGAGTAGCGCCCGTCTAAAAGCGCCTAGCGCCAAGCGCCTAGCGCTAACGACATCCTGCTAGCCGCTGGCGATCAATGCCCGGCGGTTATCCCGCTGTCGCGCCAGCGCCCAGCGCACGTGCTCGCGCACCAGGTCGGAGGGATAGGGCAGGCGCGCCATCAGGGCGGCCTCCACGGCCTCGCTCCAGGGGGCATTGCCCAGGCCCACGGCCAGGTTGCGCAACCAGCGCTCGTAGCCGATGCGTCGGATGGGGCTGCCGGCAGTCTTCTCCAGGAACTCTGCTTCACTCCAGGCGAACAGCGACACCAGGCTGGCCCGGTCCAGGTCGTGACGGGGAGAGAAATCCGCTTCCCGGCTGACACGAGTGAAGCGGGTGAAGGGGCAGACCAGTTGGCAATCGTCGCAGCCGAAGACCCGATTGCCCATGGCCGCCCGATAGCGTTCGGGAATGGCCCCGAACAGCTCGATGGTCAGATAGGAGATGCAAGCGCGCGAATCGACCACCCGGTCCTCGACGATGGCCCCGGTGGGACAGGCGGTCCGACAGGCATTGCAGCTGCCGCAATGCTCTTCTTCGAAGGGGGCGTCAACCGGCAGGGGCAAGTCGGTGTAGAGTTCACCGAGGAAGAACAGCGAACCGGCCCTGGGGTTGAGCAGCATGGCATTCTTGCCGAACCAGCCCAGTCCGGCCTTGCGGGCCAGGGCCCGCTCCATTACCGGGGCGGAGTCGACGAAGGCACG
>NZ_JBDNGD010000021.1:0-2739 GCF_041689495.1 Halomonas sp. | reverse complement strand
TCAATACGGCAGCCGCCTGGGCACCGGACTGATAGCGGTGCTAAGCCAGCGTCAGAGCCTGCTGTCACTGTTGCGCAACCTGGAGCAGTTCTTCGCCCGGGAGTCCTGCGGCTGGTGCACCCCTTGTCGCGACGGCCTGCCCTGGACGGTGAAACTGCTCCAGGCGCTGGAGCGCGGTGAGGGCAAGCCGGGCGATATCGATATCCTCGAGCAGCACGCGCAAGACCTGGGGCCAGGGCTGACCTTCTGTGCCCATGCCCCTGGGGCGGCGATGCCGCTGGAGTCGGCGATCCGGCACTTTCGGGCGGAGTTCGAGGCCGGTATCGCGTATCCGACGCTCGAGGGGGTGAGCTGATGGCAACGATTCACGTGGACGGCAAGGCCTATCAGGTCGACGGGTCGGACAACCTGCTGCACGCCTGCCTGTCCCTGGGGCTCGACATTCCCTACTTCTGCTGGCACCCGGCCATGCACAGCATCGGCGCCTGTCGTCAATGCGCGGTCAAGCAGTACAAGGACAAGGACGATATTCAGGGCACGCTGGTGATGGCCTGCATGACCCCGGCCAGCGACGCCACCCGGATCTCCATCGACGACGACGAGGCCCGGGCGTTTCGCGCCCACGTGATCGAATGGCTGATGACCTACCACCCCCACGACTGCCCGGTCTGCGCGGAAGGCGGCCACTGCCATCTGCAAGACGTGACGGTGATGACCGGCCACGACCGGCGCCGCTATCGCTTTGGCAAGCGCACCCATCGCAACCAGTACCTGGGGCCGTTCATCGCCCACGAGATGAACCGTTGCATCAACTGCTATCGCTGCGTGCGCTTCTACAACGACTACGCCGGCGGCACTGATCTCGGTGTCTTCGGCTCGAACAACAACCTGTATTTCGGGCGTCACCAGGAAGGTGTTCTGGAAAGTCCGTTCGCCGGCAACCTGACCGAAGTGTGCCCCACCGGCGTGTTCACTGACCAGACCCACTCGGACCGCTACGTTCGCAAGTGGGATATGCAGTTCGCGCCCAGCGTCTGCCATCAGTGCGCGGTGGGCTGCAATATCAGCCCGGGAGAGCGCTACGGCGAGATTCGCCGCATCGAGAACCGCTATAACGGTGAGCTCAATCGCTACTTCCTCTGCGACCGGGGGCGTTTCGGCTACGGCTACGTCAATCGTGCCGACCGGCCGCGTCAGCCCGAATGGCGCAGCGATCGCGCCGATGAGGTAGTTATCCTGGAAGTGGACCCGGCGCTGGACCGTGGTGCGGACCTGCTGCGCAGCGCCCGGCGAGTAATCGGCATCGGCTCGCCGCGGGCCAGCCTGGAAAGCAATCATCAACTGATCGCGCTGGTCGGACGCGACAACTTCTCCAACGGTATCGTCGCCGCAGAGCTGGCCTGCCTTGAGCGCATGGCGGAACTGGAAGGCTCCTGTGGCCTGCCGATTCCCACGCTGCGCGAGGTGGAAGCGCACGACGCGGTGCTGGTGCTGGGCGAGGACCTGATGCACAGCGCCGCGCGCCTGGCGCTAGCGGTACGTCAGGCGGTACTGGCGCGACGCGACGCCTTGGCGGAGGAGCGCGGCATCCCGACGTGGAACGCCGAAGCCGTCAAGACCTTGGCTCAAGACAGCCGGCACCCGCTGTACATCGCCTATCCCAACGCCACCGAACTTGACGGAATCAGTGCCGACAATTGGCAACTGGCACCTGCAGATATCGCCCGCTTAGGTTTCGCCATTGCTCATTTTATTGACGGTAACGCTCCAGCGGTGGCGGGGCTCAATGCGACTCTGGCAGCGGCGGCGCAGACGGTGGCCAAACAGTTGATGGCGGCGGACAGACCGCTGGTGATCGCCGGTGGCTCATTGGAATCCACCCAGGTGCTCGATGCTGCGGGCAGCATTGCCCGGGCGCTGTCGCGTCGCACCAAGCGCGCTGGCTTTATGCTAATACGCCGGGAAGCCAACAGTACCGGCCTTACCATGCTGGGCGGTCATCCGCTGGAGTGGGCCTTGGATGAGCTCGTCGAAGGCCGCGCGGACGCTCTCGTAGTAATGGAAAACGACCTGTACACCCGACTCCCGGATGCGCGCGTTGAGGCGGCCTTGGATGCTGCCGCTACGCTGGTGGTTCTGGATCATCAGCGGACTCGTACCTGGCAGCGGGCCAGGCTGGGTCTGCCCGCGGCCAGTTTCGCGGAAGCCGACGGCACGCTGGTCAATCTGGAAGGCCGGGCCCAGCGGTTCTACCAGGTCTTTGATCCGCGCTATATGCGCCCGGAGTCCCGCATTCACGAAAGCTGGCGCTGGCTACACGCCCTGCGTATTAGCCTCGTTCGCGGCGAGGACAGCACCATTACTCTGGACGAGGCTACTGAAGCCTGTGCCCAGGACTATCCGGCACTGGCAACCATCGTCGCTGCCGCCCCCGGCGCGGATTATCGGGTCGAGGGCACTAAGCTGGCACGGGCACCGCATCGCTACAGTGGGCGGACGTCTCTTCGTGCCAACATTGCGGTGAGCGAACCGCGCACCCCCCAAGACCCGGATACACCCTTCACCTTTTCAATGGAAGGCTACAGCGGTTTCGATCGGCCTCGTAAGGAAGTGCCATTCGCCTGGGCCCCGGGCTGGAACTCGCATCAAGCCTGGAACAAGTTTACCGATGAAGTGGGCGGGCATCTGCGTGCCGGCGACCCCGGCGTTCGCCTGGTTGCGCCACGTCCCGGCGCCTAC
>NZ_JBDNGD010000020.1:0-6097 GCF_041689495.1 Halomonas sp. | reverse complement strand
GTCCTGACCTCGCTGTTCATCATTCAGGGCATGCCCTTCGAGCACATTGCCCACCTGGCGCTCGGCACCTCCATGGCCGCCATCATTCCCTCCTCGCTTTCCAGCATGATGTCACACCACCGACACGGTGCCGTTCGCTGGATGATCGTGCGCTACATCACTCCCGGCATCCTGCTCGGCACCTTCCTGGCGACCTTCATCGCCGCGCAATTGCCGACCCGTGGCCTGGCACTCTTCTTCGCCGGTTTCATGGTCATCCTGTCGCTGCAGATGCTGATCAACCTCAAGCCCAAGCCCAGCAGGGGGCTTCCCGGGCCCCTGGGCGTCAGCGGTGTCGGCCTGGGCATCGGCGGCATCTCGGCGCTGGTGGCCATCGGCGGCGGCGCCCTGACCGTCCCCTTCCTCACCTGGTGCAACGTCAAGGTCCAGCACGCCATTGGCACCTCCGCCGCCGTGGGCTTGCCGATCGCGGTGGCCGGCGGCCTGGGTTATCTGTTCAACGGCTGGGGCACCCCCGGACTCCCCGACGGCGCCTGGGGCTTCGTCTACCTGCCGGCCCTGTTGCTGATGGCGCCATTGAGCATCTTGACCGCCCCGGTGGGCGCACGCCTGGCGCACCGCCTCCCCGTCGCCACCCTAAAGCGGATCTTCGCCGTCATGCTGATGGGCCTGGCCATCCAGATGGCCTATACGGTGTTCACGGTATAGGAAGATGGTGGTGGAAAGCGCTGAAGCCAGCGCAAGGCCCTCGCTCAAAGGCGCGATAAGAGGATAGGGTGTAGGCCAGCGACGACAGCCGCCGTATCTGCACGGTTACCCTTCCATTCCACAGATCGCCAGGAACGCAGGCCGCCATGACCCTGACCAGCCACCCGGAAGAATACCCCGCCACCCTGAAGGTAATGGGCGTGGGCGGTGGCGGTGGAAACGCCATTCGCCACCTGCTCGATACCACGGACCTGCCCGGCGTCGATTTCATCGCGGTGAATACCGACGCCCAGGCCCTGGAGGCGCTTCCTCAGGGGGTCGCGCTGACCATCGGCCGCCAGCTCACCAGGGGGCGCGGCGCCGGGGCCGCGGCGGCGATCGGCCGCCAGGCCGCCGAGCAGAGCCGCGAAACTCTGCGTGCCCGGCTGGCAGGAGCCGACATGCTCTTCCTGATGGCCGGCATGGGCGGCGGCACCGGCAGCGGGGCCACGCCGATCATCGCGGGCATCGCCCGGGAGATGGGCCTGCTGACCGTGGCGGTGGTGACCCGGCCCTTCCATATCGAGGGTGGCCGGCGCCGCGACACCGCCGATGCCGCCATCGAGGCCCTGGCCGAGCAGGTGGACTGCCTGGTGGTGGTCCCCAACGACCGGCTGCTGCCCACCCTGGGGCCCTCGGCCTCGATGATGCGCGCCTTCGCCGCAGTAAACGATGTGCTCCGTCACGCGGTGGCCGGCATCGCCGAGGTGATCACCCGCCCCGGCATGATCAATATCGACTTCGCCGATGTGGAAGCCGTGATGCGCCATCCCGGGCGGGCCCGCCTGGGTACCGGCAGCGCCATGGGCGAGCGCCGCGGCCGGGATGCGGTGATGGCAGCCCTGGACCACCCCCTGCTGGAAGCCACCGACCTGATCCGGGCCGCGGGCGTGCTGGTAAGCATCACCGCCGGCCCCGACCTCTCCCTGGAGGAATTCAGCGAAATCGGCGAGCTGGTGGCCTCCTTCGCCAGCGAGGAGGCGATGATCGTGGTGGGTACGTCCATCGACATGGCCATGAGTGACCAATTGCACGTCTGCCTGGTGGCCACCGGGCTGGAGGTATCGCCCGTCGCAAAATCCCGGGGTGACACGGACCACGCAGATCGACCGACTCCTGAGGCGGCTGGGCCGGTGCCGGGGCCCAGGAGGGAGAACGAACTCCTGGATATCAACCGCTTCCTGAACGATCTGAAGCGTTAGACGGCTCGGCCGCGCGCCTGGGTGAAGAGGTATTTGGAACTATATCTATTTGGCGCTATATCAATAGCTTAAAGGAAAACACCCCAGACCACGAAAAACCGCAGAAGCTGAAGGTATTCTCTGATTCCAGGAGGCAAGATCTGTCAGAATGCCTGTTTTATGAACCTTGACCCTTCGAGAGAGCAACATGAGCGAACAGAATCTTCCCTGGACCCAATCCATGCCGGCGCCACAGTTCAAGCTGATGCGCGACATCCTGGCCGCCCCCAGCCCGGTGGGACTGGAAGCCGCGATGACCTATGGCGTGCTCAAGCCCTACTTCGAGACCTTCGCCCCGGATGGATGGCATCTACACCAGTTCAAGGGTACGGCCGGAGTGGTACTGGATACCCACCCGGACCGCGACGACCTCTTCAAGGTGATGATCATCGGCCATGCGGACAAGATCCGCATGCAGGTCCGCAGCATCGGGGACGATGGCAAGATCTGGATCAACACCGACTCCTTTCTGCCCACCGTCCTGATCGGCCACGAGGTCAAGCTGTTCAGCGAGGATCCCGAGAAGCCGGGCAGCTACCGGGTGATCGAGGGCGGCACCGTGGAGGCACTGGGTGCCATCCATTTCTCCGATACGGCGGTTCGTGCCGGTGACAAGGGCATCAAGAAGGAGCAGATCTACCTGGACCTGCAGATCCACGGCGAGAACAAGAAGCAGCAGGTTCTCAACCTGGGTGTGCGCCCAGGGGATTCCATCATCCTCGACCGACCCATCCGCCAGGGTTTCAGCCCCGATACCTTCATGGGTGCCTACCTGGACAACGGGCTGGGCTGCTTCGTCACCGCCGAGGTGGCACGCCTGATCGCCGAGGCCGGCGGTACGCAGAAGGTGCGCGTGCTCTTCGCCATCGCCACCTATGAGGAAATCGGTCGTTTCGGCAGCCGTGTGATGGCCGGCGAGCTCAAGCCAGATGCCCTGATCGGCGTGGACGTCAACCACGACTATGTCGCGGCGCCCGGGATCGGTGACAAGCGCATGCAGCCGCTGGAGATGGGCAAGGGTTTCACCATGGCGGTGGGTTCTATCGCCAGCGAGCAGCTCAACCGCATCATCGAGAGTACGGCCAAGGAGCACACCATTCCCATGCAGCGTGACATGGTCGGAGTGGATACCGGTACCGACGGCATGGCCGGCGTGCTGGCCTCAGTGGACTGTGCCGCCACCTCCATCGGCTTCCCGATCCGCAACATGCACACCATTTCAGAAACCGGCAATACCCGCGATGTCGTGGCGGCCATCCATGCCCTGACCCACACCCTCCAGGCCCTGGATGCCCTACCCGATCCCCATCGGGAATTCCTGGACCATCACCCCCGCCTGGACCAGGCCGGACGCCTGGCACACCAGGGCTCGGCCAAGCCCGACGGGGAAGAGGACAAGACAACAGCCTAAGCCGCAAGTAATGCCACTCCCGGGGACTCAGGCCTCGAAGGTCATCTCCGGGACATGGTCGGGCACCACCAGCTTGCCCGCAGTGAGTGCCTTGATCTCCTCCACAGAGACGCCCGGAGCACGCTCCTTGAGGTGGAAGGCGCCGTCCTTTATCTCCAGGTAGGCGAGGTCGGTCAGCACCCGATTGATGCAGCCCGCGCCGGTCAGCGGCAGGTTGCAGCTCTCGAGCAGCTTGGATTCGCCGTGCTTGGAGGCGTGGGTCATGGTGCAGATGATGTTCTCGGCACCGGCCACCAGGTCCATGGCGCCGCCCATGCCCTTGATCAGCTTGCCGGGGACCATCCAGGAGGCGATGTTGCCGTTCTGGTCGACCTCGAAGGCACCGAGCACCGTCAGGTCGACGTGGCCGCCGCGGATCATGGCGAAGGATTCCGCGGAGCTGAAGATCGCCGCGCCGGGCCGGGCGGTGACGGTCTGCTTGCCGGCATTGATCATGTCGGGGTCGAGCTCCTCCTCGGTGGGAAAGCGCCCCATGCCCAGCAGGCCGTTCTCGGACTGCAGCATGACGTCGATGCCGTCGGGGATGTAATTGGCGACCAGGGTGGGGATGCCGATCCCCAGGTTGACGTAGAAGCCGTCCTCGAGTTCGCGCGCCACGCGCATTGCCATCTGTTCACGGGTGAGTGCCATGGTGTTGCCTCTTGTGATCGGTAAGAACGCGCCGAGGGGGCGATGACCGCCCTCGCGGTGGTGACTGTCGGCTGTGTGACCGCTGCTGTCAGCCCTGGTGCACGGTGCGCTTCTCGATGCGCTTCTCGAAGGTGCCCTGGATCAGGCGGTCGACGTAGATGCCGGGGGTGTGGATCTGGTCGGGCTTGAGCTCGCCGGGCTCGACGATCTCCTCGACCTCGACTACGGTGATCTTCCCGGCGGTGGCCGCCATGGGGTTGAAGTTCTGGGCGGTGTCGCGGTAGACGACGTTGCCGTAGCGGTCGGCCTTCCAGCCCTTGATGATGGCGAAGTCGCCGACCACGGATTCCTCGAGAATGTAGGGGCGGCCGTTGAACTCGCGGACCTCCTTGCCCTCGCCGATGGGCGTGCCGTAGCCGGTGGCGGTATAGAAGGCGGGGATGCCGGCGCCGCCGGCGCGCATCTTCTCGGCCAGGGTGCCCTGGGGGGTAAGGATGACCTCGATCTCCTCGTTGAGCATCTGCTGCTCGAAGAGGGCGTTTTCGCCGACATAGGAGGCATAGAAGCGACGGATCTGCTTGTCCTCCAGCAGCAGGCCGAGGCCGAAGCCGTCGACGCCGCAGTTGTTGGAATACACCGTCAGGTCCTTGACCCCGCGGCGCTTGATCTCGGCGATCAGGTTCTCGGGGATGCCGCAGAGCCCGAAGCCGCCGGCGATCACGGTCATGCCGCTGTCGATACCGTCCAGTGCGTCGGCGTAGGAATAAACGCGCTTGTCGAATCCGGCCATAGGGGGCGCCTCATGTTGAGTTGAGTGGGTTCCAGGGTGGAAAGGGTTGTGTTGATTCAGTGCAGTTTCATGCGTGGCTTGAGGAAGAAATTGAGCCCGTCGACTATCACCATCAGGACCGTCTTGACCGTGCCGTGAATGGCCCGTTGGTGCATGCGATACAGCGAAGCATAGAAGAACTTCGCCAGGTGGCCCTCGAGGAAGAGGCTGCGCGCCGAAGCCCCGCGCATGAGGCTGCCGACGGCGTCGAAATGGGCAAGCGAGATCAGCGAACCGCGATCCCGGTAGACGAAGGGCTTCAGGGGCTTGCCGTCAAGCCGGGCACGCAGGTTGCGGTAGAGAAGCAGGGCCTGCTGATGGGCAGCCTGGGCCCGGGGCGGCACCGTGGAGCCGTCCTCCTGGGGACAGCTGGCACAGTCACCGAAGACGAAGATATGCGGGTCATCGAGGCTCTGCAGGGTAGAGAATACCTTGATGCGATGATTCGGCTCGGTGGACAGACCCAGGGTCGAGAGGAATTCCGGCGCCTTGATGCCGGCGGCCCAGACACAGAGGTCGGTTTCGATGCGCGTCCCGTCCTGGGTGACGATCACGCATTCCTCGACGCCGGTGGCACCGGCACCGACGATTCCGACCGTCAAACGGGAGAGAGCTTGCTGCTCGGGATCACTGTAACGCAGGAAGGTGTTGAGCATGTCATGCCGGAAGGCCTCCGCCTGCCCGGGACTGTCGAGGAAGTGACAATACTCGGCCACCCCCGGCGTCCCGAAGTCATTGCTGACACTGCCCAATGACAGCACCAGAACGTCATAGTCCAGGGTACGCGAGGGCAGGACTTCCGCGCCGCTCTCATCGAGGACGGGGGCCAGGCTAAGCTGGCGCTTTTCGCGATCCAGCCCGGAAAGTGTCCCACGCTGGAACTGGTAGCCGTTGATGCCCGCATGGCCCTGGTAGGACACCTCATCGAGGCCGGAATCGAGGGCACCCGTCGCGACCTCATGCAAGAGGGGTTTCCAGATGTGCGTGGAATTGCGATCGACCAGCACGATCTCTGCCTTGCCGCGCCGCCCCAGCTTCCGGCCCAGACGACTGACCAGTTCCAGCCCGCCTGCACCGCCGCCGACCACCACGATCCTTGCCATGCTCATGAAACGCTCCTCGGTAGTGTCACGACCTTGCGGGTCGAATCTCGCCGGACTCTCCCGGCAGTCAAGGCCT
>NZ_JBDNGD010000019.1:0-3486 GCF_041689495.1 Halomonas sp. | reverse complement strand
TGCCCGAGGCTCTTGACCTGCTCTCATCCGGAGAGCCGCTTGTGGAGCTGGGCGATCGTCGCTAGTCCTTTTCCAACGTCTGTCTTAACAATGAGCCATTCAGGAATCGAGATGACCGAAGGGATTGAGTCCTCCGGCCGCGAGGCGCTGAGTCGCGCCCGCCGCGTGGTGGTGAAGATCGGCAGTGCCCTGCTGACCAATGACGGCCGCGGCCTCGACGAGGCGGCCATAGGCGGCTGGGTGGACCAGATCGCCGCCTTGCACCTGCGCGGCTATCAGGTGGTGCTGGTTTCCTCCGGGGCGGTGGCCGCCGGCATGGTGCGCCTCGGCTGGCAGGTGCGTCCCTCGGCGGTGCACGAGCTGCAGGCCGCGGCGGCGGTGGGTCAGAACAGCCTTACCGAATGCTACGAGACGCACTTTGCCCGTCACGGGCTGCTCACCGCCCAGGTGCTGTTGACCCACGACGACCTCTCCGATCGCAAGTGTTACCTGAACGCCCGCTCGGCCCTGCGCACCCTTGTCGGCCTGCGCGTCGTGCCGGTGATCAACGAGAACGATACCGTTGTCACCGACGATATCCGCTTCGGTGACAATGATACCCTGGGCGCACTGGTGGCCAACCTGCTGGAAGCCGATCTCCTGGTGATCCTCACCGACCAGGAGGGGCTCTTCGATGCCGACCCTCGCCATCATCCTTCGGCACAGCTGATCCGGGAAGGACGCGCCGACGATCCTTCCCTGTCAGCCGTGGCCGGCGGTGGCGGCATCCTGGGACGCGGCGGCATGGCCACCAAGGTCCAGGCGGCACGCCTGGCCGCTCGGTCCGGTGCCTCGACCCTTATCGCCAGTGGCCGCCAGGCCGCCGTGCTGACGCGGCTCCTGGAGGGAGAGCGGCTGGGCACCCTGCTCGGCCCGGACCATGCGCCCATGGCGGCACGCAAGCGTTGGCTGGCCGGCCAGCTTCAGGTGCGAGGCACCCTGACCCTGGACCCCGGCGCGGTCAAGGTCCTCCGCGACAAGGGGTCCAGCCTGCTGGCCGTCGGCGTCAGGGCGGCCTCGGGCGGCTTCATCCGCGGCGACATGGTGCTCTGCGTCGACGAGCATGGCCAGCGCGTAGCCAAGGGGCTGATCAACTATGGTGCCGAGGACACCCGCCGCATCCTCGGCAAGCCGAGCCACCAGATCGAGGCCATCCTGGGCTTCATGGAGGCGCCGGAGCTGATCCACCGCGACAACCTGGTGGTGCTGTAGTGATAGCACCACCTCTTCGGCCTGCCCCGGCGCCCCTCGGCTGGATTTCGCGGACTATGGCAAGGTGGCAAGTGGCGTGATAGCATACGCCATCCTCCCAGACACGGCCCGTGAACGATCGCTGATGTCAAGCGGTCGGCCAGATGGCCAAACCGGCAGCAAGGCGACATTCTTGCTGTCGGCATACCCTGTTACCAATGCCGTCGTGAATCGGGCGGCGAAGACATCTCCAAGGAGACAGTTCAGTGGCAAATAGCAAGCAAGCCCGCAAGCGCGCCCGTCAGTCCGAAGGTCGTCGTGTCCTCAAGGCGAGCCAGCGCTCCATGGTGCGCACCCATATCAAGCGCGTCATCAAGGCCATCAATGACGGTGATCACGCCGTGGCGATGACCGAGTTCCACAAGGCGCAGCCGGTCATCGACCGCATCGCCGACAAGGACGTGCTTTCCAAGAAGAAGGCGGCACGCATGAAGAGCCGCCTGAACAAGCGGATCAAGGCTCTCGCGGCGTAAGTCGGTAGAGCGCCAGAAGAAAAACCGGCTGCGGCCGGTTTTTTTGTGGCCGCTATCATTGCAGTGAGCCAGCCGAGGAAGTCAGGGTGACGGATCACGAACCACAGCGAGGACCCCGGGAGCCGGATGACGAGCAGCGGCCACCGGCCGTTGCCGAGCACGACCGCGCCGTGGCCCCCAAGGCGGGTGGCCTGATGCGCTCCGGCCTGGTGGTCAGCGTCATGACCATGCTCTCGCGCGTCATGGGACTGGCGCGGGATGTGGTGGTGGCCTCCCTGTTCGGGGCGGGCAGCGGAGCCGATGCCTTCTTCGTCGCCTTCAAGATTCCCAACTTCCTGCGCCGGTTGTTCGCCGAAGGGGCCTTCAACCAGGCCTTCGTGCCCGTGCTCTCCGAATATGCCACGCGCGGCAGCAAGCGGGAGGTCAAGAAACTGCTCGATGCGGTGGCCGGCAGCCTCGCCGCGGTGCTGGCGCTGATCACCGCCATCGCCATGCTGGCGTCCCCCTGGCTGGTATGGCTCTTCGCGCCGGGCTTCGGCCGTGACCCGGAGAAGCTCGCCCTGACCGCGGACATGCTGCGGCTGACCTTTCCCTACCTGCTGCTGATCTCGCTGACGGCCTTTGCCGGCAGCGTGCTCAATACCTGGAACCGCTTCGCCGTGCCGGCCTTCACCCCGGTGCTGCTCAACCTCTCGCTGATCGGCGCGGCCCTGCTGCTCACCCCCCTGATGAGCGAGCCGGCCATGGCGCTGGCCTGGGGGGTGCTGATCGCCGGGGCCGCCCAGCTGGCCTTCCAGGTGCCCTTCCTGGTGCGCCTGGGGCTGATGCCCAGGCCCTGGCCGAATTTCGCCCATAGCGGCGTCAAGCGCATCCTGGTGTTGATGGTGCCGGCGCTGTTCGGGGTCTCGGTCTCCCAGATCAACCTGCTGCTGGACACCGTGCTGGCCTCGTTGCTGGCGCCGGGCAGCGTGTCCTGGCTCTACTATTCCGACCGCCTGGTGGAATTGCCGTTGGGGGTCTTCGGTATCGCCATCGGCACGGTGATCCTGCCGGCGCTTTCCAAGCGCCATGCGGATGCCTCGGGGGCGCATTTCGCCACCATGCTCGACTGGGCGATCCGCGCCGTTCTGCTGCTGGGCCTGCCGGCGGCCCTGGCGCTGGCGATACTCGCCGAGCCCCTGCTGATCTCGCTGTTCCACTACGGCGCCATGACCGAGGGCGACATCACCATGGCGGCGATGAGTCTCAGGGCTTACGCCTTCGGGTTGGTGGCCTTCATGCTGATCAAGGTGCTGGCGCCGGGCTTCTTCGCCCGCCAGAACACCAGGACCCCGGTGAAGGTCGGCATCATCGCCATGGTCGCCAACATGGTGTTCAACCTGATCCTCATCTGGCCGCTGGCCCACGCCGGCCTGGCCCTGGCCACGTCGCTCTCGGCCTTCCTAAATGCCGGCCTGCTGGGCTGGCTGCTCTGGAAGGAGAGGGTACTGGTCTTCCAGCCCGGCTGGAGGCGCTACGCCGTGCAACTGCTGGGCGGTTGTGCGGTGATGGGCCTGGGCCTCTGGTGGCTCTCGCCGGACTGGCAGGTCTGGCTGGCGTGGGGTGTCTGGACCCGGGTGCAGTGGTTGAGCCTGCTGGTGGTGGCGGGGGTGGCCATCTACTTCACCTGGCTGGCGGCCACCGGCGTGCGGCTGCGGCACTTTCGAATGAAAAGCTGAAGTGA
>NZ_JBDNGD010000018.1:0-4400 GCF_041689495.1 Halomonas sp. | reverse complement strand
CTGGTAGCAGCGTTGATGTTCAGACCGCTGGAGGCCAGCTTCTCGGCACCCAGCTCGGCGTTGTTCCCTTCCAGACGCACCACCACCGGCACGTTGACGCCGACCTGCTCGACGGCACCAATGACGCCCTCGGCGATCATGTCGCAGCGCACGATGCCGCCGAAGATGTTGACCAGCACGGCCTTCACGGAATCGTCGGAGAGAATGAGCTTGAAGGCCTCGGCCACGCGTTCCTTGGTGGCACCGCCGCCCACGTCCAGGAAGTTGGCGGGTTGGCCGCCGTTGAGCTTGATGATGTCCATGGTGCCCATGGCCAGACCGGCACCATTGACCATGCAGCCGATGTTGCCTTCCAGGGCCACGTAGTTCAGCTCCCAGGCCGCGGCTTCGGCTTCACGCTCGTCTTCCTGGGACGGATCGCGCATCTCCTGGAGATCCGGATGGCGGTAGAGCGCATTGCCGTCCAGATTGATCTTGGCGTCGAGACAGTGGAGGTTGCCCTCGTCGGTGATCACCAGCGGATTGATCTCGAGCAGGGCCAGATCCTTGTCATGGAACAGCTTGGAGAGCCCCAGGAAAATCTTGGTGAACTGCTTGACCTGGTCTCCCTTGAGTCTCAGCGCGAAAGCGAACTCACGCGCCTGGTAGGGCTGAGCGCCGACCAGCGGATCGATCTCGGCCTTGAGGATCTTCTCGGGCGTCTCGTGGGCGACCTTCTCGATTTCCACACCGCCCTCGGTGGAGGCCATGAACACCACGCGACGACTGCCGCGGTCGACCACGGCACCGAGATAGCGCTCGCTGGCGATATCGGTGAGGGTCTCGACCAGGATCTTGGTGACCGGCTGACCGCTTTCATCGGTCTGATAGGTGACCAGCTTCTTGCCCAGCCACTGCTCGGCGAAGCTTCTGGCCTCTTCCGGACTCTTGATCAGCTTGACGCCCCCAGCCTTGCCGCGGCCCCCGGCATGTACCTGGGCTTTGACGACCCACTTGTCACCGCCGATCTTCCTGCAGGCTTCCGCCGCCTCGTCGGGCGTATCAACAGCAAGCCCCTTGGAGACCGGCAGGCCATAGTCGGCAAACAATTGCTTGCCCTGATATTCGTGGAGGTTCATCGATTCATGCCATTGGTTGCATGTGACTCGAATGATGACAAGCGGCGTTCAAGCGTGTCGAACACCGGCGCGTCATCCCTGTCCGCTTCCGGTACATGGCCGGAAGCGGCACGCCACCCCGGGGTGGCGCTTTTTGTCCTTACTTCTTCTTGCGATTGGCCATGTGAATGGCGTGGCCTTCCACCGCCAGCGCCGCCTCGTGCACGGCCTCCGACATGGTCGGGTGCGCATAGCAGGTCAGGGCCAGGTCCTCGGCACTGGAACCGAACTCCAGGGCGATCACGCCCTGGGCAATCATCTCGCCGGCATGCTGGCCGACGATATGCATGCCCAGAACGCGGTCGGTCTCGGCGTCGGCGATGATCTTGGCCATGCCCTCGGTGGCGTTGTTGGCCATGGCACGGCCGCTGGCCGCGAACGGGAAGGTGCCGGTCTTGACCTCGATACCGGCGGCCTTGGCCTCCTGCTCGTTGATACCGACCCAGGCCACCTCAGGGAAGGTGTAGATGACGCTGGGAATCGCATCATAGTTCATCTCGGCCTTGTGGCCGGCGATGATGTCCGCGACCATCACACCCTCCTCGGAGGCCTTGTGCGCCAGCATCTGGCCACGCACACAGTCGCCGATGGCATAGACGTTGGGTACGCTGGTGCGGCACTGGTCATCAACGTGAATGAAGCCGCGCTGATCCAGCTCGACCCCCACACCCTCGGCGATGACGCCCTGGGTATAGGGTTTGCGGCCGACACAGACGATCAGCTTGTCGAAGGTGATCTCCTGATCGCCCTTGCTGTCGGTGTACTTGACGACCACCTCATCACCCTTGACCTCGGAGCCGGTGACACGAGCACTCAACCGGATGTCCAGCCCCTGTTTCTTGAGCAGCTTCTGGGTCTCCTTGGCGATGGCGCCATCGACCATGGGCAGGAAGTCATCCATCGCCTCGAGCATGGTGACCTCGGAGCCCAGACGGTTCCAGACACTACCCAGTTCCAGGCCGATGATACCGGCACCGATCACGCCCAGGCGCTTGGGCGTCTCCTGGAGTTCCAGGGCACCGGTGGAGTCGACCACCATGCCATCGACCAGCGGGGTCGACGGGATCTCCACCGGCACGGAGCCGGCAGCGATGACGATGTTGTCGGCGTCATAGGTCGTGGCCTTGCCCGCCTTGTCGGTCACTTCCACCTGCGTGGAAGAGACCACCTTGCCGGTGCCCTCGATGGCCGTCACGCCGTTGGCCTTGAACAACCCGGCGATGCCACCAGTGAGGTTCTTCACGATCTTGTTCTTGCGGGCCATCATCTTCTTGACGTCCATCGTGACATCACCGGCCTCGATCCCCAGGTCGGCAAACTCATGCTTGGCCTCGACGAACTTGTGGGAGGCCTCGAGCAGCGCCTTGGAGGGAATGCAGCCGACGTTCAGACAGGTACCGCCGAGCACGAGCTGGTCCTCTTCACCGATCCACTTCTCGACACAGGCGGCTTTGAGTCCCATCTGGGCAGCGCGGATGGCAGAGATGTAGCCACCTGGGCCCGCACCGATCACGATCACATCAAACTTGTCAGCCATGTTGGCTCCTTCGTTGCTTGTCGCTTGAGTACGTTGTGGGTCCCGCGGCTCAGATGTCCAGCAGTAGGCGAGACGGATCCTCAAGCAATTCCTTGATGGTCACCAGGAACTGCACCGCGTCCTTGCCATCGATCATGCGGTGGTCATAGGAAACCGCAAGATACATCATGGAGCGGATCTCGACCTTGCCGTCCACCGCCATGGGACGTTCCTGAATCTTGTGCATGCCCAGGATCGCAGTCTGGGGCGGATTGATAATCGGGATGGACATCAGCGAGCCGAAGGTGCCGCCATTGGTGATGGTGAAGGTCCCCCCCTGCATCTCATCGATACCCAGCTTGCCGTCACGCGCCCGCTTGCCGAAGTCGACGATACCCTTCTCGACATCGGCAATCTTCATGCTGTCGGTGTCACGCAACACTGGCACCACCAGCCCCCGCGGCGTGGAAACCGCGACACCGATATCCTGGTAGCCATGGTAGACGATGTCGGACCCATCAATGGAGGCATTGACGTCGGGGAACCGCTTGAGGGCCTCCGACGCCGCCTTGACGAAGAACCCCATGAAGCCGAGCTTGACGTCGTGGGACTTGAGGAAGGCGTCCTTGTACTGGGCACGAAGCGCCATGACCGCCGTCATGTCCACCTCGTTGTAGGTGGTGAGCATGGCGGCGGTCTGCTGAGCCTCGACCAGGCGCTTGGCGATGGTCTTGCGCAGGCGGCTCATCGGCACACGCTTCTCGGGCCGCTCGCCCTCGTCCAAAGGGGCGGCTGCCGCTGCCTTGGTGGCACCACCGGCCGACTTGGCGGTCTGCTTTGCCGAGCCGTCCTTGACCGCCTTATGAACGTCCTCCTTGAGGATGCGTCCTCCCTTGCCAGTCCCCTGGATCTTGCTCACGTCGAGGTCATGCTCAGCCACCATCTTGCGTGCCGCCGGCGCGAGGATCTTGTCGCCGATCTTCTCGTCCCCGGCGCCCTCGTCGGCGGACATGGCAGGAGACGCCTCTGCCTGGATAGCAGCGCCGTCGGCGCCTTCGCTGAATAGCGCCAATACCTCTTCCGAGGCCACCTGACTGCCCTCTTCCGCCTTGATCTCGGAGACGACGCCATCGGCGGGAGCGACGACCTCGAGCACGACCTTGTCGGTCTCGATCTCGGCCAGCACCTCATCGCGCTTGGCCGACTCACCGACCTTCTTGTGCCAGGTCGCGACGGTACCTTCCTGGATGGACTCCGGGAAACTCGGCGCCTTGACCTCGTGCTGCTTGCCACCAGCCGACGGCTTGGCCTTGGCATCGCCTTTCTTCTCGGCCTCGGCATCGCTCTTCTTCTCGGCCTTGGCATCAGCCTTCTTGGCCTCCGGCTTATCGCCGCCCTCGGCCTTGCCCTCGCCAATGCGGCCCAGCACCTGCTCGGACTCAACGGTGTCGCCCTCTTCCACCAGCACCTCGCTGAGGGTGCCGGCCTCGGGGGCCACGACCTCGAGCACCACCTTGTCGGTCTCGATCTCGACGATCAGCTCGTCTCGCTCCACGTTGTCACCGGCCTTCTTGTGCCAGGCGGCAACGGTACCCTCGGCAATGGATTCCGGAAATGTCGGTGCCTTGATCTCGGTAGCCATGTATTTTCCCTTGTAGGTGCTGACTCGTCCCGACAGGACGCCTCAAGTGTTGAATGCGTCTTCCACCAGTTGGCGCTGCTGTTCG
>NZ_JBDNGD010000017.1:0-1323 GCF_041689495.1 Halomonas sp. | reverse complement strand
AGTCGGCAAGCCTGGCGGCTAAATGCTCACGCATTCTATCTGCTTCAGCTTTCGTTCTGCAGTGTAGGATCCCGTCATCGGCGTAACGACAAAAGGGCACTGACTGATGATGCGTAGACAGCCAGCGATCCAGTGCGTAGTGAAGAAACAGATTTGCAAGAATCGGAGAAAGTGGGCCGCCTTGTGGCGTTCCGACTGTTCTCGACACTGCCAGTCCATTTTCACTTTGCAACGGCGCTGTCAGCCAACGCTCGACCAGAAGCAGTACCCATTGTTCATCACAATGATGGCGAAGTGCTTTCGTCAGCAACCGATGATCAATATTGTCAAATAAGCCACGAATATCATACTCAAGCACCCAGTCACGTTGCCAGCAACGCTTTCGCGTCACTGCAAGCGCATCGTGCGCTGATCGTCCGCGTCGGTACCCATAGGAATCTGCATGAAACACAGGCTCCAATAGCGGTTCCAACACCAATGTGACGGCGGTCTGTGCAATCCTGTCACTGACCGTCGGTATGCCCAATATTCGCTCTCCACCTGATTTCTTTGGAATCGGCACAGCCTTGACCGGCGGGGGGAAATAGCTTCCCGACGACATCCTGTTCCAAATCCGATAGAGGTTTGTGCTTACGTTACGATCGAATGCCTCGATCGTCTGACCATCAATTCCTGCCGCTCCCTTGTTGGACTTGACGCGCTGATATGCCTCCCATACCAGTGCTTTGGAAATTTCAAATGGCTTTGTTGCGATCATGAGCTCATCCTCCAAACGGAGTTGGCAAACAATGCAACTGGAACAACCTGACCCCTTGGCTCGGCACCCATTACAGATGCTTCAACGCTACTACGAGTCAGTCCGCCCCCGAGCTGTGCTTCGGTACTCTGGACCTTGCTTTTCTTCACTTGGTCTTCTCCCTTTACATCACAGACTCGGGTTCTCGCAGTTCCACAGACGTGCCTGAATCGAGCTCGCGCCATCTCTATGCCGGACACCATCCACCCAGTAAACAGGTAACCGATGGACTCGTCCTGGGAGAGGTTGAAGCCCCCAGTTTTGATGTCGGGTTCAATTCTCGACACTTTAATGATGATTCGCTTGTGCTCGCCTTCTCGATTCATACCTGCCAGACCTGATCAGCCTGACTTTTCCCCCGATGCTCACGACAACGGTCTTTAGCCAATGCCGCTCGGGGCGGTTTGAAGCCGGTCCCTGTAGACAGACTCCGGAGGGTCGATTCCTCCATCACTTCTGCAGCTTCTCACCCTTTCTTCATGGCTTCCCTGCCAGTCTTGAAAGGATTGCTACGACACACTCAACCT
>NZ_JBDNGD010000016.1:0-4452 GCF_041689495.1 Halomonas sp. | reverse complement strand
GGCATGCTGGCCAATTTCATCGCCTGTCATGAGGCCTTCGGCTGGTCGAAGGACATCTTCATCCAACTCGCCGGCACGGCCATCGAGTCGGCATTCATCAGCGATGATCGTCGTCTGGCATTGCAACGCCAGTTGTCTGGTATCACTTGAGGTAGTGCTCACGGTCTGCTGGAGATCAGTTGCCATTCACCGCATCGCGGGTGCGTTGCCAGGCGCTTTCGGCATCTTCCTGGGTGGCTGACCAGGCGTCGGCGGCATTCTTGCGTGCCTGCTCCCACCAGGCCTGGTCATATTCGGGCAGATCGTCCAGTTCGTCGGCGGAGGCATCGACGATGATGCGATAGACGGCCCATTGGTCCTCAGCGGTCAAGGCATCCAGGCGAAAGTGATCATTGTTGATGACGATGTCGCGGCCGCCGAGCCCCATCGCGCCTCCGCTGCGGATCACCAGGCCCGCTACCTGCTTGTCATCGTCGAGCAGGACGTCGCGAACAGAGCCCATGGGCTCGTCGGGATCGGTATCGAGGTAGACTTCGGCTGCCAGAATGGCGTTGGCGGAGTAGAGACCCTGGATGTCTGCCTGTGCCTGGCTGACTACTAACGGACTGCCGGCAACCAGGGATAGGCTAAGTGCGAGAATGGTCTGGCGCATGGGTCGTTTCCTGTAATGGGTCTGGCTGCCGAATATAGCGCTTTGCAGCTCTTGCGGCAGGATTCTTTTCCAGTAGTAAATGGAAGCTTAGCCACTACGGCGGTGCCGGCAGCGTCCATTGGCCCAGGCTTCGGCGACGGTGCGGTCGTCACCCAGCATCATCAGCGCGAACAGCGTCTCGCCGAGGCTTCGGCTGCGAGCCGTGCGTCTCGCCATCAGTGGTGTGGCGGCCGGGTCCAGCACCACGAAGTCAGCGTCCAGGCCCGGCGCCAGGCGGCCGATCCAGCCGTCCAGCGAGAGGGCCCGGGCGTTACCGAGCGTCAGCCCATAGAAGCCCTGCCAGGCGGTCAACGGCTGGCCTCGCAGCTGGCCCACCTGATAGGCGGCCTTGAGGGTGGTCAGGCCCGAGAGGTCGGTGCCGCCACCCACGTCACTGGCGTAGGTGATATTGAGCCCCGCCTCGCGGGCCGCCAACCGGTCGAACAGGCTGCTGCCGAGGAAGAGGTTGGAACTCGGGCAGAAGGCGAGGTTCGCCCCCCGCTCGGCCAGCCGGCCGCGCATCTGCTGGTCCAGGTGGATGCCATGCGCAAAGGTGCTGCGCGGGCCGACCAGGCCCGACTCCTCGTAGACCGCGAGGTAGTCGCGGCTTCCGGGAAAGAGCTCCGCCACCCAGTCCAGCTCGCCGGTGTTCTCGGCCAGGTGGGTCTGCAGCCACAGGCTAGTGTCGTTGCGCATCAGGCCCCCGGTGGCGTCCAGCTGCGCCCGGCTGGAGGTGGGGGCGAAGCGTGGTGTCAGGCTGTAGCCCAGCCGCCCCTTGCCGTGCCAGTCACCGATCAGCCGCTCGGTGTCGCGAATGCCGCCAAGGGTATCGTCGCAGAGCGCATCGGGGGCATGGCGGTCCATCAGTACCTTGCCGGCCAGCATGCGCAGCCCACGCCGGTGGGTTGCCGCGAAGAAGGCGTCCACGGAGTCCGGGTGGCTCGAGCAGAACACCTGGGCGGTGGTGGTGCCGACCCTCAGCATCTCGTCGAGGAAGGCATCCGAAAGCGCCTCGGCATGCTCGCGCGCCGCGAAGCGACACTCCTCGGGGAAGGTGTAGTCGTTGAGCCAGTCGAGCAGCTGGCGGCCGTACGAGGCCATGATCTCCAGCTGCACATAGTGCACATGGCTGTCGATAAAGCCGGGAGTGATCAATTTCCCCCGGTGATCGATCACCTCGATGCCCGCGGGCAGCTCGGCCGCAAGGCGGGCATAGTCGTCCACCGCGCGGATGCGGCCGTCTTCGATCCAGAGGCCGCCATCCGTAATATGGCGCACGCTGCCCTCGGCGGGGGTATCGCCTTCGCCGGGATCGGCATCGAAGCTCAGCAGGTCGGCGCGCAGCACGCACGAATCGGTCATGGTCATGGTCACGGGCTCATCTCGATCTATGTAACAGCACCGGGGCTTTACCGGCGACAGGCCTGTGAGGAGGCGCTGTGAATACATCCTTGTACGCTACCGACGCCATCCCTGGCGTAGGACCTCCTCCTCGGCCTGTCCCTGGCGCCCCTCGGTCATCGGCTTGCGGGGTGTGTTCAGGGCGAATGCTCACTGAACAGGGCTCGCAGCTCGGCAGGGTCGAGGCCGCGCTGGTCGGGGTGGTCGGGGGTTTCCACCAAGGGCAGCAGCTCGGCGAGGGCGGCGATGGCGATGGCATAGGGCGTCTTGTTGCCTCCGGTGCCACCCGCCGCCATGCCGATGGGACAGCGGACGCGGCCGAGTGCCGCCTCGTCATGGCCGGCATTGCGCAGCCGACGGCGGAAGCTCGCCCACTTGCTGCGTGAGCCGATCAGACCCAGCGAGGCCGTATCGTCGCGGCCAGGCGCACCAGTTCCTGGCCCACATGACCGGCGCCGAAGATCGCCAGCGTCGTGGTGCTGCCGGGGAAGACCTCGAGCAGCACGTTGACGAAGCCGCCACAGCACTGGCCACTGCGCCCGCCCAGCGAGAACGCCTCCAGAGTCATGCCTGCGTCGGCCTCTCCTTCATGGCCCGCCAGCCGCGCCCGAGCCGCCTCAATAGTCTGCCATTCGAAGGTGCCGCCGCCCAGGGTGTCGAAGGCCTGGTCAGCGGTGATGACCATCCTGGCCCCGGGCTCGCGGGGCGTGGAACCGGCGCTGGTCACTTGGGTGGCCAGGGCATGGGGCACGCCATCCCGCTGCAATCGGTGCAGGGCGGCATGCCAGCTCTCGGGTTGCATGTCACAAGTATCCTCGGCCGTCATCAGGGCTCACCCTTGTCCAGCGGCCGAGCATTGTGGCGGGCACGCAGCGCCTCGGCGGCCAGCAGCACCCGCTCCGGCGTAGCCGGAGTGTCGAACCGTGGGGACTCGCGGTAGCCGGTCAGGCTTGCCAGCGCATCGCGCAGCGCCGACCACACCGAGATGGCGAGCATGAAGGGCGGCTCGCCCACTGCCTTGGAGCGGTAGATACTGGCCATGGAGTTGGGATGACCCTGGAGCAGTTCGACGTTGAACACCGGTGGCAGGTCGCCGTAGGTGGGGATCTTGTAGGTGGCCGGGCCATCGGAGATCAGCCGGCCATCCTCGTTCCACAACAGCTCCTCGCTGGTCAGCCAGCCCATGCCCTGGATGAAGCCGCCCTCGACCTGGCCGATGTCGATGGCCGGATTCAGGGAGTCGCCCACGTCATGCAGGATGTCTACCCGATCGACCTGGTATTCGCCGGTCAGGGTGTCGACGCTGACCTCGGCCACGGCGGCGCCATGGACGAAGTAGTAGAAGGGCCGCCCCTGGCCGGTCACGCGGTCGTAGTGGATCAGCGGGGTGGCGTAGAAGCCCTTCTCGGAGAGCGACACCCGGCCGAGATACGCCGCCTGCACTAGCTCGCCCAGGGGATTCGGCGCTCGCCCTCGCCCTGACCCGCTACCAGGTTACCACCCTCGAGGCGCATGCCCTCGCGCTCCAGGGCCTGGTCCGGGTAAAGATGCTCGCTGGCGATATCGTCCATGGCCCCCTCGATGACCATCATGCCCTGGGGGCCGCCGAAGACGCGGAAGGCGGTGTTGGAGGCGGTGTGGGTGCGCGCTCGGTGGCCGGTCACCCGTGCCTTGCCCAGGGAGTAGGCGTTGTCGGCATGGAACATGGCGCGATCGACGATGGCGTCGGACAGGTCGGGCGAGTAGCCGCAGTCACCGATCAGGGTCAGCTCGCCGCCCTGGATCACGCCCGCCTCATCCACGCCCAGGCGGTAGCGGTTGTGGAAGGGATGGCGCTTGCCGGTGACGTGCATGTCGTCGGCGCGGGGCAGACGCAGCCGCGCGGTGTGACCGGTGCGGCGGGCCACCAGCGCGGCGATGCAGGACCAGGGTGAGGCCTGGGTCTCCTTGCCGCCGAAGCCGCCGCCCATGCGGCGCACTTCCACGGTCACCGCATGGAAGGGGATGCCCAGCACCTCGGCGACCAGCTTCTGGGTCTCGCTGGGATGCTGGTTGGAGGTATGGACCATCACCCCTTCGTCCTCGGTGGGCTGTACCAGGCAGGCCTGCCCCTCCAGGTAGAAGTGCTCCTGGCCGCCGACGAACTGCTCGCCCTCGATGACATGGGCCGCCGTTGCGAGCGAGCGCTCCCAGTCGCCCCTCTGCTGTACGTGGGTGGGGCGCACGAACTCGCCGCGCTCGGTGGCGGCCACCGGATCGAGGCTGGCAGGCCACTCGTCGATCTCGATGATCGCCTCCCTGACAGCTTCCCGGGCGGCGCGATGGCTCTCGGCTGCCACGGCGAACAGCACCTGGCCGGC
>NZ_JBDNGD010000015.1:0-2256 GCF_041689495.1 Halomonas sp. | reverse complement strand
CCAGCTCCATGTAGCTCACGGCAGAGATCGAAAAGCCTGGCATCTCATCCAGTCTGTCGGCCGCGGCAGTATTGCCCCGCAGATTCCAGATCAGAACATCCGTATCGACTAGCATCAGTCGTTCTCGCCAAACGTGCGCGGCTCGCGAAGACGGCGGACTTCAGCGTCGACGTCCTCCATCTCCTCTCGGTCTGCCCATAGGGCAAAGGCAGGGTTACGCGAAGGTCGCGCTTCCTGTTGATTGGCCGCCAACCCGACCAACCGCGCACAGGGCTTGCCACGATAGGTAATTTCCACAGTTTCGCCGCGCTGCGTAGCCGCCAGCAGTGCTCTAGCCTGAAGGCGCAGATCTTTTACGGTGGCATGCATCTTGTGGCCCCTTGTCGCCATGAAAGCTCTGACATCGGGTTCATGATGCCAGGGTTTTGCCTTAGGGGGTCAGACCCTTAAATCTACTTAAGGGCCTGACCCTACTCCCCCGGCGAAAGTTATAGAGGTACCAGTAGGTGTTGGAGACCAGCACTACCGGTGCGTCCTTGCCTGTCACATCTTACTCCCTCGTAACAGACTGAAGGCCGAGGCGAGACTCGCCTTGGGTCATCGCGGAATCGGCAAATGGCCGTTGACCAGCAGTGGCGCCAGACGGAACCGCACCTGACGCACTGGCTCCCCCTTCTCCATTCCCCACAGGAAGAACCGGATCAGGTCGCGCGTTTCTCGTGACGTCACCCGAAAAGTGTTACGGGGCGCCGCACAGGAGAGGGCCGTCGGCGACAGCAAGGCAATATTGCATTCACCACGCACTTGTTCAGAGCCGAAACGGCGGGTGCCACGCTGGGTGAGATACGGTGACAGCCGCGCCGAGGGGAACTCGATCGCTTCGACACCGGCCTGCCGCGCACACTGGCCCACTGCATGACATGCCGCGTAATCCGAAGGACTCGTGATCTCGGCCCGGCGATCCTGCCAAACCAAGGCGTCCAGAGGGAGCCCATGCGGTGTCGAATAGCGGGCCAACAGCAAGGCGTAGTTCGAGCCAATGGCCTTGGGTGGCGGGGTCTGCTGGTCGTGAAGGAAGCGAAACTGATAGTAGGCCTTTTCGGCGAGACAGGTAAGCGGTGCACGGCTGGCATAGAAGATGCCCGGTTCCATGACACGCCCAAAGCGGGAAGGGTATGCCAGCGGCGGCTTTCGGAACGGACGGGCAAGGTGGATATCAAGATGGGCCACGCCCGCCATCAGACCCTCCCTCTCACGCTGCTCATCCAACAGCCTGCGCAAGGCCACCATATCTCCCGGATCCTTGAGGCGCTTGGCGTGGGCGATGTCGGTGTCTTCTTGCGCCTTGGTGATCCGAAAAAGGTCGCCGCTCGCCCTGAGACGGCCGGCCTGGACCCGCTGGTGCCAATCGGTCATATCAGGGGCGTGCCTGGGTGTCTTCCAGGTAGTGAACCACTCGGGTCATGCCCTCCACGGCCCTGAGCAAGTGGCGGGGGCGGTCACCACCGAGCCCGGTGTTGGGCGTGTCGATCCAGTGCCGCATCAGCTCGACATCCCAGCCCACGATGCTTCCCAAGGCCCGGTGCGTTCGCACCAGGAGCAGGCTCAGCTCTCCCGCCTTACTTCCCGGCGCGATACCCGTGCGTGAGGTGCTGGTGCGGTGGCGACCGATAATCGCCTTGACCTCCTCCTGGGAGAGCCCCAAGTCACTGGCAGCACTGGCTACGGCATCACCCAAGACAACGGCGGCGGGCTTTTCATCGACCTCCGTGATCGGAGCGGTAGAGCTAAGCATGACAATGCCTCCCAAAGTATCTGCACACAGTGTAGCACCGGGCGTGCATTCGCACATGACACGAACTCATGGTACACGCCACCTCGCCCGCTGGAGGCTCCGCACTGTGGGGCATACACAAACGCCGCGCGCCCGCGGGTCGCGCCCGCGGGTCAGACCCTTAAATCTACTTAAGGGTCTGACCCGAATGGCACTTACTTAAGCTTTTTCGGATGTCCTTGTCGGCGAATTTGCTCACGAGCTTGATGCTGGTGCACTTTCAGTAATCGATGGGGCCGTGGCCGCCGTTTGATGGCTCGCGGCTCCAACCGATCCGGCCGCTGACCCACCCGGATCGTTGTTATTTGCCCCATGATGCTCTGGCATTCTTCTTCCGTCAGCGGCGAACGTGCGGTGATCTGCCGGAAAACCTGCACGCTATGTTTGAAACTGACGTGCTGGGGCAGGCAGTCCGCCCACTG
>NZ_JBDNGD010000014.1:0-1803 GCF_041689495.1 Halomonas sp. | reverse complement strand
GAGAAAAAGGGTGCCCCCATCGTCATCAAGGCAGACGGCCTGGCGGCCGGGAAGGGCGTCATCGTGGCCATGACCCTGGACGAGTCGCAGGCGGCGGTCCGCGACATGCTCGAGGCTAATGCCTTCGGCAATGCCGGTGCCCGGGTGGTGATCGAGGAGTTCCTCGAGGGCGAGGAGGCGAGCTTCATCGTCATGGTCGACGGCGAGACCGTGCTGCCCATGGCCACCAGCCAGGACCACAAGCGAGCCGGTGACGGTGACACCGGCCCCAACACCGGTGGCATGGGCGCCTATTCACCCGCACCCGTGGTCACCGATGATGTCCACGCGCGCATCATGGAAGAGATCATCCTGCCCACCGTGCGCGGCATGGCAGCGGAGGGTCATGCCTATACCGGCTTCCTGTATGCGGGCCTGATGATCGATGCCGGCGGCAAGGCGAAGGTGATCGAGTACAACTGTCGCTTCGGTGATCCCGAGACCCAGCCCATCATGGTGCGTCTGACCTCGGATTTCGCCGACCTCTGCCTGGCCGGGGCTCGGGGCGACCTCGCCGGCAAGACCTGTGACTGGGATGCTCGCCCTGCCGTGGGCGTCGTCATGGCGGCCGGTGGCTATCCGGGCCACTACCGCAAGGGTGATGTCATCGAGGGACTCGCGGCCGCCGAGGCGACGGGCTGCAAGGTCTTCCATGCCGGCACGGCCGAGCGGGATGGCCGCGTGGTCACCGCCGGTGGACGGGTGTTGTGTGTCACAGCGCTGGGTGAGGGAGTCGGTGCGGCCCGGGACCTGGCCTATGAGGGCCTGGCCGAGATCCACTGGCCCGACGCCTTCTATCGTCGAGATATCGCCCATCGTGCGCTCAGTCGGGCGGGAGGCAGCTGATGTCCCGTGAGTACCCGATCATCGCGGTAACCGGCTCCTCGGGTGCCGGTACCACCACCGTCAAGCGTACCTTCGAGCGCATGTTCGGCCGCGAGGATGTGCATGCCGCCTTCGTCGACGGGGATGCCTTCCATCGCTACAACCGGGTGGAATTGGCCCGCATCTTCCGTGAGGAACCCGAACGCAAGGACGAGCTTTCCCACTTCGCGGTGGAGGCCAACCGACTCGACTATCTCGAGGCACTCTTCCAGGAGTATGGCGAGACCGGTGCAGGGACCTTCCGGCACTATATCCATGCCGAGGACAAGCAGATGATCGAGGCCGGCTACCAGGTCGGCACCTTCACCGAGTGGCAGTCGCTTCCCTTCGGTACCGACTTGCTCTTCTACGAGGGTCTGCATGGTGGCCTGGTCACCGCCGAGCACGACATCGCCCGCCATGTCGATCTGCTGGTGGGCGTGGCGCCGACCATGAACCTGGAGTGGATCCAGAAGATCGACCGGGACATCAAGATGCGTGGCTATTCCCAGGAGGCGGTTATCGACACCATCCTGGGGCGCATGGATGACTATGTGCGCTACATCCAGTCGCAGTTCTCGCGCACCCATATCAATTTTCAGCGCGTGCCCACGGTGGATACCTCCAACCCCTTCGAGGTCCAGGACATCCCCACCGATGCCGAGTCCTTCGTGGTCATCCGCTTTCGTACGCCCGCCACGGTGGATTTCCCCTACCTGCTGGCGATGATCCAGGATGCCTTCATGAGTCGTCGACACACCCTGGTGGTGCCGGGGTCACGGCTCTCCCTGGCCATGGAACTGATCCTCGGCCCTCTGGTCCGCCACCTGTTGAGCCAGCGGCGCTTCCGCTGACTCGTCGGCGGGAATAGCGGCCATGACCGTCGCCTGCCGGTTTCCT
>NZ_JBDNGD010000013.1:0-2599 GCF_041689495.1 Halomonas sp. | reverse complement strand
TCGACAGGCCGGGCTGGAACTGGATGGGGTTCATGGCCATGGCGTCATTCTCCATCTGTAAGCTATACATATACATATGTACAGTATAGCGCTCGCCGCCATAAAGGAAAGCCGGGCTGACGATCGTTGCTAATCAGGAAAAATCATACTTTTTTGGTACATTCCTTTGACATATCATTGCAGATCTTTGCATTTCTATCCTGTTGACCGCGTTTTCACACCGTCAACACCGGGCAATTGCGCCCAGTTAACAGGAGAATACCATCATGAAACTCGATACACTCAAGCACGGTTTCGACCTCACCTCCATGCCTGCCGACTCACTCGCCGACTACTGGAACCCGGAAGTGACCGAGGCGCTGAAGCAACAGAATTGGGCACAAACCGATATTCGGGAGAAAATCGACCTGACCGCCTGGCAGGGGTTCACCGCCGACCTTCCGCGGGACCCCTATGTCAACCAGCGGTGGAAGCGGATGTCCTGGCTCGCCCTGAATGACCAGGGGGATGTCGAGGCCATGGGCCAATGCCCCATGGCCCAGGGGGGTGCCTTCAACGACGCGGAGAGCATGGCCGACCGCCTGCGTTACTACGATCCGCTGACTCGGGAATTCATGGCACGCCCGGATGTGAAGGCCTTCGTTCGGGCCTGGGCAAGGCTGTGGAATATCGCTGCGCGTGAACCCATCCTGATGCAGATCACCGGGGTTCGCGGAGAGGGCAGCATCGATCCCCTCCAAGGACAGGGGATTCATGCCGATGGCTGCAAGGCCCTGAGCATCCTGGTCCTCAATCGGGAAAACGTGGAAGGTGCCGAAAATCACCTCTACGGTGACAAGGCTGGCACGCAATCCCTGGTCGATATCACCATGGATCCGGGTGATATTCTTCACCTGCGCGACGACAGGCTCTTCCACAGCGTCGACGGGATCGAGCAGCTCGACAGCGAGGCTCCCTTCGAGCGGTTCATCATCATCATCAACAGCCGCTTCGTGGACGACTTCCAGAATCGGATGTTGCGTCGCCACTTCCCGGAGGCAGTGCTCAATGAGACCCGTTGAAGCTGTAAACACACCTAAAACCTAGCGAAGCAAACGCCCCCGGATATCCGGGGGCGTCTTGGTAGTATCGGGCAGCTTTCAGGGAGTCATCGTCAAGAAGATTACTGACGGACGCCCTCGAAGGTGACATGCAGTTCCAGTTCATGCATCACTTCCGGAAAGTCGCTCATATCGATGCCGAAATCGCCCATGGTCAGCATGGTGCTGCCCTCGAAGCCGGCACGATATCCCCCCCAGGGATCCTCGCCTTCTCCCACCAGCGTCACCGGCATCTCGATTTCGCGGGTCTCGCCCTTGAGTGTCAGGTCCCCCGTCAAGATACCTTCGTCATCGCCGTTCGGCTCGAAGCCTGTTGAGGTGAAGGTCGCCGTCTGATATTTGTCTGCCTCGAGAAAATCCTCACTGAGGAAATGCTTGTCACGCTCGGCATGATTGGTGTTCAGGCTACTCACCTGGACGTCAAACTCGACACTGGACGACTCGATGTTTTCGGGGTCATAACTGAATTGACCGCTGAATTCCTCGAATTGACCGATGATGTAGGAATAGCCGAGGTGATTGACCTTGAACTGGATGAAGGCATGCTGACCCTCGGTATCCACGACATAATCGTCGGCCTGTGCCTGAGCCATGGGTACCAGGGCACAGGCAGTCAACGCAGTAGCAACAGCCGTTTTCTTGAACATCTTTAACGCTCCTTTCAAGATAACTTTTTAAATAACGCTCTCTTACGCTCAATTCGTCATCAATCGTCTATTCAGCGACGAGACACTCTCGGATCGAGCATGCGAACCAGAGTGTCATTACGATCGATGACATGGTGCTTGAGAGCCGCCAGGGTGTGGCCGGCCGCCAGGATCATCAACGTCAGGCTGGCGTACCAGTGAATGTCACCGGCGATACTCGCCTGGTTGGGAAGACCGCTGAGCATGGCCGGTACCTCGAACCAGCCGAAGACACTGATACCATCGCCCTTGGCCGTGGAGATCAGGTAGCCGCTCGTCATCACCAGTAACATCATTGCATAGAGGGCAATGTGCCCCAGGTGTGCGGCGAGACGCTCCAGGCGATGCCCCGGTGCCACGGGCGTCGACTGGGAAAGGCTCCATGACAACCGCAGAAGGGTCGCGAACAGCAACAGCATCCCCACCGAGCGATGCCACCAAGGGCCCAGGTTGTACCAGTTGTCGTAGTACCCCAGACCGGTCATCCACCAACCAAGTATGAAGAGGCCGATGATGGCCAGGGCGCTCAGCCAGTGAAAGGCGATACTGATGACGCCCCAGCCGGAGCGGGTATTGCGCCACATGTCAGGGCTCCTCGATGAAGGTCTGGCGACGAAGAACACCATACCCTACCGTGCGCAGGGCATCCGCTGAAAAAAGCCGAACCTATCATTCAAAAAAGCTGGGGAATGGCGATCAAAGGACATCCAGGCCTCGAGCGAGATCGAGGCGAATGTCATCGAGGGATTCAAGCCCCACCGCCACTCGGATCAACCCCTCGGTGATGCCGGCAGACGCCTTCTGATCATCGGA
>NZ_JBDNGD010000012.1:0-3735 GCF_041689495.1 Halomonas sp. | reverse complement strand
GGAGAGACCCAGCAGCGGCCACAGGAAGCCGGTCTGGCGGCGCTCGTCGAGGGGAAAGCGCAACCAGGGCCAGTAGAAGACCGGCACCTTGCCCACCTCTAGCCGGGCATGCTTCGCGGTGCCGACGCCGCGCTCGCGATCGAGCAGGATATCGTTGCCCACCAGGCGCCACACGTCGCTGCCCGGCTCGCAGGTGGTGAAGCTCGCCTCGGTGAGACGATAGCGGCCATCCTCGAGGCGAGCCAGGCGAACGGCGTCACCACGCAGGCGCTGTTCGTGGGCCACATAGTGGGCCGTGTCAATGCTCGCGGCGTCGCTGTTCAGGGAGATCTCGGCAGACGTGCCACGCACCAGCAGGCCGCGGTCGCGCAGCGTCATAGGGCCCTCGGCATAGGCCGTCTCGCGGCTACTAGGCACCCGCACTCGTGGTGCCTCGAGCTGGGCGTCGCCGCGACGCAGCAGCACCTCACCGCCAAGCAGGGTCTCCCCGTCCTCACCGTAATCGGCGTTGTCGGACTCGCTCGCAACCTTCTCGCCGGGCGGCGGCGGCAGACGGTAGTCCGGCATCACGTAGCGGCCGCGGCACAGCTCGCCGGCGGGACGCGCATCGCCCCAGGGCTGCCAGTCCAGCTGGTCCGCCGGCAGCGAGTCGGGAGGCGCCGCCGAGAGTGGCCCGCTCGCCAGGCCGGCGCCAGCCAGGCCTGCCAGGGCCGTCCATGTCCACGAGAATCGCTTGCCCATCTTTCTCGATGTCCTCGGCGAAGGGAAAAACGTTAGTATACAGGGGTATCGGGCCGTGTTGCCGACACGTCGGCCATGAAGTGGGTTTAGCATGCGGCGAAGCCCGGTAACCGTCAACCAGCCATGCCCCATCCCATCAGCCAGCAGGAGCAGGAATGACCGAGGCCACTCCCCAAGAGCGAACCGACAGATTACGCCACTGGGCCGCCGCCAACCATGGCCTGCCGGAAGACAGCCTGGATCTGCATCTCGCCGCGGGTGACGCCAGCTTCCGCCGCTACTTCCGCCTCCGTCTCCCGGACGACACCAGCCGAATAGTGATGGATGCACCGCCGCGACAGGAGGACAGCCGACCCTTCGTGACCATTGCACAAGCCTGGCGGGCCGCCGGCCTTCCGGTCCCCGGGCTGCATGCCGTGGACCTCGCGGCGGGCTTCCTCGAACTCGACGACCTGGGAGACACTCCGCTGCAGGCCTGCTTTCGCGGCAATGACCATCCCGAGACCCTGGCCTGGCATGAGCGTGCCATCGATCTGCTGCACCGGCTCCAGAACCGCGCCATCCCAGCTTCACTGCCTGCCTATGATGCCACCCTGCTTGGACGCGAGCTGGACCTCTTCCCCGACTGGTGTCTGGGTGAATGGCTGGGCATCGCAGTCCCCGAAGGCTGGATGGCCCTGAGGGAGGCACTGATCGCCTCGGCGCTTGGCCAGCCGGTAGTTGCCGTACATCGGGACTTCGACGCCATGAACCTGATGATCCAGAACGACAGACTCTATCTGATCGACTTTCAGGACGCCGTGGCCGGTCCCATCAGCTATGACCTGATTTCCCTGTTGCGCGGGCGCTACTGCCGATTCCCGCCGGCACGCTTCGCCGCCTGGGTCGAGGACTTCCGGCGACGCGCCACCGCGGACTGCCGCCTGCCCCGCAGCCTTCCCGAGACGACCTTTCTTCGTCAGGTCAACGCCATGGCCGCCCAGCGCGCCCTCAAGGTCCTGGGCATCTTCTGCCGCCTGACGCTACGCGACGCACGCCAAGGCTACCTGGAACGGCTGCCGCATTTTCTCGATCACCTCGAGGACAGCCTCGCGGCCCTTCCCGAACATGAAGACATCACCGCCTGGCTCGCCGCAGAGTTCCGCCCTGCGCTGTTCCGCCGACTGGATGCCCTGTCGCGTGGGAGAGAGACATGAAGGCCATGATCCTGGCCGCCGGGTTCGGCACCCGCATGCGCCCACTGACCGACCACTGCCCCAAACCGCTGCTGCCTGCCGGGGGTAAGCCTTTGATCGTGCATCATCTGGAGCGACTCTCCGCGGCGGGCATCACCGAGGTCGTGATCAATGTCAGCTACCGTGCCGATCAGGTCATCAAGGCCCTGGGTGACGGCGGTAGCCTGGGTGTCTCCATTGCCTGGAGCCGCGAGGAGTCCCCTCTGGAAACCGGTGGCGGCATTCATCATGCCCTACCGCTGCTGGGGGAATCCCCGTTCCTGCTGATCAATGGGGATATCTGGTGCGACCTGAACCCGGCCGATCTGCCGACACTGGACAAAGATCTCGCCCATCTGGTGCTGGTCGACAACCCGGACCATCATCCACGTGGAGACTTCCACCTGGACAAACAGGGCCGTATCGATGAGCGCGGTGAACCACGACTGACCTTTGCCGGCATCAGCCTCATCGACCCGAGGCTGGTGGCCGACCAGGCCCCCGGGAGCTTCGCCCTCGCCCCCTTGTTGCGACGCGCCATGGCGGCCGGACGGGTTGGCGGTCAACGTCATGACGGATGCTGGGTGGACGTGGGTACGCCAGAGCGCCTCGCCGAACTGGACCGATGGCTGCGCACCCGAGACTGAGTCGCGAGCCACCAGCTGCTATGCTGCCGGGCTGAGATCGCGGCATGTCCAGCTCAAACACGACATCGCCCAATGAACGACAGGAAGGAGGCCGACAGATGAAAGCCAATATCAAGTGGACCGAGGGTCGGCAGTTCGTCGCCGAATCCGGGAGCGGACACAGCGTGGTCATCGATGGCCCTCCCGACCATGGCGGACGCAATACGGGGCCGCGTCCCATGGAAATGATGCTGATGGGGCTGGGCGCCTGCACGTCCTTCGATGTCCTGGAGATCCTCGAGAAATCACGGGCACCGGTATCCGACTGTGTGGCAACCCTCGAGGCCGAGCGTGCCGACACGGTGCCGAGCGTCTTCACCCGCATCCATGTGCACTTCACCGTGAGTGGCCGGGGGCTGAAGGAAGCCCAGGTCAAGCGTGCCGTGGAACTCTCCGCCGAGAAGTATTGCAGCGCCTCCATCATGCTGGGCAAGGGCGGAGTGGAGATCAGCCACTCCTTCACCATCATCGAGGCATAAGGGGTAATCCATCATTGGGGATCTGAGTAAGGACGGGGATGCACCTGATGCGTCGAATCGCCTGAGTGGCTACGGCATTTCACACGCAGCGCCGGCTAACCAGCCGGCCAAGTGAAGCGTCGACCGCCCATCAGGTGCATATGAATATGATAGACCGTCTGGCCGGCCGCTTCGTTGCAGTTCATCACCACACGGTAGCCCTCCTCGGCGAATCCCAACTCGGCGGCCAACCGCGCGGCGGTATGTTGGAGGCAACCGACAAGGGGCAAGTCGCCCTCCACGATATCATTCAGGGTCGCGATGTGTTTCTTGGGAACGATCAGGATATGGGTCGGTGCCTGGGGGTTGATGTCATTGAAGGCCAGCACCTCGTCATCCTCGAAGACGATGTCGCCGGGAATCTCGTGATTGATGATCTTGCAGAACAGACAGTCCATGGGCGTTGACTCCGCTCGTTGCGTGAATTCAGGGGTCAGGAAACCGGCAGGCGACGGTCATGGCCGCTATTCCCGCCGACGAGTCAGCGGAAGCGCCGCTGGCTCAACAGGTGGCGGACCAGAGGGCCGAGGATCAGTTCCATGGCCAGGGAGAGCCGTGACCCCGGCACCACCAGGG
>NZ_JBDNGD010000011.1:0-14053 GCF_041689495.1 Halomonas sp. | reverse complement strand
CTTCGCTTTCGACGACGTAGTTTGGATTCGGCCCCGTTGCCACCGTCTCGACAAGCTTTCCGGAATCCAGCGAGACGACGCTGATGCCGCCCCCCATGGGATGAGTCGAGACGGCATAGCGACCATCGGCCGTCACCAGCATATGGGCGCAGCTGTTCCCGGCCGAGCAGGCTCGGATCATCCAGCTTCTCGTCCGGCGCGTCACCGTTACCGCCGCAGGACTTGAGGTGGACATCCTGCGCCGTATCCTGACGGTGGTATCGGGGGCGGGGATGGACCTTGTGCATCCCGGCGGCGCCTTGCGCGCCGCTCTTTTCGAGCCAGTGGAATTTGACGGAGGGCTGGCCGTCTCGTCGCGGCTGCTGGACGGGCCATTGACAGATTTCAACCTGATGTTCGATCCCGCACTATGCGACGGCGCCGCGCGCGTGCGGCGCGGACCGGAACAGGGCGCAGTGATCCCGCAGCCAAGCGGTCTCACCGCGCTGCATGTCCTGTCGGGACGCCCCCGGATGGACGGGCAGGCGCTGGCCACGGCAGACACCGTTTTCACGGCGGTGCCCGCCGATCTGGCGCTGGCAGAGGGCGACGCCGTCCTCGAGATTACCTTGCGATATCTCGATCAGAGCGACGCCATCAAACTGGCCATCGCGGCGCGATAACGCGCGACGATCTGATCGCGCGCAATGTGCCGCCCGCCTTTGACCGCATGGCGCCCCGCGGACCAGACATCGGTGACGACGCTGTCCTTCGCGGCAAAGGCAAGGCCATCCAGCAGCTGTGACTGTTGCAAGGCGACCAGAGCCGGATCCGTGCTGTCGATCGCCACCAGATCCGCCAGCTGTCCGACCTCAATAGTGCCGGCCTTGCGCCCCAGCGCCTGCGCGCCGCCGCGCGCGGCACCGGTGTAGAGCACCTCGCCGACGGACCCTTCGCCGACCACCATGACGTTGCGCGCCACGTCGCGCAGGCGCTGGGAGTACTCCAGCGTGCGCAGTTCCTCAGTCAGCGAAATCAGCACGTTGGAGTCCGATCCGATGCCGAATGCGCCGCCTGCCTGCAAATAGGCGGGGCCGTTGAACGGGCCGTCGCCAAGATTGGCCTCGGTTATCGGGCACAGGCCAGCCACGGCGCCAGAGGCGGCCATGGCGCGTGTCTCGGCGTCCGTCATGTGGGTCGCGTGGATCAGGCACCATTCGCGCGCGACCTTGGCGTTGGCCAACAGCCATTCAACGGGCCGCGCGCCCAGCCAGCCTTCGATATCGGCGACCTCCTTGGGCTGCTCGGCGATGTGGATATGCACCGGGCCGCCCTCATGTGCGTCCAGCGCAGCGGCCAGATCACCCGGCGATGTGGCGCGCAGCGAATGGGGCGCGATACCGACGCGGCAATCGCCGGGTAGCGCCGAGACGGCATGGCGCGCTCGCGCGACCAGCTCGCCAAAGCGATCGACGCAATTGCCGAACCGCGCCTGTCCGGCCTGCAAATCGGCCTGCCCCGCACCGCCATAGGTATAGAGCACCGGCAGATGCGTCAGGCCGATGCCCGTCGTCTGCGCAGCGGCGGCGATGCACGCCGACAGCTCGCCCAGATCCGCATAAGGCGCGCCACCCGGCTGGTGATGCAGATAGTGAAACTCGCCCACGCTGGCATAGCCGGCCTCCTGCATCTGAAGAAAGACAAAGGCGGCAATCGCCTCGATATGCTCAGGGCTAAGATGTGCGGTGAAGCGATACATCAGGTCGCGCCATGTCCAGAAGCTGTCCTTGCCGGCCATCCGGTATTCGGTCATGCCCGCCATCGCTCGCTGAAAGCTGTGGCTGTGCAGGTTAGCGAGGCTGGGCAGAAGCGTGTCAACGCGGGTATCGCCGAGCTGCGCCGATGCGTCCGGCACCGCGTCTGTGATCGTGCCCGCCTCTATGCTAAGTCGCACATCGCGGGCCCATCCGTCCGCCAGAAGCGCCTGTTTTGCGAAAATCATTTGACCGCCTTTCGGAATTTTATGTATAGACATATAATGCAAGGGCCTACGCTGGAACAGCGAAAACTCAGCCATTCGGGACAGTATATGACAGATCTCAGTACCCTCTACGTCGATTTGACGGCCGCCACGATGACCCCGAATGGCGAGGCTTATGGGCTGATCCCAAACGCGGCCATAGCCACCAAGGGCGGACGTATTGCATGGGCCGGGCCGCTGCCGGATCTGCCTGCCGCGTATGAGGGCGCGGCCCGCACCAGTCTGGGCGGGCGCCTCGTCACGCCCGGCCTGATCGACTGCCACACCCATATCGTGCATGGCGGCGACCGCGCGGCCGAATTCGAGATGCGGCTGAACGGCGCCAGCTACGAGGAGGTCGCGCGCGCCGGGGGCGGCATCGTATCGACGGTGACTGCGACGCGCGCGGCGGATCTGGATGATCTGATTGCCAGCGCCCTGCCGCGCGTCGACGCCCTGCTGGCCGAGGGTGTCACTGTACTGGAGATCAAATCCGGCTACGGGCTGGACCGCGAGACGGAGCTGCGGATGATGCGCGCGGCGCGCGCGATCGAACATCAGCGGCCTGTGCGGGTCTTGACTACCTTTCTCGGCGCCCATGCGGTGCCCGCCGAATATAAGGGCAGGCCGGACGCCTATATCGACGAGGTTTGCATCCCCGCCCTGCGCGCCGCCCATGCCGAAGGGCTGGTCGATGCGGTCGATGGCTTTTGCGAAGGGATCGCATTCTTGCCGGACCAGATCGCGCGCGTCTTTGACGTGGCGCAGGAGCTGGGCCTGCCGGTCAAGCTGCATGCCGAGCAGCTGTCCAATCTGGGCGGCGCGAAACTGGCCGCACGCTATGGCGCGCTGTCCGCCGATCATATCGAATATCTGGACGAGGACGGCGTCATCGCCATGGCGGGCGCCGGCACCATTGCCGTCATTCTGCCCGGCGCGTTCTACACGCTGCGCGAAACGCAGGCACCGCCCATCGCGGCCTTGCGCCAGCACGGCGTGCCCATGGCGCTGGCCAGCGATTGCAATCCCGGCTCATCGCCGATGACGTCGCTTTTGCTGACGATGAACATGGCCTGCACCCTCTTCCGCATGACGCCCGAGGAGGCGCTGACAGGCGTCACGCGCCACGCCGCCGCTGCCCTTGGCCTCAATGATTGTGGCCAGATCGCCGCCGGAATGCGCGCCGATCTGGCGGTCTGGGATGTAAAAACCCCCGCCGAGCTGGCGTATCGCATCGGCTTCAATCCAGCTCATTCCCGCATTTTCGGAGGCATTTCGTGACCACGCTTACCCTGACGCCCGGCGCCGTTACCGTGGATCATCTGGCGCAGGTCTACTGGTCCGAGGAGTCCGTGCGCCTTGATCCGGCCTGCCGCCCCGATATCGAGCGGGCGCATGCCTGCATCGCGCGGGCCGTGGCCGGAACGGATGCAGTTTACGGCGTGAACACCGGCTTTGGCAAGCTGGCCAGCGTTCAGATCGCGCCCGAGGATACCGCGACCCTCCAGCGCAACCTGATCCTGTCGCATTGCTGCGGCGTCGGCGATGCGATCCCGCGCCGCCATGCGCGGCTGCTGATGGCGCTGAAGCTGCTCAGCCTCGGGCGCGGCGCGTCCGGCGTGCGGCTGGAGCTGGTCGATCTTCTGGAGGCGATGCTTTCGAAGGGCGTGACGCCTGTGATCCCGGCCCAAGGCTCGGCCGGCGCATCTGGCGATCTGGCCCCGCTGGCGCATATGGCCGCCGCAATGATGGGCCACGGCGAGGCCGAGTATGAGGGCCGCGTGATGCCGGGTGCGGGCGCGCTGGCCGCCGCTGGCCTGACGCCGGTTGAGCTGGGCCCAAAAGAAGGCCTCGCGCTGATAAATGGCACGCAATTTTCCACGGCCTTCGCGCTGGCCGGCCTTTTCGGCGCGTGGCGCGGTGCGCATTCGGCGCTGGTGACATCGGCGCTGTCCACGGACGCGATCATGGGCTCGACCGCCCCGCTGCATCCTGAAATCCACGCGCTGCGCGGCCATCGAGGCCAGATCGAGGCCAGCGAGACGATGCGCGCGCTGCTGGCCGGATCGGAAATCCGCGAGAGCCATGTGGATTGCGATGCCCGCGTGCAGGACCCCTATTGCATCCGCTGCCAGCCGCAGGTCACGGGCGCAGCGATGGACGTGCTGCGCATGGCCGCCAAGACGCTGGAGATCGAGGCCAATGCGGCCACCGACAATCCGCTGGTTCTGGTGGGCGCCGATCTGATCGTGTCGGGCGGGAATTTCCACGCCGAGCCAGTGGGTTTTGCCGCCGACATGATCGCGCTGGCCATCGCCGAGATCGGCGCCATCGCCCAGCGCCGTGTCGCGCTGATCGTCGATCCGGTTCTCAGCTTCAACTTGCCGCCGTTCCTGACGCCGCGCCCCGGCCTGAACTCGGGCTATATGATCGCCGAAGTCACCACTGCCGCGCTAATGAGCGAGAACAAGCATCTGGCGAACCCTTGCGTGACCGACAGCACACCCACCTCCGCCAATCAGGAGGACCATGTCAGCATGGCCGCGCATGGCGCGCGCCGCCTGATGCCGATGCTGGACAATCTAAACCGCATTCTGGGGGTGGAGCTGCTATGCGCGGCGCAGGGCATCGATTTCCGCGCGCCTCTGGCGACCAGCGCGGCTCTGCAGCGCGTTGTCGCGCGCGTGCGCGAAGAGGTCGAGACGCTGGGCGATGATCGCTACATGGCCCCTGATCTGGAGCGCGCGGCGCAGATGATCGCGAGCGGTGCCATCATTGATGCCACATCCATCAATTTGCCGGAGTTAAACGAATGACACCTGTTGAGACCACACGCGGAGATAGCCCAATCGTCATCGGCCTGCCGCATACCGGCACTCATGTGCCACAAGACGTGCTTGCGGATCTCAACGCGCGCGGACGCGAGCTTGCCGATACCGACTGGCACATCCACACCCTTTATAATGGCCTTCTGCCCGGCGCGACGACGGTGCGTGCGACGCACCATCGCTATGTCATCGACGTCAATCGGGATCCGTCGGGCATGTCGCTTTATCCGGGCCAGAATACCACCGGCCTCGTGCCGCTGACCGACTTTGACGGTCATGACATCTGGAACAGCGCGCCAGACTCGGATGAGATCGAGGCGCGCCGCATCGCCTATCACGCACCCTATCATGGTGCCATGCGTGCCGAGATGGACCGTGTGCGCGCGATCCACGGGATCGCCATCCACTATGACTGTCATTCGATACGATCACAGATCCCCTTCCTCTTCGACGGCACACTGCCAGATTTCAACATCGGCACCGACAATGGCACGACGTGCAATCCGTCTATCGAGGAAGCTGTGCGAGAGGTCTGCGCAGATGCCGAAGGCTTCAGCCATGTTCTCAACGGTCGCTTCAGAGGAGGCTGGACCACGCGCCACTATAGCCAGCCCGAGCAGAGCTTCCACACGATCCAGATGGAGCTGGCCCAGTCCGCATACCTAGCCGTCGAGGCCGCGCCTTGGACCTATGACACCGCCAAGGCGGAGCGCCTACGCACCCATCTGCGCAAGATCCTGACCACATTGGCCAATCTGGCCCTGACCCTGTCCAAAACACCCGGAGGCACCACATGAGCGATGATCCCCGCAAGAACACCCGCGACGTCTATCCCGCGACCGGATCTGAGATCACCGCCAAGAGCTGGATGACCGAGGCGCCCATGCGGATGCTGATGAACAATCTGCATCCTGACGTGGCCGAGAACCCGCATGAACTGGTCGTTTATGGCGGTATCGGGCGCGCCGCGCGCACCTGGGCCGACTTTGACCAGATCGTCGCCAGCCTCAAGGAGCTGGAAGAGGACCAGACGCTGCTGGTTCAGTCTGGCAAGCCTGTGGGCGTGTTCCAGACGCATAAGGACGCGCCGCGCGTTCTGATCGCCAACAGCAATCTGGTGCCGCATTGGGCGACGTGGGACCACTTCAACGAGCTGGATAAGAAGGGTCTGGCGATGTATGGCCAGATGACCGCCGGATCTTGGATTTATATCGGTAGCCAAGGCATCGTGCAGGGCACTTACGAGACGTTCGTCGAGGCGGGCCGCCAGCATTATGATGGCTCGCTCAAGGGCAAGTGGATCCTGACGGGTGGCCTTGGCGGTATGGGCGGCGCGCAGCCACTGGCGGCCGTGATGGCCAGCGCCTGCTGCCTTGCGGTGGAGTGCAACCCCGACAGCATAGATTTCCGCCTGCGCACCCGCTATGTCGACGAGCGGGCCGATACGCTGGACGACGCGCTGGAGATGATTGAGCGCTGGACTGCGGCGGGCGAGGCAAAATCCGTGGGCCTGCTGGGCAACGCCGCTGACGTATTCCCCGAGCTCGTGAGGCGCGGCGTGCGTCCCGATATCGTCACCGACCAGACCAGCGCGCATGACCCGATCAACGGCTATCTGCCGCAGGGCTGGACCATGGCCCAGTGGCGCGAGAAGCGTGAGAGCGATCCGAAGAGCGTCGAGAAAGCCGCGCGCGCGTCGATGAAAACGCATGTCGCCGCAATGGTCGATTTCTGGAACGCGGGCGTGCCGACGCTGGATTATGGCAACAATATCCGGCAGGTCGCCTTGGAGGAGGGCTTGGAGAATGCCTTCGCGTTCCCCGGATTTGTGCCCGCTTATATCCGTCCACTGTTTTGCCGGGGTATCGGTCCGTTCCGCTGGGTGGCCCTGTCGGGCGATCCCGAGGACATCTACAAGACCGACGCCAAGGTCAAAGAGATCCTGTCCGAGGACACGCATCTGCACAACTGGCTGGATATGGCACGCGAGCGCATCAGCTTCCAAGGCTTGCCCGCGCGCATCTGCTGGGTCGGCCTTGGCGTGCGTCATAAACTCGGCCTCGCCTTCAATGAGATGGTGCGCAACGGGGAGCTGAGCGCGCCTATCGTGATCGGGCGCGACCATCTGGACTCAGGCTCCGTCGCGTCGCCCAATCGCGAGACGGAGGCAATGAAGGACGGCTCGGATGCCGTATCGGACTGGCCGCTGCTGAACGCATTGCTGAACACCGCGTCCGGCGCGACATGGGTGTCGCTGCATCACGGCGGCGGTGTCGGCATGGGATTTAGCCAACACTCCGGCATGGTGATCTGCTGTGACGGCAGCGAGGACGCGGACCGCCGCATCGCCCGTGTGCTGTGGAATGACCCAGCAACCGGCGTGATGCGCCACGCCGATGCGGGCTACGACGATGCGCTGGACTGCGCCCGCGAGAACGGGCTGAACCTGCCGGGCATCCTCAAGTGATCCGGGTGCCCCGGTCCCCATCAGGCTGGGGCGCACGCGCCTAGTAGCGCGTCGTCATGCGATGGCCGGGCCGGTAGGCCAGCCTCACATAGGTGATCGCGCGCTCCTCAAACCACGTGGCGCGTTCGATCGTAAACAGCGGATCACCCAGCCGACTGCCCAGAAAGTCGGCCAGCCGCGCGTCCGCAAGCGTGGCGGAAAAGCTGATCTCGGCATTGGAAAAGGGGATCGTCGCGACCAACCACTCGTTCGGGCCGGATTGGATAAAATCGGCCTTTTCGGCCTGCGGCAAGGTCGCGAGGCTGATCCAGCGATCCTCGTGCTGATAGGGATCATCGTCCGCATAGTGCATACAGACAAGGTGCAGGGCGCGCGCGCCATCGTCCAGATTCAGCCGCTCGCGCAGCCAGTCAGGCGTCTGCTCGACACTGCGCGCGGCCAGTGAATAGCGATATTCGGCGCCCTTCTCCTCGATCTCGCGGCGCACCAGCGGGATGTCGAACCGCGCCTGCCGGATCGGACTGGCCCGCACCCGTGTGCCCGCCTTGCGGCGCCGCTCGATAATTCCATCATCCGCCAATTCGCGCATCGCGCGGTTCACCGTCGCGCGCGCACAGCCATAGATGTCCGCCAGCTCGATCTCGTTCGGCATCAGACTGCCCGGCTGCCAATGGCCTTTGGTGATCTTGGACAGGATGTCTGCCTTGATCTCCCTGTAAGTGGATTTCATGGATGTGCCCTCATAAGATTGCATCAAAAGGCTTATAGTCTGCATTTTATCCCGTACCAAGTGCGCGCACACCCAAGCAGAGCCGCAGGCGATCCAAACGACGGCGCAGCAGCCTGCGCTTGCCAGCCTAAACGGATGTTGTCGCGGCGAATATAAAACGAGAGATGCGAAAATTTACCCCAACAAAAATGGAGTGAATGACGGCAGTCCTGTCGATCATTCTGAAACGTGTGATGGTCGGCTGCTCGGCCCTCTTTGTCGTGACCGTCATCATCTTCGGCGCGACCGAGCACAGACTCAAAGCATTTCGCGCGAATTGCGATCTGACCCGATCTCTGACCGAGCGGTATCTGTCGTAGCTGGGCGGCATGCAGGCGGTGGTCAAGCGTGGCTCGGGGCAGCAGTTTGCGCCAGACTCCTCCCTGGCAAAGCTCGATTCTTCGGAGGCGGCAAGGCGCGTTACAGGTCGCGAAATTGCACATCCATGGCGGATAGGGCTATACCCGTGACGTCCCGTTAGAGCGCTGCTTGGGCGGTCCGCAGATTTTCCACATCCAAGAGGGATCGCCAGCAATCCCCGCGCATGATCATCGCGCGGGGATTGCTGGATTGACGTTTATATGTCTAGACTAAGGAAGAAGTCCGACACAGTTATAAAAACGGACGCGACAGACACCCAACAAGGAGAGCCCCATGCAAAGACGTAAATTCCTTCAGGCCGGCGCAGTCGGCGCTGCCGCAACGGCGCTGGCCAGCCCGGCAATCGCGCAGGACAAGCGCCAGTGGAAGATGGTCACGGCATGGCCCAAGAACCTGCCCGGTCCGGGCGTGGCGGCGCAGAACCTCGCCGACCGGATCACCGCGCTGTCCGGCGGCCGAATCGAGGTCAAGCTGTACGCTGCAGGCGAGCTGGTGCCGGGGCCGGGCGTGTTCGACGCCGTCAGCGAGGGGACGGCCGAGCTTTATCACGCCGTGCCCGCCTATTGGGGCTCCAAGTCCAAAGGCATCCTGCTGTTCGGCTCGCAGCCCTTTGGCCTGCGCGCGGACGAGCAATTCGGCTGGCTGGCGTATGGTGGCGGTCAGGCGCTCTATGACGAAATGTATGGTCGCTTTGGCATCAAGCCGTTCCTGTGCGGCAATTCCGGCCCGCAATGGGGCGGCTGGTTCCGCAACGAGCTGAACTCGGCCGAGGATCTCAAGGGGATGAAATTCCGCACGACGGGCCTTGCCTCGGAGATGATGACCAAGCTGGGCGTCGCCGCTCAAGCGATGAGCGGACCGGCCATGTTCCAGGCGCTGCAAACCGGCGCGCTGGATGCGGGCGAATTCATCGGTCCCTGGACCGATTCCGCGCTGGGATTCTATCAGGTGGCCAAGAATTACTACTGGCCCGGCGTCGGCGAGCCGTCATCGGCAGAAGAGTGCGGCGTCAACAGCGCGGCCTATGCCGAGCTGCCCGACGATCTGAAACAGGCCGTCAGCTTTGCCTGCGAGAGCCTCTACAATCCGGTTTGGACGGAATACACGACCAAGCACGCCATCGCGCTGAAATCGCTGGTCGAAGAGCAGGGCGTCATGGTCAGGATGTTCCCCGAGGATGTCATCACCGCGATGGGCAAAGCCGCGAAAGAGGTGATCGACGAGCTGCGCCAGAACGACGACGAGTTGGTCAAGCGCATCACCGAGAGCTTTGTCAGTTATCGCGACAGCGTCGGCGGCTATATGACCTATGCTGATAACGGCCAGATGAACGCCCGTGCCGATCTTTTCGGCTATTGATCCGGCTGCGGTGCGCAGGACCATCCGCGCACCGCTCTGGCCAAGGGGACAGACACGCTCATGATCCGCATCGCCGCAGCGATCGACAGTCTCAATTCCGGCGTTGCGCATGTGGTGCGATGGCTGGCCCTCTTCATGGTGCTGATCCAGTTCGCCATCGTGGTCGGGCGCTATGTCTTTGGCGTCAATTCCATCGCCGCGCAGGAAAGCGTGCTCTACTTTCACGCCACGCTCTTCATGCTGGGCGCCGGCTATACGCTGCTGGTGGACAAGCATGTCCGCGTCGACGTGTTCTTTGCCAAGCTCGGCGCGCAGGGCCAGCGGCGGATCGATATCTTTGGCCATCTGTTCCTGCTGCTGCCGTCGATGGCGGCGCTGCTCTACTGGTCCTGGCCCTCGGTCCGCAATTCGTGGAAGATCCTTGAAGGGCCGATTTCAGTGGGCGGTATCGAGGCGGTGTTCCTGCTCAAGACCCTGATCCCGCTGTTTTGCATCCTCATTATGCTTCAGGCGATTGCGCTTTTGATCCGGCTTTTGTCTGCGAAAGCGCCGCAATGACCGAATATCTCGACCTGATCATGTTCGTGGCCCTGATGGTCGCTATCTTGTCGGGTTTTCCGGTGTCGTTCAGCATTGCGGGCGTCGGCATCGGCTTTGCCTATCTGGGCTGGATGCTGGGGGTGATGGACATCTCTCTGCTGGGGTCGATGGGCCAGCGTGTGTTCGGTCTGATCAGCAATCAGGTGCTGATCGCTATCCCGCTCTTCGTGCTGATGGGCGCACTACTGGAGAAGAGCCGCATCGCCGAGGAATTGCTGGACACGATGGGGCGGCTCTTTGGCCAGCTGCGCGGCGGCCTCGGCGTCTCGGTTGTGCTGGTCGGCGCATTGCTGGCGGCCTCCACCGGCATCGTCGGCGCGACCGTGGTGGCGATGGGCATGATCGCCCTGCCCACGATGCTGCGCACCGGATACAATCCGCGCGTGGCCAGCGGGATCGTCTGCACCGCCGGGACGCTGGGGCAGATCATCCCGCCTTCGACGCTGCTGATCATCCTCGCCGATGTCATGTCCAATGCCTTTCAGCAGGCACAATACGAGCAGGGAAAATTCTCGGTCGAGGCACTGTCGGTCGGGCAGTTCTTTGCCGCGGCCATCGTGCCGGGGCTGCTGCTGGTATGCCTCTACCTGATCTATATTCTGGTGCGCGGAGTCCTGCGCCCGCAGGATATGCCGCCCGCCGCACTAGACCAGCCGAGGCCGGATCGCACTGAGGTGATCGGCGCGATCATACCGCCGATCCTGCTGATTTTTGCCGTTCTGGGCGCCATTCTGGGCGGCATCGCCACCCCGACAGAGGCGGCGTCGGTCGGCGCTATCGGCGCGCTGTTGATGACCGGGATCCGGCTGGGCATCAGTCGCAAGCTCATCCTGCTGGGCACGGCGGCGCTGGTGGCACTGGGAGTATTCGCCGGGCTTTTCCCCGTGCGCCTGCAACGCAGCGATCTGGAGCTGGGCTCGTATATCGCTGGCGGGCTCTATGTGCTACTGGCCATCGTCGGCGGGCTCGCTATCGCGCTGGCCTTACGCTCGGCGCTGCGCAATGACGTGGTGCAAGAAGCGGTTAATTCCACACTCACCATGACAGCGATGATCTTTGCCACCATCCTTGCGGCCGGGATCTTCTCGCTGGTGTTCATCGGGCTTGGCGGCGAAGAGCGGGTGGCGCATCTGCTGCTCAGCATGCCGGGCGGGCCGACCGGGGCGCTGGTCTTCAGCATGGTGTTCATCTTCGTCCTGGGGTTCTTCCTCGATTTCGTGGAGATCTCGGTCATCCTGCTGCCGCTGGTCGTGCCGCCGCTGATCGTCATGGGCCACGATCCGATCTGGCTGGGCATTCTGATCGCGATCAATCTACAGACCAGCTTCCTCACGCCGCCCTTCGGTTTTTCGCTGTTCTACCTGCGCGGTGCCGCCCCGAAGGAGGTGACAACGGGCCATATTTACGCGGGCGTCGTTCCGTTCATTGGCTTGCAGGCCGTGGGGGTTCTGCTGATCTGGTTTGTCCCAGCTTTGGCGACTTGGCTGCCATCTGTCATTTTCTAGGCTGGACGGCAGCGCCACTTTGGCCGTGTGAGTAAAAGTAGGCCCGCAATATACCATGATCTATCTCTGTCACGACGTATTACTGCCGCCATCCAGACCGTGAAAACCACTTTTGCAAACCTGCCGCACAAAGACCTGCGCTCAATTCTGCTGCGCGAACAGTCAACGAGGTAGCGCCAGACCAATGCGAACCAGCCTCAGCCAAGCCAGTGAGGCCCCGCTGCCCTGCGCCCCAAGTTCCCTCCGGCCTGGGCAACGGCCATTGCGGCTTGCCGCGGGCGGAGTTGATCGGACTCGCGGAAAAGCTGCTCGAAGTTCCAGCGGCATTGATCGAGAGCGCCATGCTGGAAGAGCTTGCAGAGGGCACGGTGACCACAGACAAGGTTGGCGATGCCGACTGCATTTTCCTGACAGGACTTTACCAAGCAGAGCGCGCAATCGCGGAGCATTTGGGCCGGATCCGCAAAGGCCCCCTGCCCTGGCCCGAAATCGATGCCGACAAAGCTCTGCCTTGGATCGAGCAGAAGACGGGACTCACCCTTGCGGCCAGCCAGGCCAAGGCCGTTCGCCTGGCTCTCACTTCAAAGGTCATGGTGATCACCGGTGGCCCCGGTGTGGGCAAGACGACGATCGTGAACTCTATCCTGCGCATCCTGGCGGCCAAGTCGGTGAAGCTATTGCTCTGCGCGCCCACCGGCCGCGCTGCCAAGCGCATGACGGAAGCCAAGACCATTCACCGGCTGCTGGAATTCGATCCAAAGGCGTTTGGTTTCAAGCGTAACGACGAAAACCCGCTCAACTGTGATCTGCTGGTGATAGACGAGAGCTCGATGGTCGACGTGCTGCTAATGCAGTCTCTCATGAAGGCTGTGCCGACCGCAGCTGCGCTGCTGATCGTGGGCGACATTGAGCAGCTACCTTCGGTCGGTCCCAGTCAGGTTTTGGCGGACGTCATCGGTTCTGGCGCCGTGCCAATGGCCCGGCTGACCGAGGTGTTCCGGCAGGCTGCGCAGAGTAAGATCATCACCACGGCGCATGCCATCAATGCAGGGCACATACCAGATCTTACCCCGCCTGAAGGGGAAACTGACTTTTACTTCGTGCCTGCAGCCGATCCGGAACAGGCGGTGCCGCGGATCGTAGAGCTGGTCGCCAAGCGCATCCCACGCCGCTTCGGCTTCGATCCGATTAAAGACATCCAGGTCCTCTGCCCGATGAACCGTGGCGGTGTGGGCGCACGGTCGCTAAACATTGGGCTTCAGGCGGCCCTGAATCCCGCAGGGGACAAGAAAGTAGAGCGCTTCGGTTGGACCTTCGCGCCAGGCGACAAGGTCATGCAAATCGAAAACGACTATGACAAGGACTGGTCTTGTCGCGGTTTAGTTCCGGTGGTGAACGACGCCGAGGCCGCATCTGTCCGCCAGATCTTCCAGCGGTTTGTCGAACTGGGCTCCGCCAACGTACTGGCCCGCGAATTAAGACGCGACGAGTTTCGTAACAAGCAGGGCACGCTGATCGACAAGGGCTACCTCTACCGTCTGCTCAACAATCGCGTCTATCGCGGTGAGCCCTTCCACAAGGGCACGGCTTACCCCGGGGAGCACGACGCCATCATCGACCAAGATCTCTGGGATCGGGTCCATGCCATCCTGCGGGAAAGCCCCCGCAAACGTGCCAACAACAGCCGGTCGCGGACCCCCGCTCTTCTGAAGGGGCTGATCTTCAGCGACACCGGCGCCGCCATGACACCCACCAGCACCAAGAAGGGCGCGAAGCTTTACCGCTACTACGTGTCGATGGACGTGATCCGGAACCGCGAGACCGGCGAAGAAACCGCACCGATGCGGCTGGCCGCCGGAATGGTCGAGGATGCCGTCGTGACCGAGGTCCGCCGCATTCTGCAGACGCCGGAGGTCGTGACGCAGGTGCTCGCTGCCCTGAAAAAGGAACAGGATGCGGCGTCCGAGGCCGACGCCATCGCGGCGCTGCATGAGTTCAGCGCGCCATGGTGAACCGGGCCGGGAACTTCCAGCTTGCGCACGATGGCATGGGTGGTCGTATCCACCACATACAGCAGGCCGGTGCTCTGCTGATCGGCCGCGGACTTTTCTCCGCCACCGTGATGGGCCGCGTGTTCGTCTTCCG
>NZ_JBDNGD010000010.1:0-4899 GCF_041689495.1 Halomonas sp. | reverse complement strand
TGGCGGCCTTCCTGGCGGCCTTCCTGGCGGCCTTCCGTACGTAAGCGTTCTGTCAGTCCCGTCATGACGGCATTCTCCTGTGGATAGCGGGATTCATAGGCGCGTTGTTCCGCGTCGCTCAATCCCGTGTAAATATCGACGAAGTCGAGATATTTGATCTGCTTCTCGATATCCGGTTCCAGCGTCAACAACCCCTGGATCGCCTTGGCGTAGATCTCGACCTTCTGTTCCGGCGCCCACTGCATGTTGGGCAGGTTCAAGCGGGCCACCAGGTTGTCACTGTCAAGGCGGCTACAGGGTCAGACCCTTAAGCGAAATTAAGGGTCTGACCCTACTCCACCGCACGCCCAGATTTTCGTGAGAGGCCAATTTATTGGGCGATAGAGGCCTTCAAGAAGGATGTTAAGTCACCCCAATTCCACCCCGTCAGGGAAGATTCGGTTGCTGAGATAATCCAGGCGAAACTCCACGTGCTGACGGATATCGTAGAGCGTAAATTCCTCTTCGGAATAGGCGTCACAGGTTCCCAATACCACGCCGCCAGCCGCTGTTTTTACCACCAAGTCATTGAAGCGACTGCTTATATCTTCGGCAATGGCAGAGGCGGCGGCTTCGGCTTCCGGCACGTCAATCGTATAGACGATACTGATATTCAGATCGTAGGGGTCGTCAGCTTCCAGCTCGCTAGCCGGGGCGAAGGACAACCAATAGCCGATGACAGTCGCCGCCTGCTGCTTGCCCTGCTTTTCAATCCGATTGAAGACATGCCTCAACCGCTCCACAAGGCTGTCCGGCAAGGCCTGGCGTCGATAGCGCGCGGCCAACCAGCTTTGCAGCGTTCGCTTGCCTGCCGGTGGCAGCATGAAACCGGGCACCGGTTCGTACTGCGCCAGATCGCCTTTGGCCACGTGATGTTTGTGGGTCGCCAACAGTTCCAGGCATAACAGCCCATCTGCTCCTTCCCAGTCGAGATGCAACTTGCGAGCATTCTTGGCATGGCGGCAGTTCCCATCGGGCGAGTCCACTAGCTGCGCCAAGACCACTTCGACCGAAGGCTCAAGCGCCAGATTATCATTGGCCAAGTCACAGTCATGAGTGATCACCACGCCCCAACAGGCGTCCGCCTTGGCCAGCCCCAAGGCTGCCATGTCCTCCATGGCGAGCAGGTTTCCCTGAGACCAGGGCATCGACCTCGTCCATTCTCGCACCACCACGCTTATCCTCGCCGCTGCAGCGGCACTGCGACATCGTCGAGCGCCTCACGTGTGCTGCGGGCGGCCACGGCCTTGCCCTTGTGCCGCGCACGTCCAGAGTGCTCGCGCTGTGCAAGCCTCTGGAGCTCCTCCAGCGCTGGTTCCAGCGGGTCACCATGCTGCAAGCGTTCCAGCAGGCTGCTACCAGAGTGCAGGGGGCGACGCACCAGCTTGTTGATGCGCGGGAGCTCGCATGCCGCCACGGCCTCTGATTGCCGCTCCAGCCTAATGAGCAGCGCATGGACCTCGGGGCGCGGCTCCTGGCCGTTGAGCCAGGCATAGACGGTAGGCCGCGACGTGCCCAGCAGGTGCGCCAGGTCGGTAACCGTCAAGCCCAATGCCTGACGAATCCGCTCCAGGCGCTCAGCCGGCGTGCGCAACTCAGCATCTTCCGCACCCGCTACCGCAGAGGTAACTTCGATTGAGTCATCATGCAGCCATTGATGCCGAGACAGCGCCGCTTCCGGGGTCATAGCGCCGCCGGAACCTGGCTCTCCTCCCAGCGTCAGGGGAACCAAAAAACAGGTAGCGGCCAACGCCATGGTTTGGCGGGCACCAGTCCCCCAGCCCCAGGAAGATGAGTAGCTAGCCGTCTGCGATGCACTGCCGGTGCCGCCATGTTCGGAGATGATTTCGGGGCTTACAGTTGCCATAGCTCACTCCTCGCCTGCTCTGTGGTAGCCATTCTGAAGGCCTCACTGATGACCTCATGGGAGGCATCCAACTGGCGCGCCACGGCCTGGCTATCAAAGGTTTCGCGCTCTGCTACGAAATAGTCGCTATCCAGCACAGCGGCCTCCTGGTCCTGCGATGCCTGGATACGCGCATCCAGCTGCAGCGACATCGGCTGCAGATCCGGAGGCAAAGGCACACCCTGCGGGGAAATCAGTGTGCGTACTACCAGAGTACCACCCCCCACGCCGCTCACGGTTTCCGTCACGCTATGCCTAGGTTCTCCGGCAACCTCACGATACAGCCCGAACAGGCCCGGACTCAGCAAACGTTCCAGAGGATGGGTCTCGGAAGGGATTACCGCGTCAAGATAGCGCAGGCCGATGCGGTCGACATAGGCCAGTTCCACCTCCCGGTGCAGCGCTTCAAGCACCTGCAGCACGGCATTCCTGAAATCAGTGAAGCGTGAGTAGCGGGCGGTCTGAAAGATCAGCGCATCCTTGAGCAGGATGACCCCTTCTTGGCGCTTTTGGTCGGTGAACACCCAGCGCTCGACCTGTTGGCGCTGCACATCGAGCTGAGGGCCGGGAGTCACCTGCATATGCAGCTGATGGTCTTCGCGGAAGTCCGGATAGCCCTGGCGACGCAGCGCGTCCTGCAGCGGCCCCACATAGCTGGCCATCTGCTCGATTCGATTGAACTTGATCTGAGCAAGAACATAGAAAACGGGGGCCTGCAGCGCGGGCGTGGTCATGGTGATTGTCATCCTGCTGGCACGGTAGCTGGAAAAATCGGCAAGGCTTTACACTCCACTTTACACCAATAGCGGCAACTCGTTCCCTGGTACACAAGAATTTCTCCGTTTCCAGCGGCGCCGTCGCGCAGCAGAGTTGCCCTCCTACAGAGAAAGATGCCACCGAACAGGTTTCCGTGGCGGCGCAAAGCCACCGCACAGGTTTCGGCCACAGGGTCAGACCCTTAAATCTACTTAAGGGTCTGACCCTACTCCGAGGAATCGCAGAGTGGGTAACAGCATGGGGCCAAGGCCAGACCTGCCGGTGACCTGCAGAACCAGTTCACGGATCGCCCCGAGAATCAAGGAGGCACCGTTGACCTCTACGATCTCACGACGCTTGTCCTTCGGAATGCCATCGGCGACTTCGATCCAGGCTTGAGCTTGGATATCCAGGGTGTAAGGAGCCCGCTTGCCATCCTCCGGATCGTTGGGGATTGCAACCGTCATTTCCACCATGAAGCTTCTGGGGTCGTCCTGCTGGTCCTTGGCAACCCCAACGGCCAGATCGGCCACTAACTTCACGCCCTCGAAGTCAAAGGTTGGCGCCCAATAGACCTCTACCTCGGACAGATCAACCGCAGATTCTATCAGAACCTTCTTATAGAGCAGCTCCTTGAGCTGCAGCGGGGACATTTCCAGTTGGACGCTCATATCATGGGCTCCTTCAGAGCAGTACCGATTCGCGTTGGCCCCAGGTATCTTTGTCTTCGTTAATCCCCGTGAGTCGAATGACCTGCCGAGGCTCGATATACCGATGCTGGATATCTATCGAACTAGATAGCCGTGAAACGCTTTTCGCGTAGCGTTCCATCGCCGCAAGATAGTCTCGAAACCCCTGAGTGGAAGCGGAACCCGCCAGATCAGGCTCCCCGGCACGGTGTGCCAGCCAGCGCAGTGCCCCCGGCACCTCTGCCGACATGCGAACCAAGCGATCCATCGCCTCGGACTGGGCCACGTCATCGTTTTCGTACTTGGAGAAAGCCACCGGCCCACCGCCAAACAGCCGTGCAGCCTGCGCCTGGGAAATACTCAGGCGCTCGCGCAGTACGCGCAGCTCGGCTCCCGTCAGCAAGCCATCCACCTCCTTTCGGAATGCCAGCATGGCGCGTTTGTTGTCCCGTGCCTGCTGGGCACTGGCCTGCTCGGAACCACAGTCCTGGCAGACCGACATCAGCAACGGCAGCGACCGCGTGCGCCCCTTGTACGTCACCTCATTCTCGACGGTTTCGGGTACCAGCGGCCCCGCCTCGCAGATGGAGCAGAGCATTTCATGGTTGGCTGGCATGGAGTCCTCCTTGGCACTATTGCTGGACGTGGCACGACACCGTCAATACCACGCGTCCACTTTTGGCCAATGCAAATTTCAGATAGTACGGTACGGGAAGTTCACGAAAAGCGTTGTCATTCCATTCACCCCTCACTCTGATGGTAACTGCCATGGTGAAGGGCTTCACGCAGCAGGTCCGCGACATCATCGTGATCCAGCCCAAGGTCCTGCGTCTTCTTGATCGCGCGCTGTGTCCATAACACCAACCCCTGGTCATGCAACGCCTCCAGCACTTCTGCAACGGGGTACAGGGGGCCATCAGGTATGGTGCGGACTTGGCTACCCGGACCTGGCGGCGCCTCAGCGTAGCGGCTGACGTTCACGCTCTTTACCATTATGGTAAGTCTCCCGCAGCATTGCAATAAGTCCACACGGCCACGAGACCCACGGCAACATCCACACGCCTGGCTACGAAACGGGGTCAGACCCTACTCCGCTGTGGGCTCAGTGTTTCAACTCGAACCGCAGGGCCTGGACCTCAGCTTGCGGGAGGCCGGTGGCGTTGGCGATGGCGGCATCGTCCAGTTCGGTGGTCTGAATCAGGTTGCGTGCGGTTTCACGCAGGGCTCCCTGGCGGCCTTCCTGGCGGCCTTCCGTACGTAAGCGTTCTGTCAGTCCCGTCATGACGGCATTCTCCTGTGGGTAGCGGGATTCATAGGCGTGTTGTTCCGCGTCGCTCAATCCCGTGTAAATATCGACGAAGTCGAGATATTTGATCTGCTTCTCGATATTCGGTTCCAGCGTCAACAACCCCTGGATCGCCTTGGCGTAGATCTCGACTTTCTGTTCTGGCGCCCATCCGGCCACTCCACCAGCAAGGGCACGTCCAGCTAACGAAAGCGCTCGCCCAG
>NZ_JBDNGD010000009.1:0-13622 GCF_041689495.1 Halomonas sp. | reverse complement strand
CCTGGCGCTTGGGGCAGCACAGAAGTGTCACAATCCATCCTTCTTTCAGGCAACGAAAAAGAGGCAGGTCAGTAAGCTACTGGCCTGCCTCTTTAAATCTTGGTAGCGGGGACCGGATTTGAACCGATGACCTTCGGGTTATGAGCCCGACGAGCTACCAGACTGCTCCACCCCGCATCAACGTGGACATATCCTACGCCTTCCCTTGTGCGGGTCAACAGGTGGTTTCAAACGCTCGTCCGTGGCGCCCTTCGTGGTCCATACTGGTATCAATTGTCGCACTGGCGGTCATCGCCAGAACAATCATGAAAATGACAAACGCCAGTAGACGCCCGCTTCGGTTCGGATTTTCCGGGCGGACACGTTTCACTGAATAGGGAGGTAGTCAATGACCAATCAAGCACCCGTCGCCTGGGTTACCGGTGGCACAGGCGGTATCGGTTCCGCCATCTGCCGCACGCTGGCCGATGAAGGTTTTACCGTTGTTGCCGGGTATCACAACCCCGAAAAGGCCAAGGCCTGGCTCGAGACCCAGAAGGCTGATGGCTATGACAATATCGCCCTGTCCGGTCTGGATCTCACGAACCATGACGACTGCATGGCAGGTGCGAAAGAGATCACCGAGACGCATGGTCCCATTGCCGTGCTGGTCAATTGTGCGGGCATCACTCGCGACGGCACCTTGAAGAAGATGACGCCTGACCAGTGGCATGAGGTCATCGATACCAACCTCAACAGCGTGTTCAATACCTGTCGCAGCGTGATCGAGAGCATGCTCGAGCACGGTTATGGGCGGATCATCAATATCTCATCCATCAATGGACGCAAGGGCCAGTTCGGTCAGGTCAACTATGCCGCCGCCAAGGCCGGGATGCACGGCCTGACCATGTCCCTGGCCCAGGAGACCGCCACCAAGGGGATTACCGTGAACACGGTGTCGCCCGGTTATATAGCCACGGACATGATCATGAACATCCCCGAGAAGGTCCGCGAGGCGATTCGCGAGACGATTCCGGTCAAGCGCTACGGGACTCCCGAGGAAATCGGCCGCTTGGTGGCCTTCCTGGCGCACAAGGAATCGGGCTTCATCACGGGTGCCAACATCGACATCAACGGCGGGCAGTTCATGGGTTGATCGCCTGACGGTTCCGACCGATTCTGCCACCGGTGATCCCGGTGGCGGCCTGCGAAAGCGCGAGGAGGCCCCTCGCGCTTTCGCCGTATCAGGGCCTGGCGATGGTGCTCAGGGAGGCGGCAGCTGAGCCAGTCGCTCCAGCAGGCGATCGAGTTCACCCACCTCCCGATTCCAGAGGGCGGGGAGAATGGGGCCCGTGGCGATGAGTTCGCTCAGTACCCCATGAAGCTCTTCCGCCCGAGAGGGCTCCCGGCCGAGGTTCTCGTTGGGTCGTTCGACCTGGATGGCGAGTCTGAGGGGGTCATCACCATGGTTTACACGCCCCGTGGCCAGTAGCGAGAGGTGGACCCGCAGGCGGGCCAGTCGCTCTTCGACCTGACCAGGCTCGGGGGGCTGTCGCCGGGCTGCATTGCGACGATCATGGGCGCTGCGCATGTCCTCGGGCAGTGAGTTCCCGGCCGGTAGTTCGACATCGCCGGCCGGCTGGTTATCCAGTGAGGCGGCATCCGCTTCCAGATGGCGCGACAGCAGCGGGCGTACCTGATACCAGCGGTTGACCTCCTCGATGACATCCAGGCGAGCGAGGCGCTCGCGTCTCGCCCTAATGATGCCCGACCAGCGGCGTCGCATGCCTTCGGTGCGGCGTCCACTGGGCAAGGGCTCTAGATGGGACGCTTCGTCGATGGCCTCCTGGAGGACACGAGCCTCCTGTGGCGTCGTGGGTTGCCAGGCATCGAGCCGGTCGATGAGGGCCTGCATCGCCTCCAGCCACTCCTGGGTTCGCCTTGCCCGGTCGTCACGTTCGGCTTCCCGTGAGGCGAAGATCGCATCGCAGAGGGATCGGAACTCCCGCCACAGCGTCTGTTCCTCTCCTCGGGGTGCCCGACCCAGCGAGCGCCATCTGGCTTGCAGACGCTTGGATTCCTCTGCTCGGCGGTCGACAGGGATATCGCTTTCGAGCAGGTGGCGGGCCTGCTCGATGAGGCCACTCTTGGCGTCGGCGATCTCTCCTGCGCGGCGGTCGATCAGCGCCTGGAGGTCGTGACGGATACGACCGAAGCGTCGGCCGATAGTCTCGGCTCTGTCTCTCGGCACCGGAGACAACTGCCGCCATTGTTCCCGGGCCTTGCCGCGTATCTCGCGCAGTGCATCCGGGTCGGCCTCGCCGGCGGGCTGCGTGAGGAGGGTCTCGAGTTGCTCACACAGAGCTTCACGGGCCTCGAGGTTCTGTTGGCGCTGGGCGTCGAGCCGCTCCCGCCAGGGGGCCAGGCGTTGGTGAATCTGGTCCGACGCCGTCCGGAAACGTTTGGACTGTTCCCGGTTCGCGGCGGCGTCACCGAGCGATGCCCATTCCTTGACGAGTTGACGATGGCGGCGGTCCAGGTCGGACTCCGTGAGCGTCCTGTCATCCGCCAGGGAGGCGATGGCCTGGCAGAGGTGGTCGCGCTTGGGGCCCGCCACGAAGCCCCGCCAGTCACGGAGTTCGGCGAGCTGGGCGCCCAGGCGTTTCAGCCGTGCCTGATAGGGGGGCAGGGCGTCGGCGGGCAGTTGGTCGGCCGCCTGCCTGAGACGCTGGTGAAGCCGGCTGGCGCCCTTGAAGGCGCCGCTTTCCAGCAAGCGTTCGAGCTGATCCAGGTCGTCGGCAAAGCGTGCCAGTCGCGCCTCGAGGTCCGGGCTTTCCAGGTCATCGACGCTGAGGTGTTTTCGTGCCCTCGATAGCAGCGGGGAAGGCGAGAGATCCTCGGGCCATCCACAGGCATCGATCAGGTGGTTCAGCCTGTCGTTGTCGCCGTCGGCCAGGGCCTGTTCGATGGCCTCGACCCGTTCGCCCAGCCGAACCCAGGCCTGGGCGATGCGTTCGTAGCCGGCGAGTGCCTTGTCGTAGCGCTGCCGCAGTGACTCGTCGGCAAGATGCTGGTCGGACAGGGCCTGCCAGCGGTTGGCCAGTAGCTGCTTATGCGCGCGCAGGCTGGCGATGTCCTGTTCGTTGATGCTCTCGCTTCGCGAGAGGGCATCCAGGCTTTCTTCCAGCGCCTCGACCAGGGCTTCCCGGCCCAGGTCCGCGTCCTCTCGTCGACGGTGATCGGCCTCTCGTGTCAGTTGACTGGCCTCGTGATCACCGATGACCTTGCGGCAGCGCTGGCAGGCTTCCTGATAGCGTTGCTCCTGTGAGGCGTCGGGCAGGTCCTCGAGGTGGTTCCATTCCCGTTCCAGGTGGCGAAAACGGCCGGCATAAAGGGGTTCCCAGCTGGCTTTGGCATGCCGTTCGAGGGATTGGAGAAGCGCCTCACGCCGCTCGCGGATGGCCGCCAGTGATGCGGCATTCGCCCGGCGTCGGTTGAGGCGTTCCCGCGCCTGGCGCATCACCTGGCGGTCGCGGCGGGCCGACTGGGCAAGTCGTGCCAGGCCATCCTCGGATGACACCCTTGCCGCTGCCGCGTGTCTCACGGCGACGATGCCATTGTCACAGGCCTGTCGAATCAGGTCGTCTTCATCATCGAGCCTTGCCAGTGCCGCCAGCCGCAATTGCTGATTGTCACCGTGCAGGGCAATCTCGCTCAGCAGTCCTGACTCCTCGAGCCGCTCGGTCAGGGCGATACGGGTCGCCAGGTCGAGGTTGCCCTGAAGGCCTGTCAGCAGGGCGACCAGCCTGGCGCGGAGTTCCAGGGAGGCGCCTTCATCGTCAAGGAGGCTGAGCAGTGACTCTGGATCCTCGAGGCGATCCAGGGCGGTCTGTCGCACGCCGGGATCGCTGTCCAGGGCAAGGCGCTCGAGGATCCTGAGCTGGTCGGCACGGCCGGTATCGAGGCGAAGTGCCGTCTGGCGGCGGACCCGATCATCGGGGTGTTGCCAGCGTGGGGCGAAAAGGCGGCGAAGAAGTCCTGACATTGACCATCCTGATAGGTGTGCGTCCGCTGGACGCCTCGAGGGTGTTGTTGTCCTCTGCCATGGAGGGCGACGATGCCTCTCCAGTCGATGCCTCTCCACGAGGCGAGAGACTATCTAAGCATGCGCCGAGGCTGGGGAAAAGACCGTCTCGGTGGGGGTGTGGCTGACCGGAGACACTGACAACGGGTCCTGCTGGGCTTATGATCAGTTGCAGGGGACGAGTCACTCGCTTAGCTTTGGACGAGTACCCGGTGATCCGGTACCCCGATCATCATCCGACGTGGAGTTCGGCAATGAGTCTCAAAGCGGATAGGGACAGCATGGCGTTCACTTTCAAGGGCGGAATGCTGCCGATGACGGTAATGGAACTGGCGAGCGCGGATCCCGAGCGCATCCGTGAACAGCTTGCCGGCAAGTTAAGCCAGTCACCAGCCTTTTTCCAGCATACGCCGGTGGTCCTCAGTGTCGAGAAGCTCGACGAGCCCCACCTGGCTCTGGAGCGCATCTGTGCGGTCTGCCGGGCGCATAAACTGCTGCCTGTGGCGGTACGTGGCGGTCCGGATCCGGTCAAGCAATCGGCCTGGGCGTTGGGGCTCGGCTGGTTCCCTCCCCAGGAGATCGGCCGTTCGAGATCGCTGGAGAGTGTTGCCACCACCGAGGACGTTTCTGCCGAGAGTGACGCGTCCGTGGATGCCCCGCCCGGCGTGGCTGCCGTAGGACGCATCTATCGCGGAACGGTACGCTCGGGCCAGCAGGTCACCTCGCCGGAAGGCGATCTGGTGGTGGTTGGCTCGGTCAACGCGGGTGCCGAGGTGCTCGCGGCTGGTAGTGTGCATGTGTATGGCGCCCTGCGTGGACGGGCCCTGGCGGGGATCCACGGAGATCCCCTCGCCAGTATCTTCTGTCGTGAATTGCATGCCGAGCTGCTCTCGGTAGCAGGCAATTACAAGCGGCTGGAAGATATCGATCCTCGGCTGCTGGGTACTGCCGTCCAGGTTCGCCTGGAGGATGATCAACTGGGCATCGCCTCCCTGAGCTGATTGCCAGCCCCTCGGGCTGGATGGACCCTCGGGCTGGATGAATGAGTTGAACAGCTGGGCGGGATGCCTGCTCTTTTCATTTCGTTTGACAGGAAGCGTAACTTGGCCAAGATCATCGTTGTGACCTCAGGCAAGGGCGGGGTCGGCAAGACAACCAGTGCGGCAGCGATTGCCACCGGTCTGGCGCTGCGTGGCAACAAGACTGTCGTGATAGATTTCGACGTGGGGCTTCGTAACCTCGACCTGATCATGGGCTGCGAGCGACGTGTGGTCTATGACCTGGTCAATGTTATCCAGGGCGAAGCAGGCCTCAACCAAGCCTTGATCCGGGACAAGCGGGTCGACAACCTGCATATCCTTCCGGCTTCCCAGACCCGTGACAAGGATGCCCTGACCCAGGAAGGCGTCGATAAGGTACTCGAGACCCTGAGCAAGGATTTCGACTATATCCTCTGCGACTCCCCGGCGGGCATCGAGCGTGGTGCGCAGCTCGCCATGTATTTCGCCGACGAGGCGATCGTGGTGACCAATCCGGAAGTCTCCTCGGTACGTGACTCAGACCGCATTCTCGGACTGCTGGCCTCCAAGACGCGTCGCGCTGAGCGAGGCGAGGATCCCATAAAGGAACACCTGCTGGTCACGCGCTACAATCCGACCCGCGTCGACTCGGGTGACATGCTCAACCTCGAGGATATCCGCGAGATCCTGGCCATCGACCTGCTCGGCCTGATTCCCGAATCAGAGGCCGTACTTCGGGCGTCAAACCACGGGGTGCCGGTGACCCATGATGCCGATAGCGACGCCGGTCAGGCATACACCGACACCGTCGCTCGGTTGCTGGGGGAAGAGGTTCCACTGCGCTTCCACGAGTTCGAGAAAAAGAGCCTGTTGAGCCGCATGTTCGGAGGAGGTCGCCGGTGAAGTTGCTCGAATTCCTGAAGCGAGAGCGCAAGAAGTCCGCGTCGGTCGCCAAGGAGCGGCTGCAGATCATCGTCGCCCATCAGCGCAGCCAGCGCGGCCAGCCGGACTACATGCCGATGCTGGAGAAGGAGTTGCTGGAGGTGATCCGACGCTATGTGCAGGTAGACGACGATGCCATCAACATCAGCCTCGACAGCGAGGACAACTGCTCGGTGCTGGAGCTGAACGTTACCCTGCCCCGGGCCTGATGGCCCGGGCGGCTGAGGGGGTTGCTGGGCTGTGCTAGTCTGTCTCCTTCCCTGCCAGTATCGGAGACCTCCCCCATGGCGACGCCCCCTGCCGCCCCGACCACCTACCTGTGGCACGATTACGAGACCTTCGGCGCCGACCCGCGTCGTGATCGTCCCGCTCAGTTCGCGGCCATTCGCACCGATGCCGATTTCAACGAGGTCGGCGAGCCGGTGGAGTGGTTCTGCCGACCGGCCGATGATTTCCTGCCCCATCCCCAAGCCTGCCTGATCACCGGTATCACCCCGCAGCAGGCGCGTCGCCGTGGCTTGCCCGAGGCCGATTTCGCCGGGCGCATCGATACCCTGATGAGCGAAGCCGGCACCTGTGTCGTCGGCTACAACAGCCTGCGCTTCGATGACGAAGTGAGTCGCCATCTCTTCTACCGTAACTTCCTCGATCCCTATGCCCGGGAATGGCAGAACGGCAACTCGCGCTGGGATCTGATCGATGTGGTGCGTGCCTTCCATGCCCTTCGACCCGACGGCATCGAGTGGCCGACCCGCGATGACGGTTCGCCGAGCTTCCGGCTCGAACACCTCAGCGCGGCCAATGGCATCGCCCATGAGGGGGCCCATGACGCCCTGGCCGATGTCCGTGCCACCATTGCCCTGGCCCGCCTGCTGAGGTCGGCCAACGCCAAGCTCTACGACTATCTGCTGGGCTTTCGTCGCAAGCGCGAGGTGGCGAAGCTGCTCGATGTGCCGGGCCACAAGCCGGTTCTGCATATTTCCCGACGCTACCCGGCCAGCCGCTGCTGCAGTGCGCTGGTGGTCCCACTGGCCGAGCATCCCACCAATCCCAACGGGGTCATCGTCTATGACCTCTCCGTCGATCCAGCGCCCTTGTTCGATCTCGACGCCGCCCGGATCCGCGAGCGCGTCTTTGTCAGCAACGAAGACCTGGCAGAGGGTGAGGAGCGAATACCCCTCAAGGTCATTCATATCAACAAGTGTCCGGTGCTGTTCCCGTCGAGCGCTCTCAAGGACGTGGCTGGGCCGAACAAGGGCGACTACGGCGAGATCGTTGCTCGCATGGGACTGGATCTGTCGGCCTGTCGAGAGAACTGGAAACGGATGGAGAAGCATCCTGAAGTGGCGGCGCGGGTCGCCGAGGTGTTCGCTGAACCGCCCCCGGAGGGTCCCCGGGATCCCGACCTGATGCTCTATGCCGGCGGATTCTTCTCCCCGGCGGATCGCCAGCAGATGCAGCGGGTTCGCGATACCGACACCCAGGACCTGGTGGGGGCACGCTTCGCTTTCCAGGACCCGCGGCTGGAGGAAATGCTTTTCCGCTTTCGCGCGCGCAGTTATCCGGAAACCCTCGAGGGTGAGGAGCTGGCCCAGTGGGAAGCCTTCCGCTGGCGGCGGATCAATGACCCCGCGCTGTCCAGCCTGACCCTCGAGGATTTCGCCCGGGAGATCGAGCGGCTCAACGAGGTGACCTTGAGTGATCATGATCGCCAGATCCTTGAGGAGCTGGTCATGCATGTAGAGGCCATCATGCCGCCCCAGGCCTTCGACTAGCGGATCAGCGGCTCGAACGACAACACAACGCCCAGCCGAATGGCTGGGCGTTGTGGTCGGAGGTCCGATGGCCGAGCCGTAGGTCCGGTAAGCGTTAGCGTACCGGGCGTGGGTCGCGGCCAACCCATCACGCCGGATGCGCCTTCGGCTTATCCGCCTACGTCACTGCTCATCCTTAGGCAGGGAGGTGAGCTCGCGGCTGAGCTCTGCGACATCGCTGGGTTCGTCGCCGGGGTCGAAGGCGACATTGACCACTCCGTCACGGCGCAGGGCCGGCCAGGCCTGGCGCAGTTCCCGTACCGTGACCTCGAGTACCCGTTCGGCGAGCCGCTCACGGCGGTGGAAATCGGCGTCATCCAGGGCCGTAGCCTGCCAGAACCGGTTCGTCCTGGCCGAGAGGCTGGTGTCACGCTGAACCAGCCGGTCATGGACGGCCTGTCGATAGGCAGCCAGATCCGTTTCCTCGAGAGCCGTCAGTCGAGAGGTGAAGTCGTTCAGGAAGGCATCGATGCGCGCCTGGATGGCCTCGCTTCGGGTGTCCGGGGACTGCACCAGCAGACTGAGGCCGGGAGCGTCCAGAAGCGGCGAGTAGCCGGCACTGACCACATAGCCGAGTTGCTCCTCGGTGCGCAGACGCTGGTAGAAGGGCGTGTCAAGCAATTGGCCTAGCACGGAAAGCCGGGCCTGGCTCTGCAGCGAGCGGTCGGGCCCCTGAAGGTAACGCAACACCACCGACTCCTCACGGCTGGTGATCGGCACCAGAGTGGGGAGGTCAGGCTCTGCCTGCAGGGGGACGAGGTCCGGTATCTGGTCATCGGTCAGGGTGGGTGACAGGGCCTCTGCCACGCGCATGGCGTCTTGCCGGGCCAGGTCGGCGCTCAGGTTGCCCACCGCCATGGCCTCCAGGCGCAGCTCGGCGAGGAAGGTCTCGCGGAAGTCGCGCAAGTCCTCGACCCTGAGGTCCCGGCTGGCCTCGAGCAGCTCCTCGCTGGACCACTGGGGACGCACCAGTGCCTCGGCCAGGGTTTGGTGCGCCTGGCGGTAGAGAGCGTCCTGGGGCGCGTTGCGCCATTCACGCTGCAGGCGGTAGCGAACCCGTTCGAAGCTCGCCTCCTCGATCTTGCCCGTGCGAAGCTGCTCCAGTACGCGCTCGATCAGCCGATCCTGGCGGTCGCGCCAGCCGGAGAAGGATAGGGTGACGCCTCGGGCGTGGGCATAAGCCTCGAAGTGATGGCCGGCCAGGCGCGCCGGATAGAGGGCCTCGTTGAGGCTGTCGCCTAGCCAGTCGGCAAGCAGCCGAGCCAGTGCGGCGCCGCGGGCCTCTCGGCTGGCAGCGGGGTTCTGCAAGCTGAAACGCCATTCCACCTTGGGGGAGTCGAAGGTGGCGTCGGCCATGTGCCAGAAGTCGAAGCCCGTCTCCTCGATCTGTTTCACGGGGACTTCATCCTGGATATCGAGCAGTTCAAGGTCTTCGGCGATGTAGGGATTGGGCTCGGGCAGGGCGAGGCCGGCGAGGGGGTCGGCCTCGCCTGTCTCCAGTGCCACCTCGCGCCAGGGGGCATCGAACCAGGGCGAGACCTCCTTGCCCTCGACCCCTGGGCCGCTGTAGAGACGCAGCAGTTTCTCCGGACGCAGTTGATCGAGCCAGCGCTCTATCTGTTGGCGGTCGAAGCCGTCCATGCGATAGGGCGCGAAATTGGCATCCTCAAGGGGGTAACGCGACAGATTCATGGCCAGCCGCATGGCGTCGCCCTGCGGTGCGCCGTGCTGCTGGAAGCGGAACTGCTGCTCGGCCAGGCGTGCCTGCTCGTCATAGCGCCAGGCGTCCAGGCCCGTTTCACGAATCTGCTCGATGGCGGCAAAGAGCGTGGCCTGGATCCGCTCAATCTGCTCGGCGCCTGCCGGTGTCAGGCTGATGTCCACGGTGAACAGCGCATGACGGCCGTCACCGCTGGCCGCTCCGGTAGACAGGCCGTCTGCCCAACCTGCGTCACGCAGTACCGCGAGCAGGCTGCCCTCACCCTCGTGGCCGAGCAGGTTGGCCAGGTAGTCGGCCGGCTTGTGGCGATAGGCGGTTTCGGGGTCGGGCACCGGGAACATGAAGCTGAGCCTCTGACTGTCGCGGATCGATTGCATTCGAGCGGCCCGCGGCAGGGAGGCTTCCGACACCAGCGGCACATCGATGACAGGCCGCGAAAGGCCGTGGTCGGGTACCTCGACAAAACGCGCCGTGATCATGGTCTCCAGTTCGTCGAGAGACTGAGGCGCGACCACGGCGAGATGCATGACATTGGCGTCGTAGTGATTCTCGTAGAAGGCCATCACCCGTTCTCGCAGGCTGGGTTCTCCCTCTGGGCTGTCGCCAAGCGTCTCGCGACTGCCCACCGAGAAGCCGGTGGTCGGATGGGCTGGATTCAGCAACTGGTCGAGGACATCCTTGGCCCGGCGGCCGTCATCGCGGATGCGAGCCTGGTATTCCGAATTGACCACATTGCGCTCGCTGTCGAGCCGGTCGGGATTGAACAGGGGGGCGATGAAGAACCGGCTGAAACGGTCCAGTGCGCCGGGCAGGGCATCCGGGTCGATGTCGAAGAAGTAGTTGGTATCCTGAGGGGCGGTGAAGGCGTTGTGGCTCCCCCCGTGGCGCGACAGATAGCCCTGGTAGGCATCCGATTCCGGATAGGCGTCGGTGCCCAGGAACAGCATGTGCTCGAGGAAGTGGGCCAGGCCGGCCAGGTCATCCGGGTCCTGAGCGCTGCCCACGCCCACGTTCAGCGAGGCCGCGGCCTCGTCGGCCTTCGGGTCGCTGACCAGCAGGACGCTGAGGCCGTTTTCCAGGGTCAGGGCACGGTACTCCCGTGAGTCGTGCGGGCTCGTCAGGGGCGTCGTGATCTCGGCGATCGCCGGGGATTCTTGTGCCTCGGCAACGGACGACATCAGCAGGCCGAGGCCGCACAGCAGGCCGAAGAGGCATCCTGGCGATCTGGCGAGGACGGCAAGGGGGGCAAATGGCATGGTCGCTCCTTGGTGATGGACGCCGGCACGGCGCGGAGAGGAATCAATCCTGCTGTCGCAGCATCGGGCCGATCGGGTGAGCGCAGGCCGCTTCCTGACACGCGGGGTGATTCACTCGTCTTGATACAGGAAAGGCGCCCAACAGTTCCCCGGGGGCTATCGAAAGCCGCGACCTTACCTCTGTCATCGGCGCCCGGGGGTCGAGCCAGATACCGGCATCAGGGCTGGTGATCACGGCCGGGAACCGCTCGGTGATCGGGGCCAAAAGAGCGGGAGAGGCGACGGTGATCAAGGCCAGGGAATCCGTATGCTCGGTCAGGCTGGTGTGGAAACGGCTCCAGAGGCCGGCCAGCAAGAGGGGGCCGCGGTCGATCCGGGTGATCAGGTAGGGCTGCTTGGCGCCAGCACGGGATCGCCAGGCATAGACGCCGCTGACGGGAATCAGGCAGCGACGCGCCTGGAAGGCCTCGTTGAACATTGGGCGCGATTCCAGCGCCTCCGCTCGGGCGCAGTGGGGAGCATGATCAAGCACCTTTAGCCAGGGGGGCGTCAAGCCCCAGAAGAGGCTGGACAGGTGTGGGCGACCGGCCTCCAGTCGAATAGCGGACAGCCTCTGTCTCGGCGGCAGATTGGGGCTGGTGACGAGGGGCTCGTCGACGATCAGATCGGGCAACAGAGGCTGGAGGTCGATAGGGGCGATGTAAAGTCGGCCGGCCATGGGCACTCCGCGAGGATAGGCCTGTCAGGGTACCCGAGTCGGCCTTGCCAGAGAAGCTCTGAATCCAGAGTTCCCTGAATCGTCCCTTGTTGGCCTGATGGCGCGATAATCTATCGAAAACAGTGTTCGAAGTGCGCTATGCTCGTCAGCCTGCGTTGTCCGGCAACCGATACCATTGCCATTGCCTGCTATCCATCTTGCGAGGAACTCCATGGCCCGTCCCAGACAGCATGCGCCGGAGGCGTTACATGCCCAGGTCATGGCCGAGTGTGACGCCTGGCTGCAAGTGCATTCCGCCCATTCCTTGTCGCTGCGCGCGCTGGCCCGGCATGTGGGTTGTGCGCCCAGTACCCTGTTGAAGCTCTACGGCAGCTTCAGCAACCTGCTCCAGCACGTCAATATCGAGACGCTGGCCCGCCTGCGGACGGTGATCGAGCCATTGATCGGTGAAGCCACCCCGGAACAGCGGCTCAAGGCGCTGGCTCTGGCCTATTGGCAGTTTGCCCAGCGGGAGCCCTTTCGCTGGCGCTTGCTGTTCGACTATCCACTGGCCCAGGAGGGCGAGTTGGACGAGCGGCAGAGCGCCATGATCGAGGCCCTCTTCCTGCGCGTCGAAGCCACCCTGCGGGAGTATCAGCCGGCATTGGATGACATGGAGGCCCGTCGGTTGGGGCGGACCCTCTGGGGTAGCGTGCATGGCCTGGTCCAGCTAGGCCTCAATGAACGCCTGGGTTACTGGCAGGGGCAGCAACTGGAAGTCGGCGAACTGCTCGACCAGTTATTGACCACCATCCTCGCCGGCCTGGCCGACAGGCCCGATCCATCGTGACCCTTCTGCCTGTGCTTCTGGCCGGGGCTCTCCTGCTGGTCCTCGGTTGGTGGCTGACGCGTTATCCCAGGCCCGTCATCCGCTGGCTGGTCTTCCTGGCCGTGATTCTCTGCTATCGCCTTCGCTTGCGTGGGCAGGAGGGTATTCCGGATCAGGGCCCTGCCCTGGTGGTCTGCAATCATGTCAGCTTCATGGATGCCCTGGTGGTCGGGGGGGCCAGCCATCGCCCGCTGCGCTTCCTGATGGACAAGCCCATCTATGATTCCCCCTGGCTCAACTGGCTCTTCCGCCTGGTGGGCGCCATTCCGGTGGAGACGGAGCGCCGTCATCCCGCCAGCATTCGGCGTGCCCTAGAGGAGATCGGCCGCGCCCTGGACGAGGGAGAAGTGGTCATGCTGTTCCCGGAGGGTCGTCTGACGCCGGATGGCGATGTGCATCCCTTCCGGCGTGGACTGGAACTGATCCTGGCTCGACATCCGGTACCGGTGATTCCCGCCGGGATCTCGGGTCTATGGGGATCCTGGACCTCCCATCAGGGTGGGCCGGCGCTGTCGAAGCCTCCCCGGCGGTTTCGGCCCCGGGTTGCCCTGCATTTCAGCGAGCCCGTGCCGCCCGGAGACGTCACTCGTCGAGATATCGAACAACGAGTGCGCGAGCTGAAGGCCGTGGGCGATCAGTGGGTCGAGGGACCGTCACGGGAAGTGGTCAGTCACCTCTGAGGCATGCCTGGAAAGGGTCTAAAGACACACTAGGAGCCTGTCGGGTTTGACCGATCGTCACGAAAATGACGGATTTCGAGTCAATTTTAACGATCTATTGAGGCGAATAGCGCGCTATTTAACGAAATAGATCGAATGAAGTTGGCCGAAAGCCCGGGATTTGCAGCAGATCAGCGTTAAGTCCGACAGGCTCCTAGCGCTGCCCTTTACCCATAAAACACCCCAAACAATCTTAATCATTTTCCAACAATGAGAACCCCGCGCACATAAACTGAAATTCAGTATACCCATGCCATAGCAGCTAATGCCCGGGAGGTGGGTCACTACTTCGTCCAAGATACCCCCCTATCTTTGCTATAAGTAGCACCGCTTCTCCCAGTAGCAAAGGAGGCTTTAGTCCTTTTTTTTTAGCGTAGGCACTCAAGGTTCGTAATTCTATATCTGAGAATAACAGTTGGGCAGGAAGCTCGGGAGTTTCTCTGCCCAAGAGCGTCATCAACATGATTCGCCACGCAATAACCAGGTTGATGCCGATTGCACGG
>NZ_JBDNGD010000008.1:0-2351 GCF_041689495.1 Halomonas sp. | reverse complement strand
GCCCAGGTCCATGGCTTCTACCCCCTGGCGGAGTCGCTCGGCCAGTTGCAGGCCGCTCTGCTGGTCGCTGTGGCTGGCCAGGACGAGGAATTCCTCGCCACCCCAGCGGCCCAGGGTGTCGCTGATGCGAAGGCTGGCCTGAATGGTTTTACAGAGCTCGATCAGTACCCGGTCACCGGCCTCATGGCCGTGGGTGTCGTTGAAGAGCTTGAAGTGGTCCACATCGAAGAGCAGCAGGGTACAGGGACTCCCATAGCGGTCGGCCGCATTGATCTCGGCATCGATGGCCAGTTCCATGCGATAGCGGTTCCAGGCGCCGGTCAGTCCGTCGCTGTAGGCCAGGCTCAAGCCCTTGACCTCTTCCTGCCACTGGGCGAAGGAGCGTCTCGGGGTCATGATCAGCCGGCCTTGGCGGACCATGGGTGTGTCCTCCGGCTTGCCGGCCCAGAGCCTGGTCTCGTGCTGCTCGGCACGGAACAGCATCAGCCATCCCGATTGCCGTGAGTCGGTCGGCAGCGGGACGGCGACAAGACCGCAGAGGGTATCGCCTTGCAGGGCCGAGCCGCTGGCCATGCTTGCTGGTCAGGAGGTCGCGGTTGTCATGGATGCTGCGCAGGAGACTGGCCTCGTGACGCGCCTCGATCAGCATCAGTCTCGACATGGCGATCTGTACCAGGGCGCGAACGGCATCGCGAGTCGCGATGGGCAGGGGGCGTGGCCTGAGACCGTGACAGGCCACCAGCCCCCAGAGCGTGTGCTCGTCGTGCATGGCCACGGACAACGAGCCCGCCACTCCCATGTTGGCCAGGTATTCCTGATGAATCGGCGAGACGGCCCGCAGCATGCCCCGGGAAAGATCCAGGGGAGCGGGGTCGCGAAGGTCTTCGGCGGGCACCAGGGGCACCGCCGGAGATACGGCATCCGGGATGCTGCGGACGCGGTTGATGTCATAGAGGGCCCTCACCTGGGCGGGAATATCGCTGGCCGGGAAATGATGGTCGAGGTAACCCTCAACCCCGGCTAGCCGGTGCTCGGCGATGACGCGACCATTCCACTCCTCGTCGAACCGATAGACCATCACCCGGTCAGCTGCTGTACGCGGCGTACCAGAGTCTGCAGCAGGGTATCGGAATCCTCGATCCAGCTGATCTCCAGCAGCAATTCGTTTACCTTGTCCAGCAGTTCCAGGCCATCGTCGGGATGCGTGGGCTCCAGCTCCACCACGATCCGTGAACCGCTGCGGTAGGCCACCAGATGGAAGGGCGCGGATTTAGCCCGAGGGCCGAGGCGGGAGATGATGGCGCTGGGCAGGCGGTCATGATGGGCCAGTTCACGACGCAGCCGCTCGACCAGTTCCCTGCCCAGGAGGTCCTCGGGCAGCCCGGCCAGGGCGTCGTCCACGCCGATCCCGATGACGGCCTCCAGGTTGGCGCTGACCTGGCGGACCTCCTGCAGGTCGGCGTCCAGGCTGATCAGGCAGCCCACCGGCTGAATGGCCCCGGGGCTATGCACGGGTTCACGGGCGCAGGCGTCCAGGGCGGCAGCGATAGCGGCTTGGCTGTAGGAATGGTCGGCCATGGGCAGGCTCCAGAGTCGGGTCAGTCGATCGGCGACACGTCCAGGATCAGTGGGGTATCGAGACGGTATCGGAAGCATCCGAAGGCCTGGCGGGCCGAGCGGATGGCCACCTCCGCCTCTCCCATCAGGCAATGCGTGACGGCAAAGTGACGAAACATCGGCCAGGCACGCTCGCCATCGGCGTTGTCGAAGAAGCTCCCGGGAATTTTGTCGCCCAGTAAGGCGCGTATCCTTTCGGCAATGACCCTGGCACCGAGGCGCGAGCCTTCCAGGACATACAGCAGGCCCACTAGTTCGGCGAGGGTCTCCGGTGACGCCGGCTGCCTGGCGGGCACCGCGGGTGGCGACGCGCCGAGACCCTCGAGATCCGCCTCCAGCCAGCCCAGCCTGGGTGCGAATGGATAGTCGATTGCCAGATCGCGGATACCCTTCGCGGCGAGTCCCTCCAGCACCTGCTGCGCCGGATGCAAGGCACTCAGTGCCTCGGCATAGTGGTCGAGATCGAGCCCGGGCGAACCAGGCTGACCAGGATGGGGTGGGCGTCCAGGGCATGATGGTCGGCGCGGGTCTGGCGTCGTAGGCTATCGAGAAGTGGCGGACGGGGATCGCTCACGCGGATGGTTTCCTCGAATGGTGTCGGGTCTCGCCGGCCAGCTGGCCGCTCTCAGCATGGCGTGTCGTGCCGGCCACGGGAAGAGGCTGTCAGTATGGCAGACTATCTTCTACCATCCGTCACTGGATGTGGACAGGCATCAAGACGACAATGGACTGTT
>NZ_JBDNGD010000007.1:0-1580 GCF_041689495.1 Halomonas sp. | reverse complement strand
CACCTGCGTCGGGAGCTGAAACCGCTGATGGGGTCGCTGTCCAGGGTGCTGGACGAGGACATCGGCGCCCCGCGTCGCAATGATCCCAGCCGTCTCTCTCTGATGGCCCGGTGAACCTCACCCTGGCCCGGCAGGTGCTGGAGCAGCAGGGGGCCTCGGTGGTAACGGTTACCACCGGCAACCAGGCCCTGGAATGCCTGGCCCGTGAACCCTTCGACCTGGTGCTGATGGACATCTTCATGCCCGACCTTGACGGCATGGAAACCAGCCGCCGCTGGCGCGACCTGGAAGCATCAAAGAATCATGGGCGCCGCAGCATCCTGATCGCCTTGACCACGAATGCCAGCGAGGCCGATCAACGCCGATTCCTGGAGGCCGGCATGGACGATTACCTCGCCAAGCCGTATCGTCCGCAGGCGTTGCTCGACCGGGTCAGCTGCTGGCTCCCCGAGAGGCTCGGCCAATCCCAACCCTCCTCGCACACCCTCTCACCCAAGGATCCTCGCTGATGGACTACCCCACAATCGACCCGGTGGCCATCTCACTGGGGCCCTTCCAGATCCACTGGTATGGCCTGATGTACGTGATCGGCTTCGTCGCCGCCTGGTGGCTGGGTCACCGCAGAGCCGAGCGCATCGGCCTGACCCATGACGATATCGGTGACCTGATCTTCTATGCTGCCATCGGCGTGGTGGCTGGTGGGCGCCTGGGCTATGCGCTCTTCTACGGCATGAGCCAGTGGCTGGCCGATCCCCTCTGGATCTTCAGGATCTGGGACGGCGGCATGAGCTTCCACGGTGGCCTGATCGGGGTGGTGCTGGCCGCTCTGTGGTTTGCCAGGAAGAAACGCCTGGCCTTCCTCACCCTGACCGACTTCGTTGCTCCCCTGGTGCCGATCGGTCTGGGCGCCGGGCGCATCGGCAACTTCATCAACGGCGAGCTGCCCGGGCGAGTCACCGATCTGCCCTGGGGCATGCCCTTTCCCGGCATGGGACCCGAGCCACGCCATCCCTCTTCGCTCTACGAGGCGCTGCTGGAAGGGGCCGTGCTGTTCGTGATCCTTTGGTGGGTCTCGGCCCGGCCCCGTGCCCGTGGCCTGCTTTCCGGGCTCTTCCTGCTGTTTTATGGCGTCTTCCGCTTCGCGGTGGAGTTCGTGCGCCTTCCCGACGCCCATATCGGCTTCATCGCCCTCGGCTGGGTGACCATGGGCATGTTGCTGACGCTGCCGATGATCGCCACGGGTATTGCCTTGATCGTCTGGTCGCGCCGCCAGCCGACACCCTGACGGGGAGCCAGGAGCTGTAAGCTGTAAGCTGTAAGCTTTAAGAACAACCGTTGCCTCGGGATTCCTTGGTGGTAGCGTCCCGGCTTACGGAGTTGGAGGGCGCTGTGTAGAATGGTAGGCCCATTTTCCAGCCTTGATGCCCCGTGACTGATCAGACGCTTCCCGCCCTCGAACAGCCCTACCTCGACCTGATGCGTCAGGTGCTCGACCACGGCGTGGTGCGCAGCGACCGCACCGGGGTGGGCACCCGCTCTATCTTCGGCCACCAGATGCGCTTCGACCTCGGTCGCGGCTT
>NZ_JBDNGD010000006.1:0-14131 GCF_041689495.1 Halomonas sp. | reverse complement strand
CGGCGCGTTGTCGAGCTTCGAAGGCTTGATGGGCGGTCTCGGATTACCACCCTTGAGCCGTGCGATCTCATCGCGCAGCGCTTGAATCTCCGCCTGCTGCTCATGGCATAGCTCAAGCAGAAGCAGGACGGCGGGCGTCACTTCCTCCGGTGCGAAATCGCTGATCTGCACACGCTGGCGGCGGCGGTCGGTATTCATGCCACGCAGTCAAGCACACCCCGTGTGCTTGACTGCGTGAGCGGCCCCGCGGAGCCACCTCGCATGCCCGGAGTTAATGAGGAGTTACTCCGGCGCCGGTCTGGGCCGCCTGGCCCGGGCCGTCCAGCCAAGCCTGTAGATCGCCGGGCCCGTCGAAGATGGCGAAAAGCGCAAAGCCGCCCAGCACCAGCATGGCACCCAGCTTGACTACGGACTCGAACGCGATGGCCGCCAGCAGGGTGTCGTGACGCGCATGGAGGCGACTGTGGCGGGCACCGAAGAGCATGGCGAAGGCGGCGATCATTACACAGAACGCCAACGCCAGGAGCGACGGGGAGGCCGCATCGGTCATCAGGAAGATTGCATCTCCCAAGGTCTGGACCTGCAGCGCCAGTAGCGGTAGCACCGCCAGCAGGCTGACCAGGGTGACCAGGGTGCCAACCCAGCGGGAGCGGAACCGAAAGGCGAAGAGATCGGCCAGGGAGGCGAGCTGATAGGTACGCGTCATGCGCTGGATAGGCACCAGCAGCACCGGCGCGAGGAGAAAGGCGCCGGCCACGCCCAGATAGTAGGCCAGGAAGGCAAAGCCGTGGTCGGCGGCAAGCTCCAGGCTGCCATGGATCGCCCAGGCGCTGGCATAGACACCTGGCGCCAGGGTATAGACCGCCGGGTGTCGGGCGATCCGGGCGGGTATCCAGCCGCGCTCCACGACCAGGGCACAGAGGAACAGCAACAGCAGATAGCCGGTTCCCAGGGACAGGACATGACCGAGGGTCATTGGATCGCCTCGTTTCTAGCCATCATCGAGGTGTCGCTTCTGTTCCAGCCAGAGGGTCAGGGCAATCAAGGCGCCCCAGATCACGAAGGGTCGATACCAGGCCACCCCGGGATTTCCCCAGCCACTCATCAACAGCGGTGACAGGAGATACCCCCCGAAAACCAGGAAGAGCATGATGCGGTAGACGTACATGGCAGGCTCCTTTCAGCGCGGCGATGGAGCGTCGGAATCGGCGACCTGGTCGCCGGGGCGACGCTCGGCGTCGGGCTCGATGCGGCCGACATCCCAGTCGACGATGGCCCTGGCGAGCTGTTCACTAACCGCTGCTCTGGCCATCTCCGGGGGTGGTGACTGGTCCAGTGCCTTCAGGGCTCGGTGGAGCAGGGGACGCACCGCGTCGTCATCCTGGGGCAAGGGGGGAGCCAGGTTCTGCTTGGAAAGTTTCTGGCCATTGTCTCCCATGATCAAGGGGAGGTGGAGGTAGCTCGGTTCGGGCAGGCCCAGGGCATGCTGGAGTTGGCGTTGCCAGGGCGTGTTGCCGAGCAGGTCGAAGCCGCGCACGACATCGGTGATGCCCTGGTGGGCATCATCCACCACCACGGCAAGCTGATAGGCCCAGAGCCCATCCTTGCGCATGAGGATGACGTCACCCAGTTCGGCCGGGTCAAGGCGCTGTTCACCGAAGAGTCTGTCCTGCCATGTCACGGGACGCAGGCCCCGGTCGCTGCGCAACCGCCATGCCACCGGCCGTCCCGGCTCGCGCACAGCGTTGCGACACCAGCCGGGGTAGATGGCATGGTCGCACCACTGCTTGCGTGAACAGCTGCAGGGATAGGCAAGCCCCTGTGATCCGAGCGTCTCCAGCGCCGATCGGTAGGCCGCATCACGGTCATGCTGCCAGGTCACCCAGCCGTCCCAGTGAAGGCCGAAGGCCTCCAGCTGATGCAGGATGGTAGCCGCGGCCCCCGGCGGACAACGGGGCGGATCGATGTCCTCGATGCGCAGCAACCAGTCGCCATTGGCATGACGGGCGTCGAGGAAGCTCGCCAGTGCCGCCACCAGGGAGCCTAGATGCAGCGGACCCGAGGGGGTGGGGGCGAAGCGACCGCGATATCGGCTCATGGCCATGCCCTCCGACGAGGAGCGGCGGATACGCAAACGGGCACCTGGAGGTGCCCGTCAGGGGTGTCGGGAGGCGACATCAGCATGGCCGGCTCAACCGCCCAGCTGCTTTTCCTTGAGCTCGGCGAGCGTCTTGCAGTCGACGCAAAGCGTGGCGGTCGGGCGCGCTTCCAGACGGCGAATCCCGATCTCGACACCGCAGGCGTCACAGAAGCCATAATCATCTTCGTCGATCTTGTCGAGGGTCTCGTTGATCTTCTTGAGCAGCTTGCGCTCCCGGTCACGGGTGCGGAGTTCGAGGCTGAAGCCCTCTTCCTGGGTCGCCCGATCGGCGGGGTCGGCGTAGTTGTTCGCCTCTTCCTGCAAGTGGCGAACCGTTCGGTCCACTTCTTCCATGAGTTCCTGTTTCCAGTCCAGCAGAATCTGTCGGAAGTGCTCCAGTTGTTGCTCGTTCATGTACTCTTCCCCCTGCGCCGGTGCGTAAGGGGTGAATTTCTTGGGCGCTTCCATGGTATTGTCGGCTACTGGCATGGGACTGCCTCGTTACTAATGAATGACTGCTGATCAATGCATCTTGAGTGGCGCTGGTATCTCACGCCGAAAGGATGCTGTTTAGCGGAAAAAAGGCGTCTTTGCAAGACCTCATTCGCCTTCGATATGCCTGAGCAGGGCAAAAGTCGCTACAATGCCTGGCGTTATGACATGGCTTGGGTGACAGATAACCGACAGGAGCCAGCATGCCGTGGAGTTCGCGCGTCGGGCAGATTGCCCCCTTTCGAGTGATGAGCCTGCTGGAAACCGCCCAGGCCCGTGAGGCGGCCGGGCACGATGTCATCCACCTGGAAGTCGGGGAGCCGGACTTTGCGACTCCCGAACCGGTGGTGACGGCCGGCCAGGCCGCCTTGGCGGCAGGCCATACCCGCTACACCCCGGCCGCAGGGTTGCCGGCATTGCGCGAGGCCATCGCCCGCCATTACGCCGAGCACTTCGCGACCGACATCGATCCGGGGCGGATCCTGGTCACGCCCGGCGCGTCCGGAGCGCTGTTGCTGGCCAGCCAGTTGCTGGTCGAATCAGGGGATCGGGTGTTGATGGCCGATCCCAACTATCCCTGCAACCGACACTTCATGGCCCTGGCCGGTGCCGAGGTCGATGCGGTCCCGGTCGGGCTGGACAGCGGCTGGCAGCTGGATGCCGGCCTGGTCGACCGCCATTGGCGTGCCGACACCCGCCTGGCCATGCTGGCCACGCCCTCGAATCCCACTGGTCATATGCTCGATGCCCGGCAATTGGCCGGGGTCGCCGAGACGGTGGCCGCGCGCGGTGGCGAATTGCTGGTCGACGAGATCTACCAGGGGCTTTGCTACGATATCGCGCCGCTCTCGGTGGCCTCGATTACGCCCAATGCCTTCGTGGTCAACAGCTTCTCGAAGTACTTCGGCATGACCGGCTGGCGCCTTGGTTGGCTGCTGGCCCCCGAGGCGGCGGTTGAGCCGCTCACCCGGCTGGCCCAGAACGTCTTCCTGGCCGCCTCCACCCCGGCTCAGCACGCGGCCCTGGCGGCCTTCACGCCCGAGTGTCGCGAGATACTCGAGGGGCAGCGCCGTGAACTCGGTCGCCGCCGGGACGCCTTGCTGGTCGCTCTGGCCAGGCTGGGGCTGGCGCCCTCCTTGCCACCCCAGGGGGCCTTCTACCTGTGGCTGGACATCTCTCGCTACAGCCGCGACAGCCAGGTCTTCTGTCAGCGGCTCCTGGAGGAGGAAAATGTCGCCATTACCCCGGGCATCGACTTCGCCGTCACGGGTGGCGAGGGGTATGTGCGGATCGCCTTTACCACCAGCATCGCGCGTCTCGAGGAAGCCGTGAACCGGCTTGAACGCTTCCTGGCGCGTCAATAGAGGCATCGTCATGGTCTATATGCCTGCTCTGGTGCCGGGCATCCTGCTGCGGCGTTACAAGCGGTTCTTCGCCGATGTGTGCCTCGATGATGGCCGGGAGGTGGTCGCCCACTGTCCCAACACCGGGTCCATGCGAGCGGTGAACATGCCGGGCTGCCGCGTCTGGCTTTCCCCCAGCGATAATCCTCGGCGCAAGCTGGCCTGGACCTGGGAGCTGATCGAGCTTCCTCAGGCAGAGGGTGCTGTGGCCATGGCCTCGGTGCACACCGGACGGGCCAATCGTATCGTCGAGGAGGCGCTGCGCGAGGGGCGTGTGGCTGAGCTGGCGGGCTATGCGGCCCTTAGGCGCGAGGCGAAGGTAGCAGGCGCACGGCTGGACTTTCGACTCGATGACCCGCAACGGGGCGGTACCTTCGTCGAGGTCAAGCAGGTGACGCTGAAGGAGGCCGATGGCCACGGCTACTTTCCCGATGCGGTGAGCCTGCGGGGCCGCAGGCACCTCGAGGCATTGGCGGCTCTCGCTACTATGGGGCACCGGGCTGTGCTGCTGTTCTGCGTGGCCCATGAGGGCATCGAGGACGTAGCGCCGGCGGATCATCTCGATCCGGCTTATGCGGCGACCCTGCGCGAGGTAGCCACTCGTGGCGTGGAGGTGTTGGCGCGGCGCTGCGAGCTCATCCGCGAGCGGGAGGTTCCGGTGGCGATCCGCCTGGGGAGCAGCCTGCCGGTCTCACTCACCCGCGAGGTGTCCGCTCATCGATTGATATAGAAGCGCTGGATGAAGCTCACCTCGGCGGGTTCGGCATTACGGTCGTAGCGCACGCGAAGGTCGAAGCGCATCGGCTCGTCCTCGTAGATGCGAAACACCGCCACCTGGGACGGCGTATCGCCGATGCGCAGGCTGCGGAATGTCAGCGGCGTGCCGTCGTACCCGGCGAGACCGCCGATGTGCCCGTCGACCGACGCCGTGACCGGCCGGGTCGAACCGTCCTCCCGTTCCTCCAGAACACTCACATTGAGTAGCGCCATCGCCGGATGGCGCTGGATACCATGGGTCCTGGCCACATCCTCGGAGAGAAAGCGGGTGCTCACGGCGCTGTAATGGATCTGATACTGGTCGATCAGTTCGAACTGTTGGGCGGATAGTGGCCAGGCCGGCAGCATCAGCCAGGCCAGGAACAGCAGAGACAAGGATCGTCTTGGCATCATGAACCCTCGGGCGAGTGGCGGGCCGTCGGGTCAATCCCGACGACGTGTTATCCGGAAGATGGCGATTTCGCCGAACAGATTGGGCCACCACCGCGAACTCCAGTGCCCTTCGTGATCGCCGATCCCCACCGCCCGGTCAACGATGATGAGACCCTTGTCGCGGCAGAGTTGTTCAAAGTCGTTGAAGGTCGACAGATGGATGTTGGGCGTGTCGTACCAGGCGTGGGGCAGGGACTTGGAGACCGGCATAAAGCCCTTGATGCCCAGGTAGGCCCGATGGCGCCAGTAGGCGAAATTGGGGAAGGTGATGATGCATTCCCCGGCGACACGCAACATCTCGTCGAGCATCAGGTCGGGGCGGCGCAGCGCCTGGAGTGCCTGGGTCATGATCACCAGGTCGCAGGCGTCATCCTCGAAGTTGGTCAGGCCCTCATCGAGGTTCTGCTCGATGACGTTCACGCCATTGGCGATACAGGCAGTGATCCCGTCCGGGTCTATTTCCAGGCCATACCCCGTGACCTCCTTGTCACGGGCCAGGGCGGACAGCAGGGTGCCATTGCCACAGCCCAGGTCGAGGATATGGGCGCCTTCGGGAACCCAGTCGTGAATCAGCTTCAGGTCGGCGCGGTTCATGGCTGTGCCTCCAGACCCTGGTCCCGGGCGACCCGCGACATGAAGGCGGCGAACACCGCCTGGTAGCGTGATTCCGGTATCAGGAAGGCATCGTGGCCATGGGGCGAGTCGATGTTGGCATAGCTGACGTCCTTGCCGGCGCGAATCAGGGCGGTGGTCAGCTCCCTGGAGCGCCAGGGCGGGAAGCGCCAGTCGGTGGTGAAGCTGACCACCAGGAAGGGGCATTTCGCGGGTGCCAGGGCTCGAGCGAGGTCACCGCCATGGGCGGCGGCGGGATCGAAGTAGTCCAGGACCTTGGTCATCAGCAGATAGGTGTTGGCATCGAAGGAGTTGGAGAAGGTATCGCCCTGGTAGCGCAGGTAGGATTCCACCTGGAACTCCACGTCATAACCGAAGTTGATGTCGTCCGAACGCAGGTCGCGCCCGAACTTGCTGCCCATGGCATCCTCGGAGAGATAGGTGATGTGGCCCACCATGCGGGCGAGCTTGAGCCCGCGCCGCGGCACCTTGCCATGTTGGTAATACCAGCCTTCATGGAAGTCGGGGTCCGAACGGATGGCCTGGCGGGCTACCTCGTTGAAGGCGATGTTCTGGGCGGACAACTTGGGAGTGGCGGCGATCACCACGGCATTGGCGATGCGTTCGGGATAGTCCAGCGCCCATTGGATGGCCTGCATGCCGCCCAGGCTCCCGCCGATTACCGCGGCAAAACGCTCGATGCCCAGATGGTCGGCGAGGCGTGCCTGGCTCTGTGCCCAGTCGAGAACGGTCATCATCGGGAAGTCCGGGCCCCACTGATGGCCGGTCTCGGGGTTCTGGCTGCCGGGGCCGGTGCTGCCATGGCAGCCGCCCAGATTGTTCAGCGACACCACGAAGAAGTGGTCGGTGTCGATGGACTTTCCCGGTCCGATATGGGCGTCCCACCAGCCCGGCTTGCGTTCCTCCGGGTCATGGAAGCCGGCGGCATGGTGATGGCCGGACAGGGCATGGCAGATCAGTACCGCATTCGAACGCTCGGCATTGAGTTCGCCGTAGGTCTCGAATACCAGATCGTAGGATGGCAGCGTCCTGCCGCAGGCCAGGGCCATGGGGTCGTCGAAGTGCACCTTCTGTGGCGTCACCAGACCGACCGAGTCGCGAGGGAGCTCGGGCATCTGTGGTTCTGTGTCCTGTGGTTGAATGTTGTCAGAGGCCGACCAGGGCACCGGCGATGCCGGCGGCACGGGTCAGTGAGCCAACCACGATACCATCGATCAGGCTGATGGCGATGAAGGCGACGATGGGCGACAGGTCGATCATGCCCAGCGGGGGAATCACCTTGCGCAGCGGCGCCATGATCGGTTCGATCAGCTGCATCACCAGCAGCGCCCCCGGATGGCCGGCATTGGGTGCCACCCAGCTGAGGATGATCATCACGATCAGTGCAAAGAAGTAGATCTTGAGAATGGCATTGGCCAGGGCAGCGAGGGTCGCGATGGCGACCCCGACCAGAGGCGGCATTCCCCCGATGGCGATCTGCAGGATGATCAGGATACTTACTGCCTTGATCACGAAACCCGCGGCCAGGGTGGCCAGGTCGAAGCGATTCATCACCGGCCCCAGGAAGCCCTGGAAGAGGCCCACTGCCGGCTGGGTGATCTTCACCACCGACTGGCTGATCGGATTGTAGTAGTCCGCCCGGGATGCCTGCAGCAGGAAGCGCAGCATCAGCAGGAAGAGATAGATGTTGACGAGGGTGTTGACCAGCATCAGGCCGGCGCTTCCCAGTTGACTGCCCATCAGGGCTCCTCCGTGTTCTTTGAACCGTGTCGTTGAATGTCAGCCTCGTCTCAGCGCTTGCCGAGTTCCTCGGCCATCTCGCCGGCGCGATCGGCACAGGCGGTCATTGCCTCGGCCATGATACGGCGCAGGCCGGCATTTTCCAGGTGTTCGATGGCCCGTTCGGTGGTGCCGCCGGGCGACATCACGTTGCGCTTGAGTTCGGCGGGCGTCTTGTCACTGGCCATCGCCATCTTCGCTGCACCCAGGGCGGTCTGCATGGCCAGTCGGCGAGCGGTATCGGCAGGCAGGCCCAGCGTGACGCCGGCGTCTTCCATGGCCTCGAACATCAGGAAGAAGTAGGCGGGGGCGCTGCCCGAGACGGCGGTCACGGCATCGAGCAGCACCTCGTCGTCGACCCACTCGACAAGACCGACCGCCTCCATCAGCTCGGTGGCCAGCCGACGCTGGGTCTCGTCGACCTGGTGGTTGGCGTAGAGGCCCGAGGCGCCGGCGCCCACCAGGGCGGGCGTGTTGGGCATGCATCGGACCAGGGCTAGATTTCCGCCCAGCCAGTGCTCGATCGACTCGGCCGAGAGGCCGGCGGCCACCGAGATGATCAGCGGCCGTCGCCGCTGGATCGCCTCGCGCATGGTGTCGCAGACGTCACGCATGATCTGTGGCTTGACGGCCAGTACCACGACGTCCGCCTCAGCGACGGCCTCGGCGTTATCGGTCCCGGTATGGATTCCCAGCCGCTCGCGAACCGGGGCAAGAACGTCATCGCTGGGGGACGTGGCGGTGATGGCGGAGAGCGAAAAGCCGCTGTCGATCATGCCGCCTATGATGGCGCTGGCCATGTTCCCGGCGCCGATGAAAGTGACTCTTGTGGCCATGTGGTCTGTCCTGTGTCGGTCTACAAGGAGGCGTCCCGTCGGCATGGTAGCGGGACGGGTATTGCCGTGGTGCCTATCGTGGTTTCCTTTCGCCGAATATCGCCGTTCCCAGGCGTACCAGGGTGGCGCCTTCCAGCACGGCGGCTTCCAGGTCCGCCGTCATGCCCATGGACAGAGTATCCGGAGGGGCGTCGGGAAAGCGAGCCTTCAACGCCTCCAGCGCCTCTCGGAGCCGTGCAAAGGGGAGGCGCTGTGCCTCTATCCCCTCGGCGGGGGCAGGAATCGCCATTAGCCCACGCAGGCGCAGGTTGGGCATCTCCAGCACCGCTGCCGCGAGTTCCGAGAGACCGTCGAGAGACACGCCGGCCTTGCTGGGTTCGTCGCTGATATTGACCTGCAGGCAGATGTCGAGCGGCCCGAGTTCGGCGGGGCGTTGATCGGACAGCCGTCGTGCGATCTTCTCACGGTCTACGCTGTGTACCCAGGCGAAGTGTTCTGCCACGGCGCGGGTCTTATTGGATTGCAGCGGACCGATGAAGTGCCAGACGATGTCGTCGAGATCTGCCAGTTCGGCCTGCTTGTCGAGTGCTTCCTGGAGGTAGTTCTCTCCGAAGTCACGCTGACCCAGATGCCAGGCTTCACGCACCCTGTCGGCAGGCTTGGTCTTGCTCACCGCCATGAGTCGGGCATCCTTGGCAGGGCGTCCCGCCGCTTTCAAGGCCTGGGCGAGTCGCCCCTGGGCCGTGGCCAGTGCCTCGGAAAGTGCTAGGGTTGTCATACGACAAGGTCTGCCATACTGGTCATCGTTAAAGGGCACCTATCAAGGGAACAGGGAAAACCATGGATATTACCGAACTGCTGGCGTTCTCGGCAAAGCAGAAAGCCTCTGACCTCCACCTCTCGGCGGGACTGCCGCCGATGATACGTGTCGACGGTGATATCCGTCGCCTCAACGTGCCGGCCATGGAAGATCGTGAGGTCCGCAAGATGATCTACGACATCATGGCGGATCGGCAGCGCCGCGACTACGAGGAGTTCTTCGAGACCGACTTCTCCTTCGAGGTCCCCGGTGTCTCGCGCTTTCGTGTCAACGTCTTCAACCAGGGGCGCGGCGCGGGCGCCGTTTTCCGGACGATCCCCACGGAGGTGCTGACCATGGAGGATCTGGGGATGGGCCCGGTCTTTCGCCAGCTCTCCATGCTGCCGAGGGGCCTGGTGCTGGTGACCGGCCCAACCGGCTCGGGCAAGAGCACCACCCTGGCGGCGATGATCGACTACATCAATGACAACCGGTTCGAACATATCCTCACCATCGAGGATCCGGTGGAATTCGTCCATCGCAGCAAGCGTTGCCTGGTCAATCAGCGCGAGGTGCATCGCGATACCCACGGCTTTGCTCCGGCCCTGCGCAGCGCCCTGCGTGAGGACCCGGACATCATTCTGGTCGGTGAGCTGCGTGACCTCGAGACCATCCGGCTCGCCCTGACCGCCGCCGAGACCGGCCATCTGGTGTTCGGTACCCTCCACACTACCTCGGCGGCGAAAACCATCGACCGGATCATCGACGTCTTCCCGGGTGACGAGAAGTCCATGGTGCGCTCCATGCTCTCCGAATCCTTGCAGGCGGTGATTTCCCAGGCGTTATTGAAGCGTCAGGGTGGTGGTCGCGTCGCGGCCCACGAGATCCTGGTGGCGACCGCCGCCGTGCGAAACCTGATCCGCGAGGACAAGGTGGCGCAGATCTACTCGGCGATTCAGACCGGCGGCAACCTGGGTATGCAGACCCTGGATGCCGCCCTGGCCCGCCTGGTGGCCGACAACCTGGTGGCTCGTGAGGATGCCCAGGCCAAGGCCAAGGGCGTCCTGGCCAGTTGAGCGACTGAAAATGACAGCAGAAGTGAGGAGCAGGGACATGACAGGAGAAGAATGGTTATATCAACTGCTGGACATCATGGTGGCCAAGGAAGCCTCGGATCTGCTGATCTCGGTGAATGCGCCGCCGACCATCAAGATGGCCGGTCAGTTGACCCCAATGGGCGATCAGGGGCTCAGCATCGCCCAGGTCAACGAGCTGGTCGGTGCCTCGCTTCCAGAGAACCTCAGGGAACGCTTCCGCAACGAGCATGAGGCCAACTTTGCCTTGAGCATCAAGGACAAGGGGCGCTTTCGTGTCAGTGCCTTCCAGCAGCGTAACCAGGCGGCCATGGTGATTCGCCGTATTGGCTTCGAGATCCCGCATCTGGAGGAGTTGTCCTTGCCCCCCGTGCTCGGGGAGCTGGGCAACAACAAGCGTGGGCTGGTGTTCGTGGTGGGCGGTACCGGTACCGGCAAGTCGACCACCCTGGCGTCGATGATCCAGCATCGTAACGAGACCACCGGTGGCCATATCATCAGCGTTGAGGACCCTATCGAGTACGTACACCCCCATCGCAAGGCCATCATCAATCAGCGCGAGGTGGGGATCGATACCGATTCCTTCGAAGTCGCCTTGAAGAATACCCTGCGCCAGGCACCGGATGTGATCCTGATCGGCGAGATCCGGACCCGGGAAACCATGGAGCATGCGCTGACCTTCGCGGAAACCGGCCACCTCTGCCTTGCCACACTGCATGCCAACAATGCCAACCAGGCCCTGGACAGGATCATTCACTTCTTTCCCCATGAGCGGCATGAGCAGATCTGGCTCGATCTGTCGTTGAACCTGCGGGCCATCGTGGCCCAGCAACTGCTGCCGACCATCGATGGCGGTCGTACGGCCGCCATCGAGATCATGCTCAAGTCCCCGCTGATCGGTGATCTGGTGCGCAAGGGGGATGTCAGCGAGATCAAGAATATCATGTCACGGTCCCGTGACCTGGGGATGCAGACCTTCGATCAGGCGCTCTATGACCTCTTCAAGGCGGGCAAGATCAGCGAGGAAGTGGCGCTGGTGCACGCCGATTCGGCCAATGATCTTCGCATGATGATCAAGTACAGCGACGAGAGTGCCGAGGGTGTCGTAGGGGCGAAGGACGCCGCCTCTCGCCTGTCCTTGCGGGGCCAGGATGATTTCTAGGAGGCTGCGTAGATGCCGCCAAGCACCCTGGCCCCGGTGGCGCCGGTGACCGCGGGCAGATTCCCCGGCAGGCCGGACAGTCGCCTCCAGGCCAGCCAGGCGAAGGCACCGGCCTCCAGCCAATCCGCCGGCCAGCCCCAGTCCTCGCTGGGCACCAGTGGCGTTTCCGGCAGGTGGCGGGCCAGACGGTTCAGCAGGTCGGGGTTATGGGTTCCGCCACCGCAGGGAATCAGTGCCGTGGCAGCTGGGGCATCCAGCCGCTCCCGGGCCATCGCTACGCCAAGTGCCACGCTGGTCGCCGTCAGCTCGGCCAGGCTGGCCTGGACGTCCTGCGGTGCCTCCCCTCCCTGCAGACGCCCTTGCAGCCAGTCCAGGTGAAAGAGCTCCCGGCCCGTGCTGCGCGGCGGTGGCAGGTGGAAGAAGGGTTCCGCCAGCAGGCGCTCCAGTAGCGCTTCGTCGACCCGTCCCGAGGCCGCCCAGCGACCATCGGCATCGAAACGCTCGCCGCAATGGCGAGCATGCCAGGCGTCGAGCAGCGCATTGGCGGGTCCGGTATCGAAACCCAAGGGGGGCCTTTTGTCCTGGCGTGGCGGGAGGAGCGTCAGATTGGCGAAGCCCCCCAGGTTGAGCACCAGTAGCCATTCATCCTCCGTCCGGAAAATGGCCTCATGGAAAGCCGGGGCGAGAGGCGCTGCCTGACCGCCAGCCGCCAGATCGCGTCGCCGGAAGTCGGCGACCACCTGACAACCGGTGAGTTCGGCAAGGCGGCTGGGATTGTCGAGTTGCAAGGTGTAGGGCGGACCGCCTCGATGACCAAGAGGGGCATGCTCGATGGTCTGGCCGTGGCTACCGATCGCCGTGATGGCGCTGTTTGCGGTGCCGCTCCTGGTCAGTAGTGATTCGACCGCTTGGGCCTGGAGTCGACAGAAGGCCTCTTCGGCGGCTGCGAGTGCCGCGAAGCTGGCGTGGTCGGCATGGCACAGAGCCCATAGCTGGTCACGTAGGGGCTCGGGCATCGGCTCCGCGTGGTGAGCCAGGAGGCGGGGGTGACACCGGGTGTCTTTCTCCGTGGGCACCGGGATCTCGACCAGAGCGGCATCGATACCGTCCAGGCTGGTGCCGGACATCAGGCCAATGAACAGGGGCATGTCGTTCTCCTGGCGTAAGGGGCGTCACCGCGTGTCGCCGAGTCATGCTACCATTCTGCTCCCAAGGACTCGGCAATCACCATGGCGTGGAGGTGGGTAGCATGACCGATATCGCGAGCGCGCTAGGGATTCTGCAGCGTGGCACCCATGAGATCCTGGTCGAGAGCGAACTCAGGAAGAAGCTCGAATCCGGTCGCAAGCTGCGTATCAAGGCGGGCTTTGATCCCACAGCCCCTGATCTTCACCTGGGCCACAGTGTGCTGCTGACCAAGATGCGTCAGTTCCAGGACCTTGGCCATCAGGTCATCTTCCTCATTGGTGACTTTACAGGACGTATCGGCGATCCCACCGGCAAGAACGTGACCCGCAAGCCGCTGACCGAAGAAGAGGTCAAGATCAACGCCCAGACCTATCGGGAGCAGGTGTTCAAGATCCTCGACTCCGAGAAGACCGAGGTACGCTTCAACGCCGAGTGGTTCTCGTCCATGAGTGCCGCCGACATGATCGATCTGGCCGGCCAGAGCACCGTGGCGCGGATGCTCGAACGCGATGACTTCGACAAGCGCTACAACGCCGGCCAGCCGATATCCACCCATGAGTTCCTCTACCCGCTGGTGCAGGGCTACGATTCCGTGGCGTTGGAGGCGGATGTGGAACTCGGCGGTACCGACCAGAAGTTCAACCTTCTGATGGGGCGCGAGATCCAGAAGCACTTCGGTCAAGCGCCTCAGGTGGTGATCACCATGCCGCTGCTCGAGGGCCTGGACGGTGTTCAGAAGATGTCCAAGTCCCTGGACAACTATGTCGGTGTCGATGAGGCCCCCGGGGCGATGTTCAACAAGCTGGTTTCCATGCCGGATAGTTTGATGTGGCGGTATTTCGAGTTGCTGTCACTGAAGTCCAACGAGGAGGTAGCGGCGCTCAGGCGCGATGTCGACGCCGGAGCCAACCCTCGTGACATCAAGATGGTACTGGCCCGTGAGCTGATCGGTCGCTATCACGGGGAGGCGGCGGCGGCCAATGCCCATAGATCGGCCGGCAATCAGCTGGCCGAGGGCGAGTTGCCGGAAGACCTGCCCGAGATCGACGTGGATTTCGAAGGCAGTCCTCAAGCACCCATCGCCGCGGTGCTCAACCGCTCGGGGCTTGCGACCAACAGTGCCCAGGCCAAGGACATGCTCGGCAACGGGCGAGTCAGGGTCGATGGTGAGGTGGTGGCGCGTGATCATATGCTCGAGACGGGCAGGAGTTATGTGATCCAGGCCAGCAAGAAGCGCTATGGCCGGGTCATTCTGAGCTGATATGCCGTTTCATGAGCGAGTCTGACGCCCGCAGGGTGCCGGTGTCTGTCTCCTAGCCGGTGTCTGTCTCCTAGGCGCCGTGTCCTGACTTCCCCACTGGTTTCTCTTGCGCCAGGGGAGGCCAGGGGGTAGAGT
>NZ_JBDNGD010000005.1:0-2277 GCF_041689495.1 Halomonas sp. | reverse complement strand
CGTTGCCCCCGGAGGCCGTTAGTTCAGACACAGCCGAGGAGCCGTCATGAGCAATGAAAACCACCCTGACGGCTATCGGCGCCACGAGCGCGAGCCTATCGGCTACCGCGCGCCCGCCGAGCGCCGCCAGGACCACCAGGACCACCAGGAAATCTACAGCTCGAGCTGGGACGAAACGCAACTGCGCGAGCAGGGTACTCGCTGCATGGATTGTGGTGTGCCCACTTGCACAGCGGGCTGTCCAATCGGCAATATCATCCCCGACTGGAACGATCTGGTCAGCCGGGGCGACTGGCGCACCGCGCTGGCCCGTCTGCACGCCACCAACAACTTTCCCGAGTTTACCGGCTATGCCTGTCCCGCGCCCTGTGAAGACGCCTGCACCCTGAACTACAACTTGAACCCAGTGACCATCAAGGACCTCGAGCGGGCGATTGTCGACCGCGGCTGGGAGGCGGGCTGGATCGTGCCGCAACCGCCGCCCGAGCGCAGCGGTCTGCAGGTCGCAGTGGTTGGCAGCGGGCCGGCTGGTTTGGCCTGTGCGCAGCAGCTCAATCGCGCCGGTCACCGGGTTACCGTCTATGAGCGTGACGATGCCCCCGGAGGCCTGGTGTGCTACGGCATTCCCGATTTCAAGTTCAGCAAGGACAAACTGGAACGTCGCATCGGTCAGCTCACCGCCGAAGGCATCGTGTTCCGCTGCAGCACTGGCCTGGGGCGGGACATCTCGCTGGATGAGCTGCGCGCACGCTACGATGCCGTGGCGCTGACCATCGGCGCACTGCACCCGCGTAATGTCGATACCCCAGGTCGAGACCTAAACGGCATCCATTACGCCATGCCTTATCTGGTACGCGAGAATCGCCGCCAGGCCGGGCGTGATTATGCCGAAGGCCCAGATGCGCGTGGCCGCAACGTTATCGTGTTGGGCGGTGGCGATACCGGCGCCGACTGCGTGGCCACGGCACTGCGCCAGGGCGCGACCAGCGTCACCCAGATCAATATCAACGAGCAGCCGCCGCGCGAGCGTGCCGACGATAATCCTTGGCCGCTGGTGGCGCGAATCTACAAGCACAGCTACGCCCTGGCCGAGGGCGCCCACGGTGAGTTCTCGCTCGACACGCTGGCCTTCGAGGATCGTGACGGCGACGGCCATGTCGATTGTTTGCATACTGAGCGGGTGCATTGGATCCGTGATGCCCAGGGACGCCGCATCGACAAACATATACGGGAGTCCGATCTGAGATTGCCGGCGGAGCTGGTATTGATAGCGATCGGCTTTTCCCGGCCGCAAAGCGATGCACTGAACGCACCGGAACTTGCGTTGGACAAATTGGGCACGTTCGCCACCGACGCCGGGATGATGACGTCCGTGCCTGGCGTATTCGCCGGCGGCGACTGCAACATGGGCCATTCGCTGCTGGTCTGGGCCATTGGCGAAGGCCGCGATCTCGCCCGCGCCATCGACCAACATCTGACGGGCAACTCGCGCCTGCCGGCGAGCCTGCGCACTCGGCACCGGCCATTGCCGCCCGGCGGCTGGGATTTAACACGGACCAATACCACGACTGAACCAGGAGGTGACCACGATGCTTCTTGAAAGGTTACCTGAATCCGTGAAGCCGGCCCCATAAAAGCCTTCTAAACCGCTGATGTGCATGGCAATATAGCCACTATCGCCGTTCACCCGGACAGTGCCATGCCCAACGTCAAATTCCGCGCCAGTGGTCGCAGCCTCACCAGCCATGCCGGGCTGTCGATCATCGGCCAGTGCCTCGACATTGCCGGCGTCGACAGCATCGACGGCCGCTTTCCCACCACGCTGGGCATGCGCAACAGCGACGTGGTCAAGAGCTATCTGGGCCTGCTGTGCCTGGGCATGAGCGACTATGACGCCATCGAGAACGTCCGCCGTGACAAGCCGTTCCAGCAACTGCTCAACCTGCAGAAGGTGCCGAGTACCGCCACGCTGCGCCAACGGCTAGAGAAGCTCGCCGCCAACGACCTGCAGGCGCGAACCGCGACCTGGTCCACCACCTTGCTGTCGCTGGTCAAGGCACCGATCACCGCCGAGAAGACGCATGTCTGCCTGGACATCGACACCTTCGTCATGGATAACAGCAACTCGAAGAAAGAAGGCGTCTCGCGCACCTACCAGAAGGTCGATGGCTACACGCCCATCGCCGCCTATCTGGGCAACGAAGGTTGGTGCCTGGGCCTGGAACTGCGGCCGGGCCGACAGCACACCATGAAGGAGAGCAACGCCTTTCTGGAGCG
>NZ_JBDNGD010000004.1:0-1098 GCF_041689495.1 Halomonas sp. | reverse complement strand
CGTCGAGACGAGAAACGAACTGCCGAGGGTGCGGATCGCCGCGCTTTCGGCTTTTTTGTGGATCGGTTTCAGGCCGTTGCATTATCCGGCTTCGCCCTGTCGCCATCCTGTGGCGTAGAATGGGCGTCAATATTCCGATTTTCCTGACAACGGATGAGACCCATGAGTCACGATTCTCGCAATGACGTACATGACGATCCCTCGGATCCTGCCGAGTCCGAGTCGGGCGATGCGTCTGCGACTCCTCCCGCCGAGGAGGACCTCGCGGCGACGTTCTTGCGTGAGACGGAGGTGGTCGAGGAAGCCATCGAAGATGGCAGGAAGGTCCGGCGCAAGGGTATCTACCTGCTGCCCAACCTCTTTACCACCTCGGCACTCTTTGCCGGCTTCTTCGCGGTGGTGGCGGGGATCAATGGTGATTTTACCTCGGCATCGGTTGCGATCTTCATTGCCATGGTGCTGGATGGCCTGGATGGTCGCGTGGCGCGCTTGACCAACACCCAGAGCGCCTTCGGCGCCGAGTATGACAGCCTCTCCGACATGATCTCATTCGGCATGGCGCCTGCCCTGGTCGCCTTTACCTGGATCCTTCAGGACATCGGCAAGACGGGCTGGGTGGTCGCCTTTCTCTATGTGGCCTGTGCCGCCTTGCGGCTGGCTCGTTTCAATATCCAGATCGGCAGTGTCGACAAGAAGTGGTTCATCGGCTTGCCGAGCCCATCGGCTGCGGCCCTGGTGGCCGCCAGCGTCTGGACCTTCCACAGCTTCGATGCCGATGCGTTCGGATTCAAGTTGCTCATGCTCTTCGTGGTCGGTGCGGCCGGGGTGCTCATGGTCAGCAATATCCGCTACTACAGCTTCAAGGATATCGATCTGAAGGGGCCGGTACCTTTCGTGGTGTTGCTTGCCATCGTTCTGGGCTTCGTGGTGATCTCCATCGAGCCTTCGGTCATGCTCCTGCTGTTGTTCGGGACCTATGTCTCCTCGGGGCCGGTCATGGCGCTGATGCGCAAGGCCAGGCCTTCCACCGACCCATGATAGCCTGCCTGACATTTTCCGTCTGACGCTCTTGCGCCAGGGGAGGCCAGGGGGTAGAGT
>NZ_JBDNGD010000003.1:0-2583 GCF_041689495.1 Halomonas sp. | reverse complement strand
CTGCGGCTGTGGTGCCTCTTTCATGGTTTGAATATTCGTTGAGTCCATTAGGGTTCGCGGACTTGACGGTCCCGGTGAACCTCGCCATGGTTGAAAGGGCGTATCTCAACAGTAAATTCCCAGAAAAGGTGTGTCACATGAAAGAATCTTCCAAGGCTTCCACCTTGTTGACGTCATCCTCGCTTGCCGTTGCCCTGACGCTCGGCATCGCAGGCCATGCCGTCGCGCAGACCCCCAGTATTAATGTCGTGACCGACCCCAGTTTCGTTCCCTTCGAGATGCTGGATTCCGAGACCGGGGAAATGATCGGTTTCGACATGGAAATCATCAACGAGGTGGCTGAACGCGCCGGTTTCGAGGTGAACCTGACCACCATGCAATTCGCCGGGATCATTCCCGCCGTCCAGACCGGTAATCAGGAAATCGCCATTGCCGGGGTCACCATCACCGAGGAACGCGCCGAGATCGTCGACTACTCGGATCCCTACTATGATTCCGGCCTGCGCATCATCGTGCGTGCCGGCAATGACAACGTCGAGACCATCGAGGACCTCGAAGGTCTGTCCATTGCCACCCGTATCGGCTCCACCAGCTACGACTTCCTCCAGGAGAATCTGGGCGACAGCGCCGACATCACGCCCTATCCGGGCAACAGCGACATGTACATGGCACTGCTGGGTCGCAATGTGGACGCGGCCTTCTACGACGCCCCCAATGTCTCCTACTTCGCCAGAACCCGTGGCGAAGGACGTACCAAGGTGGTCGGTCCCCTCTACGCCGGCCAGCAATACGGTATCGTCTTCAACAAGGGCAGCGAGTGGGTCGAGCCGACGAACGAGGCCCTGGCGGCCATGCGCGAGGACGGTACCTACGCCGAGATCTACGAGAAGTGGTTCGGTGAGGCTCCCAGCGAAGAGTAACGGCTGGAATGCCCTGAATATCCCAATATGGGCGGGATAACGAGCGGGGCCGGGTGGCACATACCCCCGGCCCCTTCGCGTTTCTGAATCGGGAGAAGCTCTCGTGGAAGTGACCTTTCAATTCGACTGGGCGGCGGCGTTCCGTTCCATTCCCCACCTTCTGCCGGGTATCCCCTGGACCCTGGTGATCTCCTTCGGCGGTCTGGCCATCGGCTTCTTCATCGGCGTCTTCTTCGGCCTGCTGCGGATCAGCCGCCTGCGCTGGATGCGCTGGCCGGCCATCCTTTACATCGAGGTATTCCGGGGTACCCCGATCCTGGTGCAGGTCCTGTTCATCTTCTACGGTCTGCCCCAATTGCTCGGTGGTCCCATCAATGCCCTGACCGCGGGCATCGCCGCTATTGCCATCAATTCCGGTGCCTATATCTCCGAGGTCGTCCGGGGCGGCGTACAGTCCATCGAGCGCGGCCAGCGTGAAGCGTCACTGTCCCTGGGCCTGTCACGGACCCAGGCCTTCCGCTATGTGATCTGGCCACAGGCCTTCAGGCGCATGATCCCACCATTGGGTAACCAGGGCATCATCAGTATCAAGGACACGTCCCTGTTCTCGGTCATCGGTGTGGGTGAGCTGGTTCGCCAGGGTCAGATATACATCGCCACCACCTTTACGGCCCTAGAGGTGTATTTCATGGTAGCGCTGATGTACCTGGCCATTACCTGGAGCCTCTCCATTGTCTTGCGCCTGATCGAAAACAAGGGCCTGGTCGGTCAATAACGGGAGACCACAAGATGACAGAGCGCAATTCGACTGAGACACCCATCGTGCGGATGGAGAAGGTCAACAAGCACTTCGGCAGCCTCCACGTCCTCAAGGACATCGACATCGACGTGAAGAAAGGCGAGGTCGTCGTGGTCATCGGCGCCAGTGGCTCGGGGAAGTCGACCCTCATCCGCTGCATCAATGGCCTCGAGGAGTTTCAGCAGGGTCATATCCAGGTCGATGGCAAGGATCTGGAGCCCTTCGGCAAGAGTGGCCAGGCACTGCAGAAGATACGTACCGAAGTCGGCATGGTATTCCAACAATTCAACCTCTTTCCTCATCTCAGCGTTCTCGACAACGTGATCCTGGCCCCCATGAAGGTAAGAGGCTGGAGCCGAGCCGATGCCGTGGAGACGGCAGAGCGATTGCTCGAGCGTGTGGGTATCTCGGATCAGGCCGCCAAGCATCCGGGTCAGCTCTCCGGTGGCCAGCAGCAGCGCGTCGCTCTCGCCCGAGCACTGGCCATGGAACCGCGATTGATGCTGTTCGATGAACCTACCTCGGCGCTCGACCCGGAAATGATCGGCGAGGTCCTCGATGCCATGCGCGACTTGGCCAAGGAGGGCATGACCATGATCATCGTCAGCCATGAGATGGGGTTCGCCCGTGAAGTCGCCGATCGTGTGGTGTATATCCACCTTGGTGAAATCGCGGAAGTCGGACCTCCCGAACGGATCTTCGATCAACCCGATGACGACAGGACTCGCAGTTTCCTGGCGAGGGTCCTCAAGCACTGAACGGTAAATGAACAGGGTAGAATCTGGGTAAAAAAACGGCTGGATGAGAGAGTCTGTCGATGCGACAGGCCCTTTTTTTCAGCTTTTTTAGCCATTTTCGGCTGTG
>NZ_JBDNGD010000002.1:0-1392 GCF_041689495.1 Halomonas sp. | reverse complement strand
GTGATAGGCCAGGTAGAGGTGCTCGGGGTTGTGGAGCGACACCCCGGTCATGCGATGGGTGCGAGCGTTGTACCAGCCGATGAAATCGGTGGCGTGTTTGATGTGCGTGCGCCGGGCCAACAGGCTACCCGCCTCATCCTCGTATTCGTCCCATACCGGGTCCTGTGCCTGGGCATACCCATAGGCCGATGAAGGCCGCGTCCAGGGGATGAACCCCAGCAGACGCTGGCGTGGGGGCTTCACGTGGCTGCGGAAGGAGGACTCGCGCTGGATGAAGGCCATCTGGGTGGCGATGGGTGTGCCCCACTTCTCCTGCGAGCTGCGCGCATGGTCATACCAGCTCGGCTGCTCACGAAAGATCTCGCAGACATTGCGTTGATCGTTCGGGGGTGCCGGGGCCAGCATCGCGCAGCCTGTCAGCCAGAGCAGGGCTGCCATGGCCAGTGTAGGCCTGAGCCATTTGACGATCATCGCATGTCTCCGCTGACGCAGCTCGATCACTCGGTTCAAGGCGTCCTTCCGTGGCTTGGGTTGAAAGGGTTCCCATGGGCTGGGCGAGCTGACAGACGGTTTATGCGCCTCTCAAGCCATTTCACCATCAGCTGCATCGAAGTCTGGTGGCTAATCGGGTCAGAACGCATTTCAGTCTACGGTCCCTTTTCACTGTCGTCGATACGCCAGACTTGGTTGAGGCGGGTGATGGTGTGGGACCACTTGGGCGTGGTGGGCTTGCACACGGTGTTCTGGTTGCCGAACAGGCCGACCTCGCTGAAGGCCTCCTTGCGGCTGACGGTATGCAGCCAGCGTACCGGGACCAGATACTCGGCCTCGTCGTCATCCTTTGCCGAGTCGAGCTGCGGGTAGCCTTCGATCAGCGCCATCTCCAGCAGGGTCTTCGGGCCTTCCGACGTGTCGAATCGGTACGCTTCGGCCCGACAGCGCTCGCCGATCACCTCACCGACGCCCACGTAGCCGATCTTGGGGATATAGACCCAGACCCGGTCGCCCTCCGAGAGCATGGCCAGCGTCTTGGAGTACCAGGTTGCGCCGCCGCCGCAGATAAAGCCAAGGCGACGGGCGTCCTCCCAGGGGTAGTCGGGGCCGAAGGAGGCGTAGAATTCGCCGTTCCAGGGCTCCTTCTTTGCCTTGCGGGCGATTGGCTGGGTAGGCTCGTCCGGGTCGATCATCCAGGAGGCGTAGTCGATGGCTTGGGCCACCACGTCACGCGGCGTCTTGTCGCGCTTGAGCTCGATGACGATCACCGTGCCGTTGGCATCGATGGCCAGCAGGTCGACCAGCTTGTCGAAGGCGGTGCGAACCTGGCGGCCGATCAGCAGCCAGTCCCGGTTGAGGATCGAGACATCCTGCATGATCTGCTCTTCCAGCAGCCCC
>NZ_JBDNGD010000001.1:0-13456 GCF_041689495.1 Halomonas sp. | reverse complement strand
GAGCAGGGCAATGCCGACCAGGCCGGCGGTGAGATGCCAGAAGGCCGCCCTGTGTCCTTCCTTCAGTAGCCATAGGCCCCAGGGCAGGACTAGAGCCAGGATGCCGTAGGTGTCACCGCTCCGAGCCAGGGCTTGTCCGATATGCTCAAGGCCGGGTGTCCAGAGGAAGGCGAAGAGGGCGTGAATGCGCAGATCCAGTGCCGTCGGGCCGTCCTGAAGGATCACCATCAGGGTCCAGCCGGACAGAGCTCCCAGTGCCAGGATCAGCAGCAGCCAGCTGGCAAGGGGGACTTCATCGCGGCCACGGACCTGGCCCAGCCACAGCCGACGCATGACAGGGTGGCGTCGGGCACCGGCTGCCACCAGCCGGTAGAGGCGTCCCGAGCGAGTGACCTGCTGACGCAGCCAGGAAAAAACCACCGCCAGGATCACCAGGCCTCCCGCCAGGCCGATCAGGATGACCTCGGCACCGGGAGGAAGGTCCAGCAGCTGTTGCCAGGTGCGTCCCAGCAGGTAACCAGGGAGCACGTAGGCTGGTGCCCAGAGAGCGGCCGAGGCGAGATTAGCCCAGAAGAAGGTTCTGGGTGACATGCGCATCATGCCGGCGATCATCGGCACTATCGGGCGCACGGGTCCCACGAAGCGGGCGAAGAAGACCGACAGGCTGCCGTAGCGCCGGAAGAAGCGTGATCCCTGGGCCAACCACTCGGGGTGACGGGACAACGGCCAGAGCCCCATGACCCTTTCACGTTGGGTGTACCCCAGCAGGAAGTTGGCACCGTCGCCGATCACGGCACCGGTGAAGGCCACCAGCAGCACCGTGGGCAGGGCGTCAACTGGTATAGCAGATCGGCAAGGGTCAATGGTGGCTCCACTCGGCACGGGTAATCAGGGATCGGCCAAGTGCTGGGTTCTGGCCATCAGGCGTTGTTCGAAGTGTTCCGGGGATTCTCCGGCCCGGAGAATACAGGGAGTGAGGCGAACTTCCACCTGTCCGGTTTCGAGGAGCACGACATCCTGCAGACCCTCTTCGAGACGCTGAGCCACCAGCAGGGCGCCGTTCTCGCTGGTATCCGGCAGCACCAGCCAGAAATCTTCCGAGGATTCCCGCCCCAGGAGGTCATTGTCCCGGCATCGCTTCTCCACTTCCTGGCAGACCGCATCGAGGAGGGCCTGCCGGGCCTTGGGACCGAACTGTTCGCCGGCCATCTCTAGCTGTGGCAGATGGAGCACCAGCACGGCGAGAGGCTGGTCGAGAAAGCCGGCACGCTGGCTTTCGCTATACAGGCGGTCATGCAGACTCAGCGCATTGAGGGCCGAACATTCGTCGTCACCGGGATCGGTGACCCGCATCAGCGCCTTCTGGCGGAGGACCTCCCAGGGTACCAGGCCGGCCATCACCACCAGAGTGAGATAGCCGATGACCAGCCTCGGGTCCGGTGGGAGTTCACCGAGCAAGACCACCCAGATCGGCGCCAGGGCGGTATTCAGCAGGATGGCGGGTCCCAGGGGTAATACCAGCAGGGTGAGGATCGGCGGGAGTCCCAGCCAGAGCGAGGCCTGCCCTGATGGCTGGATCAATTCCACGGCAATCAGCAGATAGCCGCCGATCAACACCAGGTAGGACGAGAGTCGCGAGGGTTCGTTCCTGCCCATGCGCAGAATGGCGGCCAGCACCATCAGGGGCACCGTCGTGGCCGGCAGGATGAGGCGCGAGTAATCGCCCATGAGGTACAGCCAAAGCCCGTGTACGGCCATCAGCAGGGCCCCGGCGGCGAAGACCATAGCCTGGAGTCTTGACACTCGTGAAAGAAGGTCGGTCATGGGTTGAACTCCCGGATCACCGTGACGGTCGCATGCTGGCGATTCATGGCGTGGATCTCGTCACCCAGTGACTCGATGCGTGAGAGCGCCGAGGCACGAAATCGCCGAACATCGCCGAGCATCGTCAGCAGGTCCTGCCGGCGTTGCCCGGCCTGCTCGGCATCGCGATCGATCAGGATCAGGGCCAGGGTTCGACGGTCGAGACGGTAGCAGTTTTCGAAGCGGCGACTGAATCGGCAGAGGCGCTGGGCGAGCGGCCAGAGGTCGAGCAGGGAGGTGCGTACCAGCACCAGTTCCGCATGGATTCCTTCACGCTGGGCGCGGGCGCGTTCACTGGGCAGGTCCTGGATGAGTCGACCACTGGTCCAAAGGTGCAGCCCCGGGATCAGTCTCACCCGGTGTCGGGACATGGCGCGAAGCCCCTGGAGTTCCAGGTTGCGTGCCAGGCCGAGAGTCATCATGCCGGCCAGCAGTGCGCCGGTAAGTGCGGCCAGCGGGAGTCTCTCTCCCGCTGCCAGCGACCACCAGGTCACGCTTGCCAGAAGCGCATTGACGCCTCCCATCCAGGGCGGCTGGGGCAGCATGATAAGCAGAGCCCAGGCCCAGAGCCAGGTCTGGTAGCGTTCCGGGGCCACCCAGATCAGGGCGGCCAGCAGGAGGCTGGGCAGCAGCTGCCAGGGCACCATGGCCGGCCGTCGGTGGCTGAAGTCCAGCATGATGGCCGTTATGCACAGCCAGCCCGAGGTCAGCCAGAGCAGCATTTCTTCCGGCAGGCTGGGGGCGGCTTGGGCCAGCCATGCTACCCCCAGCCCTGCCATGAGCAGATATCCCCTGAGCAGCTGTACTTTGTACTTGCTCTGCATGGTGGCTTACTATGCATCCATTAATGACTATCGGCAGAGTATAATGCCGTTGACGCCCCTGTCTCTGCGCCACCGATCCAAGGAGAAACATCAAGGTATGACGGCCAACGCCTCCCTTTCCGCAGATTCCAGCGAGACGCCGGGTCTCACCGATGTGGACGCCTACATGGTCGGTCTCGGCCAAGCGGCCCGTGCCGCTGCCGCCAGGATGCGTCGTGCGACGACCGGCGACAAGAACCGGGCCTTGTCAGCCATGGCGGAGCGACTCGATGCTGCCAGGAGCAAGGTACTGGCCGCCAATGAACGTGATCTGGAAAGGGGTCGCGCCAATGGGCTCGAGGCAGCCCTGCTCGATCGTCTGGCCCTGAACGAGGCACGGTTCGATGCCATGCTAGAGGGTCTTGCCCAGGTGGGCGCCTTGCCCGATCCAGTAGGTGAGATCGATGGTCTGCACTCCCGCCCCAGCGGGATCCAGGTGGGTCGAATGCGCGTCCCGCTGGGCGTGATCGGCATCATCTATGAATCGCGTCCCAACGTCACCCTGGAGGCGGCGAGCCTGTGCCTGAAGTCCGGCAATGCCTGCATCCTGCGCGGCGGCTCGGAGGCGAAGGAGTCCAACGCCGCCATCGCCGCCTGCATCCGGGAGGGTCTCGTCGATGCCGGTCTGCCCGAGACGGCCGTTCAGGTGGTCGCCACCACAGACCGTGCCGCCGTGGGACGACTGATCACCATGCCGGACTTCGTCGACGTGATCATCCCGCGGGGTGGCAAGTCCCTGATCGAGCGGATTACTCGAGAGGCGCGGGTGCCAGTGATCAAGCACCTGGATGGTGTCTGCCATGTCTATATCGACGCCACCGCGGATCCCGACAAGGCGTTGGCCGTTGCCGTGAATGCGAAGACACATCGCTATGGCACCTGCAATACCATGGAGACCCTGCTCGTCGACGCGCCCCTGGCCGAGCCCCTGCTGCCGAAGCTGTCGGCCGCCTATGCCGAGCATGGCGTGGAGCTGCGTGGCTGCGAGCGCACCCGTGCCATCCTGCCCGAGGTGGTCGCCGCCGAAGAGGCTGATTGGCATGCCGAGTACCTGGCACCGATTCTGGCCATCCGTGTGGTCGAGGGGATCGATGAGGCGATTGCCCATATCGAGCGTTACGGCTCCCATCACACCGATGCGATCATCACCGAGCATTATGGTCTGGCGCGTCGCTTCCTGGCGGAGGTAGATTCCAGTTCGGTGATGGTCAACGCCTCCACCCGCTTTGCCGATGGCTTCGAATATGGCCTGGGAGCCGAGATCGGTATCTCCACCGACAAGCTCCATGCCCGCGGCCCGGTCGGTCTGGAGGGATTGACCACGCTCAAGTATGTGGTCCTCGGCGACGGTCAGATCCGTCAGTGACCGCGGCGGCATCCCGACCCCCGCGGATTGCCATGCTGGGAGGCACCTTCGATCCGGTGCACCTGGGTCACCTGCGTAGCGCCGTGGAACTCCACGAAGCCCTGACACTGGATCGGGTGCACATGATACCGGCCAGCCTGCCTCCCTTGCGTGGGGCGCCGGATGTGCCGGCCCGCGAGCGTCTGGCGCTCTTGACGCTCGGTATCGGCGACACGCCGGGATTGGTTGCCGATGCCCGGGAACTGGAACGAAAAGGACCTTCCTATACCTCCGATACCCTGGTGTCACTGCGAGAGGAATATGGTCAAGAGGCTCGCCTGGTGGTGGCGCTGGGCCATGATGCCTTCCTGCGCCTGGCCGACTGGCATGAGCCGGAACGGCTCTTCGCCCTGGCCCATGTAGTGGTCATCGATCGTCCCGACTGGAATGCCCCCTTGCCTGGAGCGCTCGCGGAACTGCTGTGTGGCCGTGAGGTCGATTCACTGGACGCCCTGATGGCAAGGCCCGCCGGTTTGTTGTTGCGCCTGTGTCTGCCCTCACGCATGGCCATCTCGGCGACCGAGATACGCGAGCGTCTGGCAACCGGGCGCAGCGTTCGCTTCCTGCTGCCCGAGGCCGTCGAGGAGAGGATCCGGCAAGTGCGTCTGTATTGCGCTTGATCCCTGTCAGCGCTTCCGCAAGCGGTTACAATGGCATTCAATGATGACTTCGCTGCAATGAGGGGCTTACCCGAGCATTATGCAAATCGATTCTCTCAAGACTCTGGTGGTGGATGCCCTGGAGGAACTCAAGGCCAGGGACATCGCCACCCTGGATGTCTCACGCCTGACCAGTGTCACCGACCTGATGCTGGTCGCCAGCGGAACCTCGTCCCGCCATGTGGCAGCGCTGGCCGACAATGTGGTCGAGAAGGCCAAGTCCCGGGGAATCCAGCCCCTGGGAGTCGAAGGCGAGAATGGCGCCGACTGGGTGCTGGTGGACCTTGGTGACTTGATTGTCCATGTCATGTTGCCGGAAACCCGCCAGCTCTATGATCTCGAGCGCCTCTGGGCCGACTTGCCCAGTGACGCTGGCGAGATCCCCGGGCTCCCGGATGCCTGCCGGGGAGGCGAGGCCGGTGGCGCATGAGGGTTCGCCTTCTGGCGGTCGGTACCCGCATGCCCTCATGGGTCAATCAGGGCATCGAGGAATACCGCAGGCGGTTACCTCGTGACTTCACCCTCGAGATCGAGGAGATTCCTCTTGGACTGCGTGGCAGGAAGGCGGATCTGGACAAGGCCATGTCACTTGAGGCCGAGCGCATACGCCATCGGCTCAAGGGCGATGAGCAGGTGATCGCCCTTGAGGTGACCGGCAAGGCATGGAGCACTGAACAGCTGTCCCTCGAGGCCCAGGCCTGGCGCCTCGAGGGGCGGGACGTGGTGTTGCTGGTCGGAGGGCCTGACGGCCTGGCGCCCTCGCTTTCCGCCGAGGCGGACCAGCGCTGGTCACTGTCGCCGCTGACCCTGCCGCATCCCATGGTTCGCCTGCTGCTGGCAGAGCAGCTCTACCGCGCCTGGACACTGATGGTGGGACATCCCTATCACCGTTGAACGCCTTACCACCGACGCCAGGGCGACGACGTGATGTCGCCGCATCCGCGCCTTCGGCCGAGGTCCTGACCGAGCATGAACCCGCGACGCGACAAATTGAAAAACCCCGGCCAGGAACTGCGTATCTTCCGCGTCCGCTCCTTGCTTGCCATACTCCTGATCTTTGCCCTGACGGGCCTGCTGATGGGTCGGCTGGTCTATCTCCAGGTGGTCGAGCATGAGGTGTATATCACCCGGTCCGAGAATAACCGGGTGCGTGTGGAACCCTTGCCGCCGACTCGTGGCTTGATCTATGACCGCAATGGCGTGCTTCTGGCAGAGAATCGTCCCACCTACAACCTGACGTTGGTGCGTGAGCGTGTCGACGACCTCGACGCCACCCTGTCCCTGCTGGTCGACCTGCTGGCGCTTCCCGAGGAGGAAGCGGAGGCCTTCCGGTTGAGGTCTCGCCAGCGCCAGCGGCCCTTCCAGCCGGCCTTGCTGATGAGTGACCTCGACGAGGGCCAGATCGCTCGCCTGGCGGTCAACCGTCACCGCTTGCCGGGTGTGGAGGTGGAGGCCCAACTGCTGCGCTACTACCCGGACGCCGAGATCATGTCCCATGCCCTGGGGTATGTGGGACGCATCAATGCCGAGGAGATGCAGACGCTGGATGCTGGTCGCTATGCGGGGACGCATTTCATCGGCAAGACCGGGGTGGAACGCTTCTATGAGGATGCCCTGCATGGACAGGCGGGCCTGCGCAAGGTCGAGACCAATGCCCGCGGGCGAGTGCTTCGTGAACTGGGTCGCAGCGACCCCGTTCCGGGAGAGACCCTGACCCTGACTCTCGACAAGGATCTGCAGACACTGGCCCATGAACTGCTCGACGGGCGGCGGGGTTCCATCGTCGCCATCGCCCCCGCCACCGGCGAGATCCTGGCGATGGCCTCGGAGCCGGGCTTCGACAGCAATCAGTTCGTGACCGGGATCGATGTGGAGTCCTACCGCGCCCTCCAGGAGGATATTGATCTCCCCCTGTTCAACCGGGCGACCCGCGGCCAGTACCCGCCGGGCTCCGCCATCAAGCCTTTCCTGGCCATGGCGGGGCTCGCGGAAGGGGTTATCACCCCTGAAAAGACGATCTTCGACCCGGGATATTTCCAGTTGCCCAATGATTCCCGCCGCTATCGCAACTGGCTGCGCGGGGGCCACGGCCGCGTCGACCTGGAGCGATCCATCGCTGTTTCCAACAACACCTATTACTACACCCTGGCCAATGAGCTGGGTATCGACCGGGTGCATGACTACATGAGTGCCTTCGGTTTCGGCCAGCGGGTCGCTCATGATGTCTTCGGTGAAGGCAGTGCCCTGATGCCGTCGCGAGACTGGAAGCGTGGTCGCTTCAATCAGCCTTGGTATCCCGGAGAGACGCTCTCGGTGGGTATCGGGCAGGGGTACTGGCAGGTGACGCCGCTGCAACTCGCCACTGCTACCGCCATCCTGGCCAACCGCGGGCATTGGGTGACGCCCCGCCTGGCCAGTCGGGTGGGCGATCAAGATGTCCCCCTGGAACTGCCCGATACCCCGCCGGATATCCAGGTGGGAAACGATGTCTGGTGGGATCGGGTCTTCTCCGGCATGGAAAAGGTACTCTCCGGACAGGAGGGGACGGCCAGACGTACCGGTGTCGACCTCGACTATCGCATGGCCGGCAAGTCCGGTACTGCCCAGGTCTTCTCCCTGGGGAAGGATCAGCGCTATGACGCTGATGAACTGGCCGAACGCTTGCGTGACCATGCCCTCTTCATCGCCTTTGCCCCCTTGGAAGACCCCCGGATTGCCGTCTCGGTGATCGTCGAGAATGTCGGAGGAGGCAGCACCTATGCCGCGCCTCTGGCAAAGGCCATGACCGATGCCTGGCTGCTTGAAGATGAGCAGCTCGATGTCGAGGAACTTCGCGAGGCCATGGAAAGCGAGGCTGGCAATGTGGCGGGAAACTGAGTCATGGCAATGATCGATCTGCCCCGGGCACTTCGGGGGCATCCCGTGCGTCCTCCCGAGAGCGGGATGTCTCGCAGGAAGGGTCTTCGGGAACGCATCCATCTGGATCCTTGGCTGCTGGGGATGCTGCTGGTGCTGATGCTGTCGGGCCTGGTGGTGCTCTACAGCGCCAGTGGCCAGCAGCTCGATACCGTCATCGCCCAGGGAGTGCGTTTCGGTGTGGCGCTGGCAGTGATGGGAGTGTTGGCGCAGTTTTCTCCCACCACCTTGATGCGCTGGAGCCTGCCCGCCTACGTCCTGGGTTTACTGATGCTGCTGGCGGTGGAGCTGATCGGGGACATGGGCATGGGGGCCCAGCGCTGGCTGGTGATTCCCGGGGTGATTCGTTTCCAGCCCTCGGAGATGATGAAACTGGCCATGCCGATGATGGTGGCCGCCTATCTCAGTCGGCGGGAGCTGCCCCCCCGGTGGCGGGATCTTTTCGTCTGTGTCACCCTCATCGGCCTGCCAGTTATCCTGATCGGCCGGCAGCCGGATCTGGGAACCTCGCTGCTGGTGGCCTCGGCGGGCCTGTTCGTGATTCTTCTGGCGGGGCTTTCCTGGCGCTTCATTCTCTTCATGATAGGCCTGGCCGCGGCGGCATTGCCCTTATTGTGGATGAACCTCCATAACTACCAGCGCCAGCGCGTCCTGACCTTCCTCGATCCCAACAGTGATCCCTTGGGGTCGGGCTGGAACATCATCCAGTCGACCACTGCCATCGGCAGTGGTGGCGTTTTCGGCAAGGGATGGTTGCAGGGTACCCAATCCCAGCTGGAATTCCTGCCGGAGCGCCACACCGACTTCATCATTGCGGTGCTGGGAGAGGAGTTCGGCCTAGTCGGGATGTTGAGCATCCTGCTACTCTATCTCCTGATCGTCAGCCGGGGTCTTTGGCTCGCCGCCGAGGCACAGGATACCTTCGGTCGGCTGCTCGCCGGCAGCATTGTCCTCACTTTTTTCATCCAGGTCTTCGTCAATGTCGGTATGGTCAGCGGTATCCTGCCGGTGGTCGGGGTGCCCCTGCCGCTGGTCAGTTACGGCGGCACCTCCAGCGTGACCTTGCTGGCCGGTTTCGGTATTCTGATGGCCATTCAATCCCATCGTCGCCTGCTGCCGCGCTAGTCGATGGATGAGCGATTTCCAGGGAGAGGTAACGCCATGAAGGTGCCCCATTTGCAAGGCCACAGGGCCCTGGCCATGATTGCCAGTGTCTGCCTGGCGAGCATGACCTTGGGCGTCCAGGCAGATACGGATTTCGACCCCTCCCGGCATGAGGGCGTCAGGGCCCTGGTCGATGAACTGGTCGCGGAGGGCATGGATCGCGACTGGCTGGAAAGCGCCATGCGTGATGCCGATTTTCAGCAGGGTGTGTTGGATGCCATGGCAGGGGCCGCCGAGCGCCGCCTGCGCTGGGACGAGTACCGCGAGATCTTCCTGCAGCCCGAGCGCATCACGCGTGGTCTCGCCTTCATCGAGGCGCATCGGGATGCCTTCGAACGCGCCGATTCGGTCTATGGGGTGCCCCCCGAGATGATTGCCGCCATCATCGGGGTGGAAACCAGTTATGGTCGTTTCACCGGTCGTCACCGGGTGCTGGACTCACTCGCCACCCTGGCCTTTCACCATCCGGTGCGCGGTGACTTCTTTCGTCGCGAGTTGGCGGCCTTCCTCGAGATAACACGCGAGCAGGAGGTAGATCCGGGGAGTCTCGATGGATCCTATGCGGGTGCCATGGGCTACCCGCAATTCATTCCGACCAGCTATCGGGCCTATGCGGTCGACTTCGACGACGATGGCCTTCGTGACCTCTGGACCAACCCCGTGGATGCCATCGGCAGTGTCGGCAACTACTTCGCCGAGCATGGCTGGCGGCGGGGCGAGCCGATCTACCACTCGGTCGAGGGGCCCGCCACGCCCCCCACTGGCATCGACTTCAACCGTGCCGCGCGGCCGCCGGCAGTGCCGGCGGCGGAGCTCGCCGGGGCGGGTCTCGAGGTCCCGGACTCGCTTGCCGCGGACCATCGACTGCTGCCGGTGTCGCTGGAAGAGGGAGAGGACAATTGGCACTACGTGCTCGGCGAGCACAATTTCTACGTGATCACCCGCTACAATCATAGCCATCTCTATGCCATGGCGGTGACCGAACTCGCCGAGTCAATCGCCGATGCCCGGCTGCTCGATGCTCACTGGCTAGAGGCGGTGAGCCGCGATGTGGAGGATGCCCCATGAAGGCCTGGTCCTTAGTTATCCTGGTCGTCCTGCTGGCCGGCTGTGCCGGTGGCGGAAGTGTTCAGCCGCACCGGGAGACTTCCGCGTCGACGGCTCCCAGTACCGGCGGGCGTTACGCCATGTCCGGTGACGCCTATCCCGAGCAGCCTCCCGATGTCAGCCGGGTGCCCGATGCGGTTCCACGACTCGAGCCCCATTCCCGTGGCGGCAACCGCTCCACCTATGAGGTCTGGGGCAAGACCTATCGGGTCCTCCCGAATTCGCGAGGCTATGCTCGGGAGGGGAAGGCCTCCTGGTATGGCGAGAAGTTCCATGGCTATGCCACCTCGAATGGCGAGATCTACGACATGTACAAGATGTCCGCCGCCCATCGCTCGCTGCCCTTGCCGACCTATGCGCGGGTCACGAGTCTCGACAATGGACGGTCAGTGATCGTGCGGGTCAATGATCGCGGACCCTTCCACAGTGATCGTGAAATCGACCTTTCCTATGCCGCTGCGGCCCGTCTGGAACTTCTCGATCAGGGAACCGGGCGGGTAAAGGTCGAAGCCATCGAAGTGGAACGCTGGCTGGCCAAGAACGGTCGAGGCAAGCAGCAAGGGTCATCCGCACAGGCGAACTCGGTGGTTGCTGCCGAGCCGGCCCCGGCCGTCGTGGCATCCATTGGCGCGCCGGACGATCGGGAGGAGGCCGAGTTCCGGTCGCCGGATCCGGGTTCGGCCGATGGCGACGTCTATCTGCAGATTGCGGCCCTGGGTTCCGCGGAGAATGCCATGGCCCTCAAGCGCCGCCTCGAGACGGCCCTTTCGCATCCAGTGAGGGTGGCCAGCGCTTCCGGGTTGTACAGGGTGCAGGTCGGCCCGTTGTCCAGAGACAGCCAGCTGGCCCCGGCGCGCGATGAACTCCGGCTTGCCGGTTTCGACCAGAGCTTTGTCGTCAAGGGTGTCGATTGAGACGCCGTTTCTCTACCATGATATCCCAGATGTCCACAACGAGATTTTCCCCTATGCGAGTGCTTGCCCAACCTTTTCGTCTTGGCGTGTTTCTCATGCTGCTGGCCATGGGGTTCTTGACCCTCTCCCAGGCGTCAGCCCAGGTGATTCCGGTTCCCCAGCCCCAGACCATGATTCCGGCCCCGCCACAACTGGCGGCTCAATCCTGGTTCCTGATGGATGCCTACAGCGGCCGCGTGCTGGCGGAGCAAAACCCCGACGAACGCCTGCCTCCGGCGAGTCTGACCAAGCTGATGACGGCCCATCTGGTGGAGCGGGAACTCGATCGTGGCAACATATCCCCCGATGACATGGTGCCGGTCAGCGAGAAGGCCTGGCGCACTGGTGGTTCCAAGATGTTCATCGAAGTCGACACCCGGGTCTCGGTCGACGATCTGCTCAAGGGCATCATCATCGTCTCGGGTAATGATGCCAGTGTCGCCATGGCCGAGTACCTCGCCGGTGGCGAGGTACCCTTCTCGGACCTGATGAACCAGCATGCCACTCGGCTGGGCATGCATAACACCAATTTCGTCAACGCCACCGGGCTGCCCGATGAAAACCATTATTCGTCGGCGCGTGACCTGGCGCTTCTGTCCCAGCACATCATCAATGATTATCCGGAACACTATGCCACTTACTCGGAAAAGGAGTTCAGCTTCGGTGGTATCGACCAGGCCAATCGCAACCGCCTCCTGTGGCGCGATCCCACGGTCGATGGGCTCAAGACGGGCTGGACCGAGGTGGCTGGGTATTGTCTGGTGGCCTCGGCCAAGCGCGAGGACATGCGCCTTATTTCGGTTGTGATGGGTACCGACTCGGAGGAGGCCAGGGCCCAGGAGACACAGAAACTGCTCAGTTACGGATTTCGCTACTACGAGACCCTGAAGCTTTATGAGCGAGGTGCCGTCCTCAACACCCCGCGTCTCTGGGGCGGCGAGAAGAACGAGTTGCGCGTGGGGGTCGACCAGAACGTTCACATGACGGTGCCGCGGGCGCGCAACGAGGAACTCAGTGGCCGTCTCGATATTCGCCCGGACCTGGTGGCCCCGATCCAGGTCGGCCAGGCCGTCGGGACCCTGGAAGTCAGGATGGGCGACGAAGTAGTCGGTGAGCAGCCCCTGGTGGCCCTGGAGAGCATCGAGGAGGGTGGGTTCTTCAAGCGTCTCTTCGATCAGGTACAGCGTTTCTTCAGTCAACTCATCGGGCGCTGGTTCGGTTAGACCTTCCAGCGCCGCTAGGCGCTAGGCGCTGGCTTGCGTAAAATGGGCGTATAAATTCTAGAACCACCGGACGTCCCATGACCGACAAGACCCTGCGTGACCTGCGCCGGCCTTCTGCTCCCCGGCCTGGGGGCAAGCCGCCGAAGATCACCTTCCCTTGCGACTACCCGCTGAAGGTGGTGGGTGATGCCGCCGAGGACTTCGCCGCCACCGTCTGCCAGATAGTCAGCCGCCATGACCCGGCGTTCGAACCTGCCGGCATCAAGGTGGTGCCGAGCCGCAACGGCCGCTTCCAGTCCGTGCGGCTTTCCATTCGAGCCACGGGCGAGTCGCAACTCCAGGCCCTCTTTCTCGAGCTCAAGGCGACCGGCCGCGTGCACATGGTGGTATGAGGATGCGCGAACTGGATGTCCATCTGCTGGGTCGCCGGCCTTATCGGCCCGTCTGGGAGGCCATGCGCCACCTCACGGATACCCGGGATGCCGATACTCCCGACCAGCTCTGGCTGGTCGAGCATGATCCGGTATTTACTCAGGGACAGGCGGGCAAGCCAGAGCACCTGCTGATGCCCGGTGATATCCCGGTGGTGCAGACCGACCGGGGAGGGCAGGTGACCTATCATGGCCCCGGCCAGATCATCCTCTACCCTTTGCTGGACGTGCGCCGTTCGCGGCTGGGCGTGCGTGATCTCGTCACGGCCCTGGAAAAAGCCGTGATTGCCGTCCTGGCCGACTATGGCGTGGCGTCACGGGCAAGGCCTGATGCGCCCGGCGTCTATGTGGGTGAAGCCAAGATCGCCTCTCTGGGACTGCGTATCCGTCGTGGGTCGAGTTTTCACGGGGTCGCCCTCAATGTCGATGGGGACCTGTCACCCTTCGTACGCATCAACCCCTGTGGCTATGCCGGCCTGGCCATGACACGCCTGGCGGACCTGGTTGACCACTGCCCCGGGGTCGAGGCCGTGGGCGAGCGTCTTGTTGAGTGCCTGGCAAGAGAGCTGGGAAGGGAGCTGGTTCCCTTCGGGCATCGCTCAGTTGAAAGCTCCTGGCACCCAGCTGTTCAGTGACGGGCAACCGGTGCCGAGAATAATGAAACCCACCGAGTCGCCACTCCGGCGGTTTTTTTGTTGACACCCATCAGGCATCGGCCATCATTGCGCTAGGGCGCTCAGCCGACATTGATCGCCTGGATGCGGTCGGGATCGGATGCCTGGCCAGGCACCTTGGTAGGGGCCGCCAGGCCGAGGTTATTCTTCTCGAAGACCCGGTCGGCTCGATAGCTGGAGCGAACCAGGGGGCCGGAG